>CASGED010000066.1 GCA_949300425.1 uncultured Bacteroides sp.
ATTCTGACGAATTTTGTGTATAAGTTGTGCATACGATGATTTAAACTTAATGATTTGGACAACACTAAGTTAATAAAAATCAGCGATATGCGCAACTTTTTAAACATAATTCTCAAACCAAATTAATTCCGCCAACGGGTTCTGCGTTCATCTGCGTGCTCCGTGTCGTCTGCGTCCCTCGGACAACCCAATTATCAATCTGTTAATTGAGTAACTTATTTTTCTTTGTACGTTGCTTAGTATCAAAACTCCGGCTTTTGGTACGTTGTTAGGAGTCCGTATGTAAAAAATCGCATATATAGTCCGATTAATCCGCAGGAAACCGTAATTTTGAAAAATATAATAGGAAAGGCGTAAAAAACTCCTGAAAAGAGCGTCATGTTCGGCAAAAAATGTATCTTTGTGGTGTCCGGTCGTGAAAACCGGAAGCATCGGACTCTTTTTGTCTGACAAGACTTCTACCTTTGTAACACAAATAACTAAGATAACTATGGGGAAACTGGAAAAGTGCCTGTATATTGTAGAATTGTTGTCGCGCGGCAAGCCGATGTCGCTCCGCGAGATTAACGAACATTGGGAATATTCCTCCTTTTATGACGGAGAGATTATCCCCAAGACCTTTGGGCGCTATAGGGATTATGTTTCGGCAGTCTTTGCCATAGACATAGAGTGTGACAAACGCACGAATAAGTATTATATTGCCAATCCGGATTACCTAAAGAACAATGCGCTTTACAAATACCTGCTTTCAGCTTTTCACGTAGAAGCGTTGGTGGAGTTGGCGATGAAACACAAAGACCGTGTCTTGTTGGAAGAAGCCCCCAGTGGCGTTGAGTATCTCCAACTTATACTTAAAGCCATTGATCAAGGCGTTGTCATTGAGTTCGACTATTATTCATTCAATAAAAAGACTGTGACCCATCAACAACGCATCCCGTGTTTCCTAAAGACATGGGAGCAACGTTGGTATTTGGTTGCTGAACCGTTGAATCGCAAGACACCTACGGTTTATGCTTTGGAGCGTATCAGCAATCTGCGCTTGACAGAAAAATGTACTACACCTTCTCCCGATATCAAACCGCAGACTTATTTCGATGCTTGCTTTGGTGTAAACCATGAAGTATGTCTTCCACAACAGATCAAGCTGAAAGTGTACGGCAGTCAAGTGGAGTATGTGCGGGCACGGCCTATCCATGAGTCACAACAAGAGATTGAGACTTGCGAGGAGTATAGCGTGTTCAGCTATTGGTTAAGACCAAGCTATAATTTCTATCAGGCGTTGCTGTGGCATAGGGAGAAGGTGGAGGTGGTGGAGCCGGAGGAAGTGAGGAATGAAGTGAAAGAGATTGTGGATAAAATAAGAAAAATGTATTAATAATATGGATGGAGACAAAAAGAAAGGAAATGCGTGTGAACAAGCTCTTCAAACAGGTGCAGCAGAGGAGGTTGTTAAACGTTATGGATCTGCGATAAAAGAGCATATTGTTGCTTATGGTGGAGTGGATAATGAAACAGGAAAAACGTTGAATCGTAGTTTAAAAAGTATAAATGAAAATAAGGCGAGTTCTGATGCAAATATTAAACAGCAGGCAGGTTATAGTGCGGAAGTTAAAGTTACTGCTAATAGAAATGCTGAAGGAACTATTGCTAAAAAAGCGAATAATGGTAGATTTGTGAGGACTGATGATATTGGAAGGCATAACGACCAGTTGTTTGATATCGTATTCATTGATAAAAAAGGGAATGTTATAGAGGGGACTGGCGAACAATTAAAATTTGTAGGTCGTACTCCTAAAGAATGTTTTGCTAAATTAAATCTGTCGAGATTTCAAAAATATATTGATGCAGATGCAAAATTAGTTGTTCCGAGCGATTACTATGAAGGAATCTTGAATGCGGCAGATGAGCGAATTTCAAAATGTGAAAAGCAACTGAAATGGGCAGAATCAAACGGGGATTCTTTAAAAGCCGAAAAGATTAAAGAAAAGATAGAGAAATGTAAAAAGATTAAGAAACTGTTAAAGAGTAGTGGCATAACGAAAAAGGAAGCTGAATTTGCACGTTTGCATCCCAAGTTAAGTACATTAAAAAGTGTTGCTAGTGTTGCTCATCGTGCGGGGAAAGAACAAGCCATATTAGGTGCTTCAATAGCTGGTGGAATTTCTTTAGTAAAGAATCTTATTGCGGTTATTAAAGGTGAAAAAACACCTGAAGAAGCTGCTATGTCATTAGCTAAAGACGCTGGCGGTGGGGCTATTGGTGCTTATGTTATTGCTTTTAGCGGTGCTGTAATAAAGGGCAGTATGCAAAATGCTACAGGAAAGTCTGTGAGAGTATTGTCCAAAACAAATTTGCCTGCAGTTATTGCCACAAGTACCATTGAGATGGGAAAAACCATAAAGAAATATATTTGTGGTCAGATTACAGGTGTTGAATGCATAGAGGAATTAGGTGAAAAAGGAATTTCAAATTTAAGTTCCGCGATGTTTACGACATTAGGAATAATGGTCGTAGGTAGTCCCGTAATCGGTGGTATGTTGGGTTCTATGGCAGGTTATGCTTTGGGAAGTGCTTTGTATAAGTCTGTTACAGGACCTTTAAAGGAAGCTAAATTAGCGTATGAAGAGCGACTGCGAATAGAGGATGAATGTCGTGAGGAGATTAAAAAGATTGTCCATTATAGAGAAGAATTCAATGCACAGGTTGCATACTATATACAAGACTGTACAGAAACCTTTGAATATGCTTTTAGACAAATGGATAAAGTAAGCGGTTTAGACGGTGTAGATGATTTTATATTAGGAGTTAATCAAATAACTTTAAAAATGGGCGAGAAGCCTTTTTATAGGGATTATGACGAATTTGAGAAATTTATGCAATCAAACAATTCATTAACAATTTGAAAGGAGGGAAACTTATGCCATTACCTTTATTACCAGTTATTTTATTGGCTGCCGCAGCAGGTTCTGCCATAGAAGGAGTTAGAAGATCTATTATAGCTACTAAAAATTTGAAAACAGCTAAAAGAACTAACGAGTCTGCCAATTCAATACTTAGTTCTGCTAAGTGGAAAGCTGATAGTGCCAGAATAAAAGCACAGAGAGCTTTAGAGTGTTTAGGAGCTGAGAAAGTGAACATACTAAATACGAGTATTGCTCATTTTATTTCTTCTTTTGAGAAACTAAAACATGTTGAAATTGAGGATAGCGTAGGATTGGACGAATTGAAGAATTTTCAAGTAGATATCCAAACCATTAAAGAATTAAAGGAAATATCTAATTTTGCGACATCTTTAGCAAAAGGTTTAGCTGGTGGTGCTGCAGGTGGAGCTCTCACTGCGTTTGGAGCGTGGAGTGCGGCTGGTACTTTAGCTGTTGCTTCAACGGGCACTCCTATTGCTGCGTTAAGTGGTGCAGCAGCCACAAATGCAACTTTGGCATTCTTCGGTGGTGGTTCATTAGCGGTAGGTGGTTTAGGTATGGCAGGAGGAGCAGTTGTTTTAGGAGGCTTAGTTGCAGGTCCTGCTCTTGCTATCTTAGGGTTAATAGTTGATGCTAAAGCAAAAACTGAAAAAGAAAAAGCATATAGCAATTTAGCTGAAGCTCAAAAGAACGCTGAAGAATTGAATTCAGTTGCCGTTTTATGTATGGCCATAGTAAAACGTTGTGATATGTTTACCAATGTGCTTAAGCGTTTGGATGCACGTTTGCAACCATTATTAATTCAGATGGATAAAGCTATTGAAGAGCATAATGCTAATTTCCGAGAATTTAGCTTAGAACAGAAACAGGTTGTGGCAAAAACTGTAGCCTTAGTAAAAGCGATAAAGTCAATAATAGATACTCCTATTCTCACAAAGGATGGCCATTTAACGGAAGAATCAGAAGATGTCATTAACCAATTTTCAGAATAAAGAGATTATGCCAACGAAACAGTTTTTACAAGATCCGGATTTAGATTTTTTAGCCAAATGTTCAAATGAAGATTTGAAAGTGTTTGCCGATTTATTAGTTTACGGTGAAGACGATAAGCCGAGAATGTCCGAAGCCCTTTCCAAAGACCGTGTATATAAGGAAAATTATCCGAATAATTTGCAGGCAGCTTGGAAAGAAATCGCTCATGAGTTTCAATTATTTGGAGGGAATACTTTCGCAAATTTGATTCGTGGCTATGGAGTGCCTTATCGAGAAATCTTAATGGATGTGTGTGATAAGAAAAACGTGAATTACAAGAAAACAAGCTCCACAGAACGCATTGAGATGTACCTCATTCAGAAATTGATGGATGACGCTTTGGATTATATGAGTGATGAACAGTTGCAAGAAGTATTAGCTGACCTCAAAATGGATGCTACTCAGTATGCGACAAAAGAGGCTGCTAAAGATGCTATTGTAATGGCTTGTATGTCGCCTGCTTTATTGGGTCGAATCACTGCTATACTGGCTGCTACACTTACGTTAAATCCTAAATTGGCGATAGATGCTGTTGTATTTGGGGTGAGAATGATGAATTTGTTAGTTCCTGCATTAAATGTAGTATTAGGTTTATGGTTATTGACAGATATTCCTGGCGGCCCTGCATATCATGTAACAATTCCTGGAGTTGTATTAATAATTCATATGCGTAATAAATTGCGGGCAACTAATTTATAGAGAAAAATTGATTTTCCTATCACTCCGACACCTTTTGTCCCACTCCCTATCTTTCTTTGTACCATCAAACCAATAAAACCATTGAGATATGAAAGAAGATAGAGATTTACAGTTTTTGGCGTCATGCCCCAGTTCTGAATTAAAAACGTTGGTCGACATGATGACCTTTGACAAGAGTGGAAACGTGCGTTTCTCGGAGCAACTGACCAATACGGACGCTTACTTGCGTTACTATCCGGAACGGTTGCCGTGCATGTGGCAGGAGATAGCCAATGAGTTGCAACGCTTTGGCGGGAATACGATTGTGAATGTCATTCGTAGGGGTGGAGTTTGCTACCGAGAGATATTGAAAGATGTTTGCCGGAAGATGAAGGTTTATTTCTCCGGCTCGGAAGATACGGTGGAGTTGGAACAAAGGCTGTTGGAAAAGGCTTGTACGGAAACCGTGAAGAACATGTCGGAAAGTGAACTTCGGGAGATGGCGGAGCAGTTGGGCATCGGGGAAAAGAATCCGAAAAAGTTTGCGGTGGTATTCGCCCTGCAAATGGCAATCCGGCGTGGTGGAGCGATATTTGCCCGAATAGCGCAACATGTGGTGCGGATGATTGCGGAGGTGTTGTTAGGACGAAGTGCCATGATGGTAGGTGGAAACTTGCTGAACAAAGCTTTCGGCGTGTTCTGCGGTCCTGTAGGTTGGGCGGTTACGTTGGGTTGGGCGGCTTGCGACTTGGCTTCGCCCGCTTATCGGGTAACAATTCCCTGTGTGATGCAAGTGGCGTGCATGCGTCTGCAACAATTAGAAAGAAGGAGGATAGAACGATGAGAGCGCAAGACATCATGCATCCCGAAGATGCGAAGGCAATACAGGCGATAAAGAGTGTACCGGGGTACGAGAGATTGGCGAAGAAGCTGCTGAGACTCGGTACGGAGGCACAATACAAAGGGGAAAATTTGGCGGACATGGTGCAAGTGACTCCCCAAAGTTTTCCGGATGTGTATGCGCCTTTTAAAGAGGTGGTAGACAGGGTGGGCATTAAAGAACCGGATTTGTATGTAGACAACGACCCGATGATAGATGCCTATACGTACGGTGAGACCCATACGTTTATCGTCCTGTCCAGCGGACTGATAGAGAAAATGAGCCGGGAAGAATTGAAGGGTGTCATTGCCCATGAGTGCGGACATATCTTGTGCAAACATACGTTGTATCTGACCATGTATCGAATGATGGAAAGTACGGGGTTGCTTTTAGGGCTGATACATCGTACGCTTTTCGCGCCGCTTTATTTCGCTTTGCTCTATTGGAAGCGAAAAGGGGAACTTTCCGCCGACCGTTGTGGGGCGGTTGTGGTAGGCGAAGAAATCTATCAGGCGGCATTGTTGAAGTTGGCTTCGGGAATGAAAGAATCTTCCGGACAGCTTTACCGCTTGGTGGAACAAGGCAAGGAGTTTGAGGCGTTGAAGCGTTCGTCACTCCTGAACCGCATCCAGCAGGAATGCCAGTGCATCTTCTATACGCATCCGCAACCGTGTGTACGAGCGTTGGAATTGAACCGATGGAAGATGTCGTATGCTTATCGCCGACAGAGAATAGCTTGACAGAGTATGAACCATTATAAATAGAATGCTTTATGAACAGTTTAAAAGACGAAGTAGCCAGACTACTGAACGAATGGGAGGTGTCTTACAATCTTAACGAAGAGAAAGTCCGCTTTGAAATTGATGTCCCGATGGACAATGTGGACGTATCCATCAACCTAGTGTATGACGAAGAGAATATGCGGCTGCATAATCTCAGTTGTCTGACGTTCAACTTGCCCAAGGAGCGTAAAACGGAAGTGCTGTATGCCATCAATAAGATACATAACACTTCGTGGGAGTTGGCTCACCTCTACTTGGGTGAGAAGGATAACCGGTTGGCGGCGCAGGCAAGTATCGATGTGCCCGAAAGTGGATTGGATACGGAGGTGTTCAGATACTTCGTCATATCTACGTGTGGCATGTTAGATAGTAACTTCAACGATATCATGGCGGTGGCTTTCGGACAAGGAGCAGTAACTTCGTCGGAAGAAGATGAAGAGACTGATGTCAAAGAGGATGGGGAAGAAACGAGTGAATAAGCTGATTCTATCAATCGGTTCTCTCCTGCTTCCCCTACCAAGAGAGACGTGGAAAGAATGATTATAGGATAAAAGCCCAAGTATTATTGGATAAATAGCAAAATATCCTATAATACTTGGGCAAATAACTAATGAGTTTTCAGACTAGCCCGAACTTTCGAGATGAAAAGCGGAACAGATTGAGAAACCGGAACGCTTACTTGTACCAAGGACAGCATCCGGGCCGATAGTTTCGATAATCCTGATTGTCTCGATAATCACGACGCGCGTTTCTCTTGGCTTTGGGTACCCAATGACGATGAGAACCTACCGCCGGACGGTTTCCCTCGAATACTTTCAAGAGTTGCTTGGGGGTAAGCATTTTCTTAAAGTCCTTGTAATACTTCTCATGAATGTCGAGCATCTGACGCTGCCGGTTAAATCGGTTCTCGATTCTTTTTTCTATCTCTGCGTCAGTCAGCGGCTCACGAGGTTCACGAAGTTTTTCACGTTCAGGCTTCGGAGCTTCTTCCCGATAGCGTTCACGGCACTCTTTCAGTTCCTTCAGGTATTGCGCATAAAGCGTAACAAATTTAGCCTCCGACTTCTCATCCAACATCAACGTGGAAGCCATGCGTTCAGCTTTTCGTTGCATCAGTTCTTCTACTGTCCAACGGGGTTTGTCCGGCGTTTTATCATTTGCTTTGGGTTGTACCTGCGCACACAAACTGCTTGCCGTCAGCAAAGCGCCTACCAATAATGCGGTAAATCTTGTTTTCATACAATTTCCTTTTTATGTTCAACAATAAAACCTGTAAGCACTCCTATGAAGACTAATTTAATTATCCGGAATTATAAATGCGTTCCATTGGGGCTTACATTTTCTTAGAGCGAACTAAACGGGAAAAGTAAAATCGAAGCAATGAATATTTCAGCTAAATTAACCATATCTTTAACAAAACTGTACACTCATTGCCCTGTATCATACGCCTCTTTTTCATCCCGTTAATTATAATGAAAATAGTCCACATCTACAAAGCCTTTCTCGCCTCTGTCATTAAAACAGTAAATACCGATGCGGTCACCCCGATAATTTCCCCAGACAAACTGGTAGGAGTCACCGAAAGGAAGGAAATTATCTCCGTCCACACTATAAGCATACCGGGACATTCCGTCCAAACCCCATTGGGAACTGAACCATACGTAACGCGAACGTACAGGCTCACCTTTCATCGTCTTCCCGTTTTTCCGATATTCCAAATAGCATGTCCCGTTCTCCTTCACCACACCGATGCCCGAATGCTGGGAAGAGAAATGGCAAAGGCCACATTTCTGTCCATCCTCCATACCCGAAATATCCAACTTTATCACTACCTCGTTCGTCTGTTCCCTAAAGGTACGCTGGGTCAACGTATTGCCGGCTTTCATCAAGTTGTCGGGTTCCAAAGGACGATAAGCTTTCAAGCGCAACCAGCCCGGGCGTTCGGTCAACGAGAAAAAGTCGCTTCTGGGCTGATAGTTCCATTGCC
This sequence comes from uncultured Bacteroides sp., assembly GCA_949300425.1. Taxonomy (GTDB): domain Bacteria; phylum Bacteroidota; class Bacteroidia; order Bacteroidales; family Bacteroidaceae; genus Bacteroides. Next base: position 8,281 of record CASGED010000066.1, read on the forward strand.
ATTGCGGAGCCAGACGAGACTCATCGAAATCATCGCTCCGCTTGATGGTCAGCTTCTCCGCACACTCATAAGGCATCTTCCCGCTCCACACCATCGTACCGATATGCTGGGGAAGCACTTCGCCGATAATGGGCCATCCGTCCACCCACGTAACGGGCAACAGGCTGGCAATCCGTCCGCTCCAATCGCCCGAACCATGGTGTGTAAAGAAGTACCAATTGCCATCCTTACCTTCCACAATACCACCCTGATTGGGTTCCATTGCCTCGCAATTAGGCAAAGCCAACTGCTTTTCCTCTTTATAAGGTCCTGCCAATTTACGGGAACGCTTGGCCATGACATAACGCCCTATCCCCGGCTTATGCTCGCTGAACACTAAGTAATACCACTCGCCCACCTTTATCAGCTTGCTGGCTTCCCTGCCATTGCCTTCATTGATAAGCACAGCCGATTTCCGGTCAATGCTTTTCCCGTCGGGCGACATTTCAAAGAGATAAGTCTTATAGCCGTCGGCAAAATGGGTTCCTACGAAATAGGCTTTCCCGTCCTCATCCCACATCACTGTACAATCATCCCATCCGGCTTCACGCATCAAAGGCGTCAAGGGTTCCCAAGGTTCTTCGGGACGGGTGGAGGACGTCATGAAAAAGCCTTCGTCCGGCGTACCGAAGTACAAGTAAAACCGTCCGTCATGATAACGCAACGTACCTGCCCATATGCCACGGGCATAACGGTCCATCACCGTCCAGTTCAACGCCTCGCCTATCTGCGTCAGGTCCTCCACGATGTTGCAACAGATTTCCCAATTGACCAAGTCTTTGGAATGCAGCAACGTCATGCCCGGCGAGAACTGGAAAGTGGAGGAGATGGCATAATAGTCCTCTCCCACCCGAATACAGTCAATGTCGCTATAGTCCGACGGGATAACGGGATTTACATACATACCGTTTCCCTGGTCGCCCCATATTTTCCAATTTCCCCATTCGGTTGTCTGTTGCGCCTTAAGGCCGATACTCATACACAAACACCCAATGAATGTCCAAACATATTTCATAAATTCCTTCATCTAATCATATAAATAAAACATCCGTTCCATCAGTCTCCACTTTTGGGAGGATAGGCGTCTCCACAATCATAAACGCTTGGGAGCCGGATATGTATATCTCCATCTCCAGAATTCCCACCGAACGTATTCCTTCCCGGATTTCCGGCCACGACTCTTCCCTGCTATGTATTTTCCGGTATTCGGCTATCAAAGCCGGATTATCTTTCAAACTCAGTGTCTGACAATACCGTTTAGTCAGCACCGGGTATCTTTTCTCCGGGTATCCTTCTTTCTGCATCATAGTCTATTCTATATTATTGTTAGCTAATTTCATTCCGTCAATAATGCCACATAGAAAACCTTCCCTGTCCGGTTTCCCGACTTAGGCCGGAAGCATACTTCCACACTTGTTTTCCCTGCGAGAAGAGCGGACGGTATCCGATATTCCTTATTCACAAACGCCGACTGACCTGCCGGTTCCGTACCATCTTCCGTGGCCAGACGCTGATTGTCTATTAATATGTCAAACAGGCACTTTCCTGACTCGCCACTCCGATAGCGCACCCGCAACACCAATTCCTTCCTGCCTTCCGTGGAGAGGCGATAGCTGAAATAGCCTCCATCCTCCGCATTGCGCCAGCTTTCATCATCTGTATAACCGGTTGAGGAAGCCTCGGCCTGCATCCGGTGGTCGGTCTCCGGTTGTTGCTCGCCCGGCTGGACACGGTCCACCGTTCGTTGGTCCAACGCCAGCCGCTCCGCCTCCGCACGCGCCAGCCTTTCCTGCTCGACTTGGTAAGCGGAAGGGGACATGCGATGGAAATAAATGGAGTACCGGCAATCGTGAATACCGGCAAAAGGCTCCAACTGAAGGCGGCTGTATTTCTCCGGGCTGAAGAGTCCCTCACACACAAAGTGCAACGGCTTGCCTTCCACCGGACGCATAGACTTCAATCTCCGTTCCACCTCCTCCGGAGTGCCTACCATGACCGGCGCTTCGCTCAAAGGCAACAACTTACCTCTCGCGATGTGTCCCCAGCGGTCGTCATCCGCCACGAGTCCTTGCAGATCCTCCGTACCCATCCGCGCGGCAAGCACAATAGGCCCGTACAAGACGGATACATAGTCCGGCACATTCGGCATCTGCTCCAAGGTGAAACGCATGGGCAAGGAAATCTCCACCACATCGCCGTCTTTCCATTTGCGCCCGATGGAGACATACGACAAGGGGTTGGCGTCAACCGCCCAATCTTCCCCGTTCACCCGTACGGACATTTTTCCTGCTTCCACCCAAGAAGGATAGCGGAAGTGCAGGGCGAAACGCTTCGGCTTGTCTAATGCGAAGGTCAGCTTCACGGTTTCCGATGCAGGGAAGTCCGTTTCCTGCGTCAAGCGGACACCTTGTTCCTTCCAATTCAGTTCCGAAGCGACAAACAGGTTGACGTACACATCCTTCTCCGTGTGGGCGTAGATGAACTCACCATACTTGACGTGATTCTCCATGCCGGTGCCTACACAACACCACATCGCCTCATTCAGTGCCGAGTACGTGCGATAATGCCGCGGACGGGCTGAGGTGAAATACACATATCCCCCATGCACGGGATGTTGGGTGGAGAGAATGTGGTTGAACATGGCACGCTCGTAATAATCGGCATAGCGTGCTTCCGGCCGGATACGGAAAAGTCCTTCAGTCAGTTTCAGCATATTATAGGTGTTGCACGACTCCGGTCCTTCCCGCTCCTCCACATAATCCGTGCAACGGTCTGCCGAGGGGAAATGTTCCCTGCGGCTATTGCCTCCGAACGAGAGCGAACGGTTCTCCACCACCGTAGTCCAAAAGAAGTCTGCGGCGGCAAGGAACGTGGTGTCACCCGTCACCTCCGCCACACGCTGATAACCCACAGCCTTGGGCACTTGCGTGTTGGCGTGCATGTTGTCCAGATTGTCCACCCGGCGTGCCATGCTGTCCAGCAAACGCTTGTGCGAGAAGCGCCGGGCGGCATCTAAGTACTTCCGCTCGCCGGTCATTTCGTAAGCGTCCACATACACCTCGTTCATGCCTCCAAACTCCGTGTCGAGCATGCCCTCCATCTGCTCATCGTCCAAAGGAGCGATAATGCCCAGCCCCCAGTCGCAAAAGCGGAGGAACATGCGGCGGGCTTCCCCGTTGCCCGTATAAAGCCAGGCATCGCGCAGGCCGGCATACATCTTGTGCAGGTTGTACCACGGCGCCCACAAACGGCTGACCGTCCTACCCTTGCCGGCCTTCACTTCGTCCCAAGTCTTCTTCCCGTCGGGTATTCCGCCCAAGTATCCGTCTCCGTTCGTGTCCTGGCACGCTTTCAACTCGCCCAACATGTAGTCCACCCTTTCTTTGCAGACTTCATCGCCCGTAGCGGCATACGCCATGGAGAGTGCGCTGAGGTAATGGCCCGCCACATGCCCGTCCAGCCCTGCCCAGTTGGGAAAAAGTTCCGCCTTCATGGGCAATCCCGCCTCCTTGCGGAAGGGAGCCAGCAGGCGGTCGGTGTCATACTGAAGCAGCACCCGGATGTTCAGGTCGCACGCACGCTTGAAAGGTCCGTCCAACAGGCGGACTTCCTGCAAAGGGAAGTTGGCAACGTGTCCTTCGTTCGCCCCCCATGCGGGAGAAAGGCACAAGTTCAACACGAAAAGTGTAACTATGTAAGTCCTATATTTCATAATTAGTAACTAATCACATTTAGTTTATACTATAAATGGGAATTCATTTTTTAGGCACGGATTACACGGATTTCACAGTGATTTTAGTTATTTCGCTGTGTCCCTGTCATTCTGAGCGAAGCGAAGAATCTCCCTCACGCACTGGGAGATGCTTCACTGCGTTCAGCATGACAAAAGAAATCCGTGAAAAATCCGTGTAATCCGTGCCTAAAAACAGCCCGATAAATTATCAATTAATTCTGTACACTTACTTATCTGAATTGTTCACCAATACTCGTGCAAAAATATGAAATAAAACGCAATGTCCCGCTATGAAAGTAAAGGGAACGCACTACTTTCCGTTATTGAAAGAACTACCTTCTCCGACCATCAGTGCCACCTTTGCCTACCATCAGTGGCACTGATGCCTATCATCAGTGGCATCTTTGCTATTCCTTTCTTTGGAAAAGGTCTCATCAATGTTTCGCAAAGTGTCCCTCTTGTCGAGAAAAAGCCTGCCCTTATCCGATGTATACATTTTCTGTTATGAATAAGGGCAGGCCCGTCACAAGTCCGCTACAAATTAATCTGTATTACGTTTATCAATACCCGTCATTCTGCTTCAGATTTCCATTGACGTTTCTCTCGGCCTGCGGAATGGGGAAGTAGCGGTTGTGAGCCGCCCACGAACGGGTCTCGAACTGATAGTACATATCCTCGTCCACGGGAGAAGCCGTCGAGCCTTCGCCCCGATAGTTGCGGTCGGCAGGATTATCAGAGAGTTTTACGCCCGTAAACGTGTGGTTCAGTTCCTGCTCGGCAATGCCCCAACGCAGGATGTCGAAATAGCGGAAGCCTTCGAAAGCCAGTTCCACTCTTCTCTCCTTGCGGACGGCCTGGCGTACGGCTTCTTGCGAAGCGAGTTCAGCCTTGGTGTAGCCCGGCAGGTTCACACGGTCGCGGATGTCGTTGATGGTCGCGTCCAAAACAGATTGGGTTACATCGCCCGGAGCCGATTCGTTCAAGGCTTCCAGGTAGCTCAGCAACACTTCGGCATAACGCATGAGCGGCGTGTAGGTAGGTGTAGAACCGATGTTGCTCGTCACGGAAGGATCGCATCCCTTCTTGGGGCTATAACCGTTGAACAAGGGGTAGCGGTTGTAGCTGTCCGCGGTGTTCGGTCCGTTGAAGCAATCGTAAGTCAGGTCGTTGTACTTCGTGCCGGGATAGCTTCCCAACGGGGGCAGGAAGACGGTGGCGTAGAGACGGAGGTCACGGTTCACGTACGGGTCGTCGTCATCATACACAGCCGAAGTCTCGATATCCTTTCCGTCCGTGCAGAAATATTCCTTCACCAACTCGTTGTAGACGGCAAACTGGTGCCAGCCTCCGTAAGCGCACTCCGGATATTGGTACTGGTAGCGAACGGTGGTGTACTTGTCCGCCAAGGTCATGATGCAGAAGATGGTCTCAGGGCTGTATTCTCCGCCAATCCAGAACAGTTTCTCGTAGCTGTCGTCCCCATTGCGGCGGTCCAGTTCGTACAAGCCGGAGTCGATAACGGCTTTCAGCACGGAAGCGGCCTCACTCCATCTGTCCTGTGCCAGGTAGACACGGCTCAGCAACACACGGGCAGCGTTCTTGGTGATGCGTCCGTAGTTTGTAGCGTCATACTGGTCGGGCAACACCTGAATGGCTTCCAACAAGTCCGCTTCAATCTGGTCGTACACATCCTGCTGGGGAGTCTGACCGATGGTGTTGGCTTCTTCTAACGTCAGGTTATTGAGCGGCATGGGCACGTCCTTGAAGTGGAATGCCAGATAGAACAGGTAGTAAGCCCGCAGGCACTTCGCCTCGGACATGTATTGGGCGCGGAGCGTCTCGTCTTCCATGGGGCAGTTCACCACATTGTCTAAGAAGTTGTTCTGCTTGGCTATCATCCAATAGGCATTGTCCCAGTAACGCTCGATGTTGCTGTTGGTGGCCATACAGTTGGTACCCGCCATCAGGCTGGTGAAATTCTCCTTCTCCGTACCATGACCTCCACAACAATCCAAGTATATCTGTCCGCAAGGCGTGGCGAAATCATCGTTCGTCCATCCGCTTTGGAATACGTAACAGCCAACCAGCGCCATGTAAGCGTCCTTTTCGTTGTTCCAGAAGTTTCCGTCGGCAATGGACGAGTTGGGACTCTTGTCCAGCAAATCAGAACATCCGTATGCTCCTCCCACTAAAGGCAGAAGGCACAAACCCAATTTAACCACGTGGGTCACGCGTTTATAGAATGCTTTCATATATTCTTCGTTTTAAGTTGATTAGAAATTAAGATTGATACCAAAAGAATAGATGGCCGTAATCGGGTAGTACGAAGGAGCGTCGCCCGTACCGATTTCGTTTTCAGGATCCCATCCTTTGTAGAAACCGTTGAAACTGTACAGGTTCTGGCCGCTGACGTACAGACGCAGTTTCTCGATACCGATTTTCTTGGTCATTTCCTTGGGGAACGTGTAGCCCAACTGTACGTTCTTGATACGCAAGAAGCTGGCGTTGCGCATCCAGTAGTCCGAAGTCTGCAGGTTGGGGCTGTTCATGTTCAAGGTCTCGATACGCGGATACTCCGCCCACTTGTTCGGGTTTTCCTCCGTCCAGCAGTTTTCCGCCTGCCAACGCTGGATGTTACCGTTGTTGTAGAAGGCGTATGCCATGTACGAACCGATCAGACGCTGGTAACCGCCCAGACCTTGGAGCAATGCCGAGAAGTCGAAGCCTTTGTAGGAAGCGGACAGGTTCAAGCCATAGTAGAACTTAGGCGTGGTGCTGCCCAGCACGGTGCGGTCATACTCAGCGTCCACCTTACCATCGGGCACACCGTCCGGACCGCTGATGTCTTTGTACTTCACGTAACCGGGCTTCAGGTCGCTCTTGCCCACAAGCTGTTCGGGAGCGGCGTCAATCTCAGCCTGGTCAACGAACAGACCGTCCGTCTCATAACCGTAGATGATGCCGAGCGGCTGACCCACGATACGGTTGTTGTTGATTTCCTCCGTTGCGCCGTTGGCCAGTTCCTCCACCGCGTTCTTTACCCACGTGAAGTTGGGAGCGATGCTGAAACGGAAGTCTCTGCCGATACGACCGTTGAACGACAGGTTCACCTCAATACCTTTATTGGATACGGCACCCACGTTGGACTCGCCTACGCCACGTCCCATGATGCCGGTTACTTCCACCGGAGCCAGGATGTCCGAAGTATATTTATAGAAGTATTCCACCGAACCGTTGACAACGCCGTTGAACATACCGAAGTCCAGACCCACATTCGTAATGGCCGTCTTTTCCCAAGTGATGTCCTGGTTCTTATAAGAAGACACGTAGGTACCCGACACAAGCGTCGCCGGATTTCCCAACGGATAGTTATGCCCTAAGTCGTACACCTGCTGGTAAGGATAGGTACCGATGTTCTGGTTACCCAGTACACCGTAAGAGAGACGGAGCTTCAGGTTGTCGAAGATATCAGCGGCTTTGCTGTTCTTCCAGAAGTCTTCTTCCGAAATTCTCCAACCGGCGGATACGGAGGGGAAGAGACCCCAGCGGTTGTCTTCGGCAAAACGGGAAGAACCATCGTAACGCAAGTTACCTTCCAACAGATAGCGGTCCTTGAACGAATAGTTGACACGACCGAAGAAAGATACCAAGGCGTATTCGTCCAAACCACTGCCGTTGGTCGAAGTAGAAGCGTCGCCCGCCCCCAGTTCATACAGGAAGTTATTGGGGAACGTGTTGCGGTATCCGTCCAACCAACGGTTAGCCGACTGCTCTACAGAAGTACCGGCCAGCACCTTTAATGAATGAGCCTCTTTAAATACCTTTTCGTAGTTCACCAGAGCTTCGAACGTAGTGTACGTATTGTTGGCCGAATGAACGCTCAACGAAGCGGGACCTACCGTCTTGGTATCATCAAAATAAGTCTCTGCCATAAACTCTTTATCGTGTTTGGTCCAGTAATTCACACCGGCTTTACCCGAAATGGAAAGTCCGTCAATCGGCGTATCCCACTTCAGCTGACCGGAAGCGCTGACGTTACGGTTGATGTACTGAATGAAGGATTCACCCGCCAACCATGCCTCCGGGCTGTAGTTGTCCTGATAACCAAAACTACCATCCGACTTCCGTCCGGGTATGTTATTCGGCTCGCGTACAGAGTAACCAATCATCTGGTCAATGTTCTGTTGCCCATAAGGTGCATCGTAGTTGTTATTATAAGCGTTGATGTTCAAGTTCAACGACAAACGGTTGGTCAACTTGGTTTGCAGAGAGAAAATGGCGGTCATGCGCTCGTTGGAGGTCTTCTCCGTCAGACCGTTCTGCTTACGATAACCGATAGACAGATTGTAGTTCGTACGGTCGTTGCCACCTCTCACACTGACGTTGTGCTGGTGCTGGAAGCCCGAACCCGTTTCGAGCAGCCATTTCAAGTGATTCACGTTGGGATAATTGTCGGGATCGGAACCGTCACGATACTTCTGAATATCCTCTGCGGAATAGGCTTCGGCCATTCCCATGTTACGCATCGCCATGTTGTAGTATTCGGCATATTCCCACGAGTCGAGGAAGTCAGGCAACTCCGTCGGAGTCTGCCAACCAAAGGTAGCGTTGTAGCTGATTTGCGTCTTTCCCTTCTGCCCTTTCTTCGTCTCAATCAGGATAACGCCGTTGGCGGCACGGTTACCGTAGATAGAAGCGGAAGCGGCGTCCTTCAGGAAAGAAATGCTCTGAATGTCATTGGGGTCTACATCGTCCATGCTTCCGGACAGACCGTCAATCAACACCAAGGGGTCAGTTCCCGCGCTGGAGAAAGTACCTGTACCACGGATCTTCACACTGGCACCCGCACCGGGACGACCGGAGTTCGATACGACACTCAAACCGGGAGCCAGACCGGCAATGGCTTGCGCGGTACTCATAACGGGCTTGTTAATCAGTTCGTCCGAGTCAATGGACGACACGGCACCCGTCAGGTTCACCTTCTTCTGCGTACCGTAACCTACGACCACCACTTCGTCCAAGCGCTTAGTATCTTCCTCAAGGGTTACATTCAATATTTTGTTATTACCGACTTGGATTTCCTGGGTTGTATAGCCCACATAGCTGAACTGGATGACATCACTGGCTCCGGCCGAGATGGAGTATCCGCCATTGATGTCACTTACCACACCATTTGTTGTACCTTTCACCAAGATACTTACACCGATTAAAGGTTCGCCATTACTGTCCGTAACAGTACCTTTCACCATACTTTGTCCTTGTGCAGTAACACTACCGACAAAGCATGCCATTAGCAGGAAGAGCATTTGCGCAACCCGCCCAATTCTTTTACAATAAGAATCTTTCATACACGTATTTTTAATGTTAATAAAGGATATAAAGGGGGCTTGCCGACCTGCAAAAGCCGGCAAACCGTCCATTTACTATACACAAATTATTACCTTACCTTGAAAACCGGAGCGATTTTATTCAGTTGTTTACCGGGAAGCTCTATCGTGAGTCCATCAGCCGTACGATTGAAGTTTACCTTTCCATAGCCTAACAACTCCACTTCCTTTATTTCTCCGGGATAGAGTTCATTGCCTTGCGCAAGCGATTTTACAACCACTTTCTTATCCTCCGGCCACGCCAAAGCCGTCACGTACAAATCTTCGCCTTTCTGCGTGAAGCGGATTTCCTCGGCAGTAGCGTTTGTATAGGAGCCTTCGTTGAAGCCTTGCGCGTTGATTTCAATGTCCGCATTGGCAATTGGGCCTTCACCGAACACCTTCCAAGGCGTTGTGTCATAGATGGCTTCCTTGTTGATGTTCATCCAGTCACCGAACTCGTGAAGTATAGCCGCTTCCTTTTCGTCGAACGTACCGTCGGCACGCAAAGGCACGCTCAGCAACAGATTACCGTTCTTGCTTACTACGTCTATCAGCAATTTCACTACATCAGCCGCTGATTTGTAACGGTTGTGTTCATAAAGTGACTGGTCGTAGTGCCATCCGCCTAAGCAGGTGCAAGTCTGCCACTTATCAGGAATTATCTCATTGGGCGCGCCACGCTCTACGTCCCATACAAGGGCCTTGCGCTGCTCTTCGTCCAAAATTTTACCCGTAAGCACCGCTTCCAGCTTGCCATCGTGCGTAGCCATGCTGTGATTATAGAGGTGAGCGGCAATCTTCAGTCCGGCGTCACTGATGGGATAGAACGGAAGCACCGTCACGTCAAAATACAGGATGTCGGGATTATACCGGTTGATAACGTCCAACGTACGGTTGTAGAAATTGGTCACAAACTCCTGCGAGGGAGGACAAACGCCGTTACCCCAAGCCCATTGGCGGTGTATCATACCGTCGTCCCAACTGTTCTCGCTCATGGGGTGGTTCTGCGCGTAAAGGTCTTGCGGGTCGTAGCCTTCCCACCATTTGCCCTTACCGTCAGCTTTGGTCAGCTTGCCGTCGTAGGGAATGCCTTTCTTCGGACCGATGGTGTCGTGGCGTTGTGCCGTTTCGTACCAGGACCAAGCATGGTCAGCGTGCAGACTGACACCGAACGGAAGGCCGTACTTGCGTGCCGCCTTCTCCCACTCGGCCAGCACATCGCGCTTCGGTCCCATGTTCACGGAGTTCCACGGTTGGTACTTGCTGTCCCAAAGGTCGAAATTGTCATGATGATTGCCCAAGGCGAAGAAATATTGCGCGCCAATCTGTTTGTAGAAAGCCACGAGTGAATCGGGGTTCCAACGTTCAGCTTTAAATAAAGGGATAATATCCTTGAAACCTACTTCTGAAGGGTGCCCGTAGTGCTCTACGTGATGCTTGTACACGTGCGAGCCTTCCATATATAAGAATCTGGCCATCCAGTCGCCTGTGCCCTCCACACATTGCGGACCCCAATGCGCCCAGATACCGAACTTCGCGTTTTTATACCACTCGGGCACTTCATAATTCTTCAAGGACTCCCAAGTGGGTTCGAACTTGCCCGTCATCATCGGCTCATCGGCCTCGGAAACCGGAACTTCATAAGCAGACTTCGGGGATTGACCGCACGACACGAACGCCGCGCATACCAAAGAAAAGAGTAAAGTCTTGTTTTTCATAAAATGGTATTATTAGTTAATGACTATGGTTAATTAATTACATTACAAAAGTAGGGAAAGTATGAAAGCAAAGGTAGGACAAAAGAAGTTTTATATAGGACAAAATCAGCATATTTGCAAAATCCCGCAAAGAACATGGCACATTATCGGCATCTCAGATTAGACTATATCGACGAAGGAGGAAATTTTCCCCCGTGCATTTGTTTTTTGGTGGATGTTTCCTAACTTTGCGCCAAAACAAGAAAGAGAATGAAAGATTACCAGCTAGGATTTATTCCCAATGAAACGATATTCAACCATGTCAAACAGACGGTTGAATTGTATCGCGCGCATATAAACCTGAAGGAGTTCAACAAAAACATCATAGACCCCATCAAGCTGACATTTGACTCCAAAGTGTATGGCAAGACTTTCGAGGAAATCATCGAAGCGGAATGCATCCGCCAAATAGACAAGACCAATTCCAACCGCATCGGTTATTTCCACCAAAACTTGTTCCGCCATGCCGGGAACGGTTGGGAGGTACCAGAAACGGGGTTTGATGTCATCAACGAAAGGCAGCATATTTATGCCGAACTTAAAAACAAACACAACACGATGAACTCGGCATCCTCCCAAAAGACATACATGAAGATGCAAGGCCAGTTGCTGCAAGACGACCAGGCCGTCTGCATGTTGGTGGAAGTGATTGCCAAGAAATCGCAAAATGCCAAATGGACGGCGACCGTGGACGGGAAGGTATTCTCGCACGACCGCATACGCCGGGTGTCGATAGACAAATTTTATGGCATCGTATTCGACGACGGGGAAGCGTTTTTCAAATTATGCCGCGCATTGCCCGACATTTTGGACGATGTAATCACCGAACTGCGCCAAGGCTCCATCCAGAACAGTGTCTATGACGAACTCCACGACCTGTCGCCCGACACTTTCAAGAGCCTTTACCTGCTCGCTTTCAAAACTTACGATGGTTTCCAGAACTTTTAATTGCAGGACAATATGCAGCAGACCATATCAGCCAGCAATTTCGCCGACATCATGGGCGTGTCGAAAGCGACTCTCCTGAAATGGGAGAGCAACGGCACGTTTGTCCCTTCCATAGACAAGGCAGGCAACAAGTTTTTCTTCATCGACAAGTTGCTCAATGTTCCGGAAATCAGCAACATGGTGCATTCCGCATGGGAGGAAGAGATGCAGACGCAGCCTTTGCGCCCGTACACGTCCATCGAACTGTTCGCCGGAGCAGGCGGACTTGCTTTGGGTATGGAAAAAGCCGGTTTCTCACATGTCTTGTTGAATGAAATAGATCATGACGCTTGCGTTACATTGCAGTACAACCGCCCAAAGTGGAGGGTTGTAGAACAAGATGTACGCACCATTTCTTTCAAACAATTCAACGGGAAGGTGGACTTCCTTTCCGGCGGGTTCCCTTGCCAAGCCTTCTCATACGCAGGCAAACAAGGGGGATTCAACGACACGAGAGGTACTTTGTTCTTCGAGTTGGCGCGTGCCGTAAAGGAAATACAGCCCAAAGTGTTCATGGGCGAGAACGTGAAAGGACTTTCCGCACATGACGGAGGCAGGACGTTAGAAACAATCAAGAACACCATCCGTGAATTGGGTTATACCTTGGTAGAACCGCGTGTGCTGAAAGCCATTCTCTACCAAGTGCCACAAAAGCGGGAACGCCTCATACTGGTTGCCATACGGAACGATTTGGCCGATAAAGTCCAGTTCAAATGGCCGGCTCCGTATCATCGTATCATGACTTTGCGCGATGCTTTTTTCAAAGGCGAGTTGTATGATACGGACGTACCCCCGTCCGAGGGGCAGAAGTACCCGCCCAAGAAGCAGAAAGTCATGGAACTTGTCCCGATGGGGGGATATTGGCGTGACTTACCCTTGGAAGTCCAAAAGGAATACATGGGCGGCAGTTTCGAGTTGGAAGGAGGGAAAACAGGCATGGCACGCCGCCTTTCTCTTGACGAACCGAGCTTGACACTGACTTGCGCACCCGCCCAAAAACAAACGGAGCGTTGCCATCCGACAGAAACCCGTCCATTGACCGTGCGTGAATACGCCCGCATACAGACGTTCCCCGATGAGTGGAAATTCGCGGGTACGCTCAGTTCCCAATACAAGCAAATCGGGAATGCCGTGCCTGTTAATTTGGCATATGCTATAGGCCGCTCACTCATCCGTTTGTTCAACGATATTGAGAGGCTTTGATTTCCCATACTCCACTAGTCCCTCAGCCGCCACGCTGGGGGAACTTTCTACTATTTCATAAGCTTTCGTAGGTTTCAGCTTCAGCCGTTCCAAATAAGCATGGTTTATCCAATACTCCACCTCCAGCAGAGTCTGTTCACGCACGGCGGGCTTCAACTGGCACTCCCATATTGTCATCACGCTCCAGCCCATCTGCTTCAATTCCTCTTTGTTACGTTCATCACGAGCCTTGTTACGCTCAATTTTCTTCTTCCAAAATGTGCTGTTGGAGTGTGGGATATGCCCGTCCACCTCATGCCCGTGCCAAAAGCATCCGTGCACGAATATCGCCACACCGTATTTCCTGAGCACAATGTCCGGCGTGCCCGGCAGCCCACGCATGTTCTTCCGGTAGCGGTAGCCCCGGCTCCAGAGATAGCGGCGCACGATAAGTTCCGGCTTCGTGTCCTTGCTTCGGATTTTCGCCATGACGGCGGAGCGTTTCTTTTTGTCCCAGATATCCATGATTGTTTTCTTGTAAGAACCACCCGGCAAATGTAGCCATTTGGCGGAATTAATCCTATTTTCTCCTTATAATTTCCCCATTTCCCCGCCTTTTCTAACTCCCCATCGCGCGCCAGCCCTACCTTCGCCCCATCTTTCAAGGCGGAAAGTGAGGGGGCTCGACACCCCTCTATCGTATAACTTTAAAGAACAGAAAGGAGGTAACAGAGTATGACAACAAAATTATCCCGCACAAAGCATGGAAGGTTCGCACACATTGCTTAAATTTGCACCAGCCTAATCAATAAAAGTACATTATATTTATATGCCATGAACCTGTCATTAGACCAACTGCACCCGTTAGTGCTGAACGCCGGACTGGCCATCCACAACGCCGACTGGAACTGGCGGGACGTCATCAGTCCCTTTTTCCGCCTGTATTTCGTCACGGAAGGAACCGCGCAAATCGAGCTGCCTACGGGACTCTACCAACTGAAGCCCAAGCACATGTACCTCATCCCCGCCTTCACCAAACACAACAACATCTGCGACTCCCACTTCTGCCATTACTATATGCACATCTATGAGGAAAACCAAGACGGGAACAGTCTGTTGGACCAATATGACTTCCCGGTAGAAATACCGGGAAGCGAACTGGACCTGGCACTGATAAAGCGCTTCTGCGACATCAACCCGCACATGCACTTGCCAAGTTCTAACCCGACAACCTACAACAACAACGCGACACTGAAACAAAACGTACTGAAAAACAAACAACGGGCCTTCTATGACAAAGTAGAATCGAGAGGCATCGTGTACCAACTGCTCGCCCACTTCATCAAACGGGCGCAAGAGAAATCGAAGAACGGGGACGGACGCCTGGAAAAGGCACTGGCGTACATCCACAACCACATCAACGAAAATCTGAACATTAATGAATTAGCGGAACTGACGTGCTTGTCCAAAGCTCACTTTATACGCCTGTTCAAGCAGGAAGTGAAAACCACCCCGCTGCAATACATCAACCGACGAAAGATGGAAATGGCCCAACTGACATTAGTGACAAGCAACACGCCGGTGAAAGACGTCGCTTTCGCTTTAGGTTTCGAGGATTACTCCTACTTCAACCGCCTGTTCAAGAAGATGGTGGGCACCACACCGCAAGAGTACCGTGACTCGTACCATTAACGTCCCGTCCCTTATCATTTAATCTCCCGTTCCTTATCATTTAATCTCCCGCCCCGTCCCTTTAAATGGGAACGGCCTTCTGATTAAATGTAATTTGAGTGTTTAAAAACAGGCCGTGTCTGTACCGGTAAGACCACATGTTTCACCCTCTACACAAATCTTCCCGTTGTAAGTTTCACGCCTTCACGGCAGCATAATCGATTGAGTTTGAGACAAATGCTGTGAAAGATACATCCTTCACGGATGTTTCACATCTCCGTTTTGTGAAGGATGCGGAATGTTTCCTTAGAAACCGGTTCTGTACGATTTGTGCATATAGATGTACGATTTTGCCATATCGATGAAACATAGCACAAAGCGTGAAAGGAACGGATGTTTCACAGCATATACTTATAAATCAGAAGAATACAGGACGGTGAAAGCGTGAAACTTTCAATAGAAGAAAAGTCTATTTCTGTCAGTATAAGACATTTCATTTGCCAACGCTTTTCGGGAGAGAGACAATTTCATTATTCAGCTTATAATCAATACTATACAGTTTAGTATTAAACAAAATCAAAAGCCGAAAATACAAAAATGAAAGTGAATTCAACGCCCACGAAAGACAAAAATACAAGGAAAAAATCTCCTTTGGGAACAAATGCTGAAATTTGCCACGTAAAGCAAAGGAACGGTGTGAAGGTCTGCTTCCGTCCGAATTTGCTTCTATACCTTATTAGTATATTATAAAAATTAGATATCATGGAAAAAGTAGTACTTCTCACGTTGGCACTGACTGCCTGTATCACCGGCTTCGCCCAAAAGAAGCAGGCGAACATCAAGTTGCACGAAACGACTTTGATGCACGAAAGCCGCGCCACGCCCTCCCCTTTGGACAAGGCCACGGTGAACGACCGTTTCGTTTCTTTCCAATGGCCGTTGCCTACGGAAGCCGTGTCGGACGGTGCGCCCATGGACGGTTTCGAACATCTCGCCAAGAAAGTAGACAAAAGCAAACTGGCATACAAGATACGCTACGCGCAAGACCCCGAACTGAAAAAAGGATTGGTGGAAGCCGACATCCGTTGGCCTTTCTTCAATCCCGATAAGCCGCTCGAAGCGGGTGACTGGTATTGGCAATACGGCTATGTAGGCACGGACGGACAGGTAACGTGGAGCAAGGTGCTGCAACTCACCGTGGGCGACAATAAAGAGAAATTCTGTCCTCCTTCCTATAAAGAACTGATAGCGAAAGTTCCCGCCTCGCATCCCCGTGTATGGGTAGAGAAGAGTAACTGGGACAAGTTCATTGCCGGAACCCAGCAGAAGGTGGAACGCCAATGGTACCTTGACGCCGCCGCAAAGGTGCTCCAGACTCCCATGAAGACGGTGGACGACATCAACACTGACCAGCTCAAGAACCTGACGAACGACATGCAGCGGAATTCCTACCTCACCCGCGAAAGCCGCCGCATCATCGACGCCGAGGAAAGCAACACCGAAGCCCTGATACGCTCGTACCTGCTGACCAAAGACCGTAAATACGCCGACGAGGCAATCAAGCGGGTATTCATCATGATGGACTGGGACAAAAACGCCAACGTGAAAGGCGACTTCAACGCTTCCGCCCTACTCTCCCTCTGCTCCATGGCATACGATTCATTCTATGATTTATTGAGTGACGCGCAGAAGAAAACCCTGCTGGAGGCAATCAAGGACAAAGGCACCGCCATGTACGACCACTTCAACAACTACTTGGAGAACCACATCGCCGAGAACCACATCTGGCAGATGACCCTGCGCATCCTCACCATGGCAGCGTTCAGCACGTACGGCGAACTGCCCGAAGCCAAGTTGTGGACGGAGTATTGCTACAACGTGTGGTTGGCGCGCTTCCCCGGACTGAACAAGGACGGCGGCTGGCACAACGGCGACTCTTACTTCACCGTCAACACCCGCACGCTGATAGAAGTACCTTACTACTACACGCGACTCACCGGATTTGACTTCTTCTCCGACCCTTGGTATGAGAACAACGTGATGTACACCATCTTCCAGCAGCCGCCTTTCTCCAAGTCGGGAGGTAACGGCAGCTCGCACCAGAACGTGGCTCGCCCCAACAGCATCCGCATCGGTTACTTGGACGCGCTTGCCAAGATATTGGGCAACACCTACGCCGCCGACTTCGTGCGCCGCACGCTGAAGGTGGAGCCGGAATATATGAAGAAAGCCTTGCTGAACAAACCGGGCGACTTGGCCTGGTTCCGTCTGCAATGCGACAAACCCCTGCCCGAAGGCCCGGGACTAACCGCGCTGCCTGCCGGATGGGTGTTCCCCGAAACCGGACTTGCCTCGTTCCAGACCAACTGGGACCGTGTGGGCGGCAACGCCATGTGGAGTTTCCGCAGCAGTCCTTACGGCTCTACGTCACACGCCCTTGCCAACCAGAACGCCTTCAACACGTTCTTCGGCGGCAAGCCCATCTTCTACAGCAGCGGCCACCACATCGAGTTTACCGACGTACACAGCATGCTTTGCCACCGTGCCACCCGCGGGCACAACACTATCTTGGTGAACGGCATGGGCCAGCGCATCGGCACCGAAGGCTACGGCTGGATTCCCCGCTACTATGTCAGCGAAAAAATAGGCTACGTTTTGGGCGATGCTTCCAACGCTTACGGCAAGGTCATCTCCCCCTTGTGGTTGAAGCGTGGGGAGCAGTCCGAAGTAGCCTACACCCCGGAAAACGGTTGGGACGACGTGCCCCTCACCAAGTTCCGCCGCCACATCGTGAACCTCGGCAAGACGGGATTCATCTTTATCTACGATGAGTTGGAGGCTTCCGAACCCGCCGACTTCACCTTCATGCTTCACACCACTGCACAGCCCATGACGGTGGACACCAAGAACAGCCGCTTTGTCCACGTGCAAGGCTTGTCGGGACGCGGAGGAGCCTCGGACGCTTACATCTTCAGCACCGGTGCGTTGCAGTGCGACACCACGAGCCAATTCTTCACGCCGCCCGTCAACTGGTTGCGCGCCGATGACAAAGGCAACTTCAAGAAGTACCCCAACCACTACCACTTCACCGCCAAGTCGGAGAAAGCCACGGTGTACCGCTTTGCCACTATCATTAATACCCATGCCCTGAAGTATCCTTCCAAAGACCCCGAAATCCTTTCGGACGGACGCATCAAGGCGGGCGGATGGCTCATCAGCGTCAATGTCTCGGCCGAAGGAGGACCTTCCTTCTTCATCCGCAGCACCAAGGAAGACGTGAACATCACCTACAAGGGACAGGAGACCATCATCAGCGAGAATGGCTACGTCACCACCATGCGCGACGAGTTACCGGAATTGGAGATATAAAAGAGTTAATGGGAATTTAGCGCACTGAATTAGGATGACGCAGACTACGCAGACGAGCGCAGAGGATCGCAGAAAATAAGGAACCTCGCCTGTCTGTGCTGAAAAAATAAAAATAAAAGTCTGCGTTCATCTGCGTATTCTGCGTCATCTGCGTTCCCTGTGACAACTAAATTATCATCTTAAGTATACATTGCAGAAACTAACTGATATGAGAACAAACATCTTACGAACCGTTACACTTGCCTTGGGGCTACTGGCTTCCACAGTCCTTTGGGCGCAACAGCAAGGCGGGAAGCCGAAAGTGATGACTTCCGCCGCACCCGAAGAAACGGCTGTCTACAACCCATCAGGCAAAGTGCCCAAGGCTACGGCACAGAAGGCGAAAGACACCTCGCGGGACAATAAGAAACAAACATCGAAAGCCGAGAAACCCCGCAAGGAAAAACGGGAAAGGACAGCCGCCTCCGCAGGGGCACGTTACCATGCCTTGAAGACGAACCTTGCCTTCGACGCCATCGGCGCGTTAAACCTCGCTTACGAAGTGCAGGTACACAAGCGCATGACCTTGGACATCCCCGTAACGTGGAGCCTGTGGGACGCGCAACGCGAACATGCCCTGCGCATCGTGGCCCTGCAGCCCGAACTGCGCTGGTGGATGGGTGACGAACCGGGACGCGGCCACTTCTTCGGCCTGCACGCCCACGCCGCCTGGTACAACCTGAAGTGGGACGACAAACGTTACCAAGACACCGGACGCCCCTTGTTGGGAGCCGGATTGAGCTACGGCTACAAGCTGCCCATCGGCGAACATTGGGGAGCGGAGTTCAACGCCGGCCTTGGTTATGCCAACATGAAGTATGACACCTATTATAATGTAGAAAACGGGGCACAGATCGATACCCGCATCCGCAACTATTTCGGACTGACCCGTTTGGGATTGTCGCTTGTTTACCGTTTCTGAACCTCTTAAAACAACAACCATGATGAAAGTAAATGTACAACACATACTGACACGGACC
Organism: uncultured Bacteroides sp.; assembly: GCA_949300425.1. Taxonomy (GTDB): domain Bacteria; phylum Bacteroidota; class Bacteroidia; order Bacteroidales; family Bacteroidaceae; genus Bacteroides. Next base: position 27,407 of record CASGED010000066.1, read on the forward strand.
ATCCAACTGCTCATATTCCCCGTGCTGATGGCCGCCTGCCAACTGCACGAAGAGCCCGAACTGACAGCGGACGGCGAATGGGGTGTAGACCCCACCGAGGTGAACGTAGACCTCAACGTCCGACTCACCCTCAGCCTGCCCGGCCAAGGCGAAGAAGAAGATGCGGTAGGCGTGTTGCGCGTGCCCTCCACCAACGAGTACCTGCGCCGCTTCATCGTCGAGGCCTACCTGAATCGTCAGCCGGTGGCAAGGGAGACGTTCCTCGAAGACATCACCGACCGCACGCACCTGACGTTGCCACTCAACATGAAGCTGCACGCCCGCAACTACCAATTGCTTATATGGAGCGACATCGTCAGCGCCGAGACGCCCGACGAAGATTTGTACTACAACACGGAGACTTTGGTGCCCGTCATCCCTAACCGTTCCTCTCACACCGGCAACACGGAGTACAAGGATGTGTTTGCCGCTTCCGTCCCGTTGGACTTGACCTCCTATGCCGACCAATGGGGAGCTACGGTGGAAACCGACATCGAACTGACCCGTCCCGTGGCACGCTACGAACTCATCGCCACCGACGTAGAGGCGTTCCGCCAACGGATAGCCAACGGTGAGGTCAGCGGCAACCGCTTCACCGCCCGCATGAAGTATAGCGGCTACGTGCAAACGGGCTACAACGTGTTGGACGATGTGCTGAAGAACTCACTGATGTACATGCAGTACAACACCACCATCCGCCTGCCCGAAGAAGGGACAGAGGAACTCCGCATGGGCTTTGACTACGTGTTTGCCAATGCGGGCGAAGCCTCTTCCATCCCGATGGAGGTAGAAATCGTGGACGAGAACCAAGTAACCATAGCCAACTCCGTCATCAGCGTGTCTTGCGAGCGGGGTAAGAACACCATCCTGCGTGACGCCTTCCTCACCAACAACGAGCAAGGCGGGGGCGACACCCCCGGAGGTGGTGACGAAGGCGGTGGCATCGGTTTCGACGATGAATACGACGGCGAAATCAACATCGACGTACCGATGAACTAAACGAACTAAAACAATCTTGAGATAAAACAAATTAAGTATTAACATCTTTAACATTTTCACTATGAAAAAGAATTATTTATTCTCAGCTTTGGCAGCCAGTCTGATGCTGTTCGCATCCTGCAGCCAAGAAGAAATCATCTCTACTGTAGGTGATCAACAAGAGCCTGGTTCTTTGGCTACAATTAGCGTTAATCTGCCCGAAGAGGCAGCCACTCGTGCAATGCCGACAGTTGAAGGTTTTACCCGCCGTTGCATCCTGCAATTGGTTGACGCAAGCGGTGTAGCAATTTCCGGTTATCGTTATGAAGAAGAAGTAACTGCGGAAACTGTATCTTTCACTTATGAAGTACCTGCCGAGGCAGATTACCAATGCGTATTTTGGGCGGATTATATACAGACTGCTGAAACTGATTATATCTACGACACCCAAAACCTTCCTAACATCGGTTATACGGGTATGAACAATGGACCTCATTTTACAGATGCAGCTGATGCTTTCTGTGGCGTATTAAATCCCGCAACTGCAGCCAGCACAACGTTGACCCGTCCTTTGACCCGCATCAATTTGGGAACTGAGACACCTGCCAATTTTAGTGGCTATACCAACATTGAAGTTAGTAGATTCAACATTCCTGCCGGTTATGATATTTTCAACCAAACTGCATTGACTACAGAAAATAAAGAAATTCGTTTGGCATCACAAGCAATGACCAATGCCGAAACTGGAGATTGGGCACACTTCTATGTATTTGCCGCAGCCAACGAAACATCTTTTTCAACGAATATGGTTGTTACAGTCAGCGGCGAGAGTGTAGAAAACAAGACAAGTACTATTACCTCATTGACACTTGACGCAAATATGCTCGTTGATATGAACTTTACAGAAGATCCTGAAGCACCCGAAACAATGGATGTTACTGTAAGCTTTGGTGATGAATATGAAAATCAACCGATAGACCCGAACGCTCCACTTGCTGTAGGTGACTACATTGACGCTACTGGTGCTAAGACTGACGCTTCTTCGGCTGTGGCTGTAGTATTTGCGTTGGCTGAAGGTAAAGTTGATGCATCTACATATGGTGAAGGTAATACAGTTGAAGCATACGCTGTATCTTTAACAAAAGCTGCGGGACGTGCATACCTGAAAGATGGTTCTGCTGGAACATGGACACCGACATTAGTTTCGACTGCCACAATGGATACAGAAAGTCCTTATAGCGGTTACCAAATGAGCTCTGATATGTTGACATCTATCGGTGATTATGCTTCTACTCTCTTTACTGCATATAACACGTGGGTAAGCAGCAGTAGTTCTATAAGTAATGCAAGTAACTGGTACATTCCTTCGTATGCACAATTGCAAGACATATTAACTTTGGACAATGCAACTCTTAAGGAAGCTCTGAATGGGGCTTACACCTCTACTTACTTTTTAATATCAAGCAGTGTAAACGCAGATTTAACAATACATGGTAGTAGCTACAACTCCACAGATGGTACGGTGCAGAATGCTAATCAGAACATTGATCCTACATCACATCAAGGTGTTATCTTCCCAGTAGTCACCATCTTCGAATAACCACCTTATTAAATTAACTGGTACGATTGTAGAACAACTTTCACTTCCTCTCCCCACGATACGGGGAGGGGAAGTTCCTAAAGAAAACAGCATGAACAAATCAATATGGTAGAAATGTTCTACCTTCCCTGGTCGAGATGTTCTACCAACTCTGGTCGAGACATTCGACTAACTCTGGTCGAGACGTTCGACCGCCCGAAAGCAGAAAACAATATAACCCACTATATAAAACCGTGAACTCCATGACCCGCAACACTCTCCGCACACTGACCCTTGGCTTGGTAGCCCTCGGCTTGCTAAGCAACTGCTCGTGCCAAAGCGATACCCTGCCGGAACCGGAACAACCGCAACACGAAGTTCCCACGGAAGCACCGGACGCTTACCGGGACAAGATACGCACGCAGCCCTACCCCAAGGCGGACAACGAACTGATGATGAATCCCGCCCCCCTCATCGTGCCCCAAGCCATGAAGACGGACGAGTGCCTGCAGTTCAACCTGTCGCGCACGGAGGACTTCAGCGACGCGGAAGCCATCCTGACCGAACCGCAACCGTGGTGCATGTACAACCTGCACCGCCCGTTGGAGGAAGGCACGTGGTATTGGCGTTTCCGCAACATCAAGGCGGACGGGACGGGCGAAGGCGCATGGAGTGAAACCTACCGCTTCGAAGTGACCACCGGACTGCCTACGTTCGTCACGCCTACCTTTGAAACTTTCTTGCAGAACGCGCCCCGCATCTATCCGCGCTTGTACTGCTTCCTCAATCCCCGCATCGATGCCGCACGCCGCAACGTGACCTCGCATCCCGAATATCGTGGACTGACCACCCGTGCCGCCATCGCCCTTGCCGACGACTATGCCACCGGTGGCCTTGCCGCCCGCGCCGAGACCTTGCGCCAACACGCCACGTGGCTGTACCATGCCTATATGCTGACCCGGCAACGCACTTATGCCGACAAACTGAAGGAACTGCTGGACGCCCTGATTGCCACGCCGCCCACAGACGCGGAACTGTTTGCCGACAACTTCACGTCCAGCAGCATCGCCCTGTGCCACGCCGCCGCTTACGACTTGCTCTACGACCAACTGACAGACGCCGAGCGTGCCGCCTCCGAAGCGGAGATGTTGCGCGTATTGCGTCATTACTACGCCGAGAACGTGGGCTACCAAGAGAACCACATCTTCGACAACCACTTCTGGCAACAAAACATGCGCATCTACTTCCAATGCGCTTTCCTACTCTACAGCAACCCGCAATACTCCGACGAGGTATTGCCCATGCTGGAATACTATTATGAATTGTGGACGGCCCGCGCCCCCGCCGGCGGCTTCAACCGCGACGGGATGTGGCACAACGGTACCGGCTACTTCCCCGCCAACGTCAAGACCCTCGCCTACATGCCTGCCTTGCTGTCCTACGTGGCACGTTACGACTTCCTGCAACATCCGTGGTACCGTCGCTGCGGACAGGCGTTGGCTTACAGCTTCCCGCCCCACTCCGCCAGCAACGGCTTTGGCGATGGCAGCGAATCGGGCAACGAGCCCAGCCGGTTGACCGCCGCTTTTGCCGACTACATCGCCCGTGAGGTAGACGACAGCTATGCGGGATGGTATGCCACCGAGTGTAGCGATTTAGTACAAACGGATTACGAGCTTCGCCTCTACCGCATGTGCGCCGACCGCAGCTATGACACCGCGCTGCCCGCCGACGCTCCCCATTTGGTATGGTACAAAGACGCGGGCGAAGTGGCGATGCACAGTCGTCCCGGTGACACGGAGCACGACTTGGCCCTGTCGTTCCGCTCCAGCACCTTCGGCTCGGGCAGCCACACCACCGCCAGCCAGAATGCCTTCAACCTGCTATACGGCGGTGAGAACATCTACCGCAGCAGCGGCTACTACCAGAACTTCAGCGACGCCCATAACCTGATGTCCTACCGGCACACCCGGGCGCACAACACGATATTGGTGAACGGCATCGGACAGCCCTATTCCACCAAGGGATATGGCAACGTGGTACGTGCCCTCACCGGCAACCACATCAGCTATTGCTTAGGCGACGCCTCGCACGCTTACTGCGGCGTGACAGACGACCCGATGTGGGTAGCAGCCTTCGAGGCGGCGGGCATCGGGCAGACACCGGAGAACGGATTCGGCGAGACACCGCTCACCAAGTACCGCCGCCACGTACTGATGCTGCATCCCGACATCGTCCTTGTCTACGATGAACTGGAAGCCTCCGAGGCCGCTCGTTGGGACTGGTTGCTGCACAGCCCCGTGCGGTTCAACCTCAACGAAGGCGAACAGATGCTGAGCACGAGCAACCAACGTTACTATGCCGTAACCAACTTATACGGAAGCCACGACTTCGCCCTCACGCAGACCGACCAATTCGTTGTGCCGCCTGCCACGAGTGGAGACGCTTATCCCAACCAATGGCACCTGACCGCACACACGGACAGCACGGCGGCCACCCGCTACTTAGCCATCATTCAGGTTGGCGCAAGGGACGAGACAAGCCCGATGCCCGTACGCCGCGAGGGAAACACGTTCATCATTGGCGAATGGACCATAGAAGCAACATTGGATGACAACGAGAAGCCACGCCTGCAAGTGACCCACACTACTCTCCCGACAGTATTCAGTTATGGAGATAACAATCCGCTGTTGGGCGACAAAACATATACCCGCCAATATACAGGCTCATCCATCCTCTATGATGAAACGACCGACATGTATGAAGTACAGGAGATGACAGACCGGCAAGCGATAAATACAAGAAGTTTACAATGAATAATCACATAAAACATACCGTAATGAGAAACAGACTAATCATCACACTGCTGCTGATAGCCGGAACAATCACCGGCATACGTGCCCAGCAACTTACCGTCACCGGCAAGGTGATAGACAACGAGGGGCTGGAAGTCATCGGTGGTAATGTCACCATCAAAGGAGTATCAGGCGTGGGCACCATCACGGACATCAACGGCCAATACACCATCACGGTGAACGATGCTTCGAAGGACGTGTTGGTTTTCTCCTTCATCGGACTCAAGACGCAGGAGGTACCCGTGAAGGGACGCAAGCAGATAGACGTCACCCTGCGCACGGACGACCAACTCTTGGAGGAAGTCGTGGTAGTGGGCTACGCCACCATGAAACGCAAGGACCTGACCGGTTCGGTAGCTTCGGTCAAGAGCGAAGACCTGACCAAGGTGCCTACCTCGGACGCCACGCAAGCCTTGGCGGGACGCATGGCGGGCGTGCAGGTTATCCAAAGTGACGGCCAGCCCGGCTCGGACGTGTCGGTAAGGGTGCGCGGCGGAATCTCCATCACGCAGGACAACGAGCCGCTGTACGTCATTGACGGATTCCCCACCGAGGACGGCATGAGCAACCTCGACCCAGGCGACATCGAAAGCATTGACGTGCTGAAGGACGCTTCCGCCACCGCCATCTATGGGGCGCGCGGCGCCAACGGTGTGGTATTGGTGACGACCAAAAGCGGCTCCAGCCAGAAGGAGGGGAAAGGGACACTGAGCTTCGACTTCTACTTAGGCTTCCGCAAATTGGCGAACCGCCTGCATGTGCTCGATGTGGAGGAATACGTGCTGGCGGACTACGAACGGACGCTGGGCAACGCCTCCAGTTCACCCGAAGAATCCATCCGCGCCTGGCAGAACCGCTACGGCAGCTTCTTAGAGATACACGACAACTATGCCGACCGTGCAGGCATTGACTGGTTGGACGAGACCATGGGCCGCACCACACTGACACAGAACTACCGCGTGGCCTTCAGCGGAGGAAGCGATGCCGTGAAATACAGCCTGTCCTACAATTACAATAAAGACGAAGGAGCCATGGTGTACAGCGGCAGCGACCGCCACAACATCTCCATGAGCGTCAACGGCAAGCTGAATGACAAACTGAGCGTGACCGGACGTTTCACGTTCGACCAACGCAACATCTATGGCGCGGGCGTGGCGGGCAACGGCACCAACGAAGGGGGCAGCAACACCGATGCGCGTTTCAATAAGATGGCGCAGATTCTGCAATACCGCCCCATCCAAGGCCTGCGCTACAGCGATGAAGATCTGCTCATACAGGATGCTTTGTCAGAAGATACGGATGACTCGGTGACACAGAACCCACTCATCAATGCTTCCGAAGAAAGAGATGACCGCGAAATGCGCACGTTCCAAGTCAACGGCGGCCTGACCTATAAGCTCATGAAGGGACTGACATTCCGCAACACCACCGGTATGCGCTACCGCACCCAACGCCGCGAACTGTTCTACGGCGAGCGCTCCATCATGGGACGCCGTAACGGCATCTACGGCAGCATACGCAACACGGAAGACGGAAGTTTTCAGACTTCGAACGTGCTGACCTACGAGAAACGGTTTAAAGATATACACAAAGTGACCGCCCAGTTAGGACAGGAGTTTGTACATCGCTGGGAGCGTTATGTGCTGACCGGCGTCTCCAACCTGCCTTCCGACGATTTCCAGTTGGACGACATGGGGCTGGGTACTCCCTCAACGGCACAAAGCAGCGTGAACGATGACGATAATCTGCTGTCATTCTTCGCCCGTGTCAACTACGATTTTTCAGACAAATATCTGCTGAGCGCCACATTCCGTGCAGACGGTTCGTCCAAGTTCGGAAAGGACAACAAGTGGGGCTACTTCCCCGCCGTATCAGCGGCGTGGCGACTGAGCGAGGAAACGTTTGTCAAGAACCTCAACCTGTTCTCCGACCTAAAGTTGCGTGTCGGCTATGGTTTGGCCGGTAATAACCGCATCGGCAGCTACAACAGCTTGGCACTGCTGACATCGCTCAACACGGCGATGGGCGGACAGTTAGTGCCGGGCTATGCCTCGAGCACAATTCCCAACCCCGACCTGAAATGGGAAGCCAACAAGACGTTCAACTTCGGACTGGACTTCGGCTTCTTGGAGCAACGCATCACCATCTCGCCCGAATTCTACATCAACCGAAGCAGCAACCTGTTGCTGAACGCGCAGGTACCTTTGTCCTCAGGCTACGGCAGCATGATCATCAACGCCGGCGAGACCAAAAACATGGGTGTGGACCTCACCATCAACACCAACAACATCACAACCAAAGACTTCAACTGGACCACCCAGTTGACCCTGTCGCACAACAAGAATACGGTGGAAGCACTGACGGGCGAATCCGTGCAATACTACGAAGCTCAGTTCGGGCACAACCAGAGCACGCACCGTTTAGCCGTGGGTGAACCTATCGGACAATTCTACGGCTATGTCACTGAAGGACTGTATCAGGTGGCGGATTTCGACTACAATGAAACCACGCAAACTTATACACTGAAGGAAAACGTACCTTATAAAGGCAGTCGTGCCGACGTACAACCCGGCGACTGGAAGTTTAAGGACATGGACAAGAACGGGGTCATCAATGACAACGACCGCACCGTCATAGGCAACGCCTCGCCCATCATCTACGGCGGTCTGAACAACAACTTCACCTACAAGAACTTCGACCTGAGCATCTTTCTCACCTACAGCTACGGCAACGAGGTGCTGAACGCCACCAAGTTGGTCACCACCAAAGTAGGCGCACAAAACAACAACGCCCTCGACGTGATGAACAGCGGCAACCGTTGGGTGACGGTCAACGCCAACGGCGAACGGGTGACAGACCGTGACGAACTGACCGCCTTGAACGCCGGAAAGACCGTCGCCTCCTGGCACGACAACGAGCAAGGCGACGAGTATGTCCACTCGTGGGCGGTGGAGGACGCTTCTTACCTGCGCCTCAGCAACCTGACATTCGGCTATACGTTCCCCAAACAGGTAGTCCGTAAAATAGGGCTGAGCAAACTGCGCCTCTACTTCACGGGCAACAACCTGCTGACATGGACACCTTACACAGGCTTCGACCCCGAAGTGTCCAACATGCGCAGCCCGCTGACACCGGGTGTGGACTTCGGCGCCTATCCGCGCAGCCGCAGCTTCATCTTCGGTGCCAACATCTCATTCTAACGTTTACACCATATTAATATATATATAATATGAAAAAGAAAAACTTCCATACCCACGCACTGATATTCCTCTTAGCGGTCGCCCTCTGTGCCTCCTGTTCGGACCTGTTGGAAGAAGAGCCCAACGCCGGTTACGACAAAGAATACTATTTCACCTCCGCCGACCGTGCGGAAATGGCCATTATGGGCATCTACAACTCCATCTCCGACTATCGCCATTACGGCTGGTACGAAATGGGGGCACATGCTTCGGACGACACCTACTTCACCGCCCGCGTCAACTCGGACAACCAAGTGCATGACATGGTACACTATACGCTTAACTCCACGAACGAATGGGTAGAAGCGCTGTGGCAGTTTAAATACCAGGGCATCGACCGTGCCAACACCACCATCACAGGCATACAGGGCATGGCGGACTATGGTGAAGACGAGTCTCTTTACGCCTTGGAAGCCGAAGCACGCTTCCTGCGCGCCTTCCTTGCCTTCGACTTGGTGAAATACTGGGGAGACGTGCCTTTCAAGACAACGGAAACCGACAGCTACGGAGCGGCATACGGCGCACGGGTGGACCGGGAAATCATCTATGACCAAATCATCGGAGACTTGGAGTTCGCCAAGGAGCATTTGGCATGGGCTACCGCCTCATCCACACCCGAACGGGCCACACAAGGGGCGGCACGGGCACTGCTGATGCGTGTCTGCCTGCAACGGGCCGGCTACAGCCTGCAAGAAGACGGAACGCTGGCCCGTCCGGACGAAGTGACCCGCCAGGCCTGTTTCGACCGGGTGATTGACGAATGGGAAGCCTTTGAGGAGAATGGTTATCACGACTTTTACAATGGCGGCTACGAAGCCCTGTTCCGGAGTTTCTCCCAGGACATGACGAACTCGCAGGAAAGCATCTTCGAGATAGCGTTCTACCATCTGCAAGGTATGCGCAACGGCAGTGCATGGGGCATCTACAACGGTCCGCAGGTGGCCGAGCCAACGGGCATCGCCGCATCTGAAGCCGGCAACTACATGCAGCGTGCCAACGGTTTCTTCATCGTCGTGCCCGAGTGGATGAGATTCTTCGATGAAGGCGATGTGCGCGACAGCATCAACATCTGTACCCACCGCTGGACATGGAATGAAGATACCCGTACACATACGCTGCAGGAACGCGCGCAAACCTCCTGGTATGTAGGCAAATGGCGGCGCGAATGGATGACGGACGAAGACCGGGGCAAGAACATCAACTATGCCGACGTCAACTTCTGCGTGTTGCGCTATGCCGACGTGGTGCTGATGGCAGCCGAGGCTTACAACGAGACCGGCAACACGTCCGAGGCATGGAGACTGATTAACCTCGTGCGCCAACGTGCCGGAGCCACTCCCCTCAACAGTGGCAATTACGGCACACTGCTGAAAGCCCCGAAGGTGTACGACCTGCCTTACATTGACGACAGCAACGAGCAAGGCCGCGTCCGCACCGCCCTCTATTGGGAGCGCGGTTTCGAGCTGGCTTTTGAAGGCCAACGCAAGTACGACCTCATCCGCTGGGGCATCCTGAACGAAGCACTGCGATTGTTCGGAAGCAACAGCGCCGTCAACAGGGATGGACGGGGCGCTTATCCCGCTTATCAGAATTTCCAGACCGGAAAACACGAATTGTTTCCCATCCCGTTGGTCGACATTCAAAGCAACCCCTTGTTAGAAGGGAAGAACAATCCGGGCTACTAAAAGTCACTTTATTCTTACATCTGCAAGAAGTTGAGCGCTTTCTATTGTCGGCATTTCTGATTGGCATCATTCCCAATCCGCCGCCTGCCGTACAAAGCGCTTTCTGCCGGAGAGAGGGAAGGTTAGAAACATAGGGGTCGAATGTTTCTAACCTTCCCCCTCTATGTTAGTAACATACAGCCTTTACGTTAGTAAGCTAACAAACGCCTCCCTGAGAACGGCCATTTCAATATCCATACTTTTCATCTCAAAGCATTTGTCATTCGCGATTATCCATCTTTCATGAATCTACACAAAGCTCTCCCCCCCTCACTCCGTGTACTTTCTGCTTAAATGAAGAAACAAGAACAATAATAGAAGAAAAAGGGAATAAAAGCCGCCCGGAATTTTTGTAAAGAAAAAAAAAGATTTATATATTTGCAGTGACAACGTTTTAAAAGTGTGTATGCCATGAATAAATATACTCCACTCTATTGTTTCTTGCTAAGCTGGCTGACTGCGTTAACCGTATCCGCCCAATCCGATCCGTCCATGCAGTTCACCCGCATCGGCCTGAATGAGGGCCTGTCGCAAAGCACCGTATTCGACATTGCGCAAGACAAGACGGGAAACATCTGGATAGCCACTCAAAACGGCCTGAACAAATACAACGGTTATGAATTTACCGTGTATCAATCCGTTGAAACCGATTCGACAAGCATCGGCAGTAACTATATCAGGGCTCTCAAAATAACCGACAATGACCACATCTGGATAGGTACAGACAAAGGGTTGTCCTGCTATGACAGCCGGCAAGACCGTTTCAGCAACTTCGTACCCGATGCCTCCGACGGATACACCCCAATCAGCCATTTAGCGGAAATAGATTCGACTCATCTGTTAGTATTGGCGGACAAAACGCTTTATGTATTCGACACCGGCGCACAAGATTTTACTGCCGCCGGCGCCTACCACATGCCGGAAGGCATGCGCATACACTCGCTGAGCGAACAGCAGGACATCATCTACATCGGCACCGATGAAGGCCTGTTCCTGTATCACAAGCGGAAGAAAAACATCAGTAAACTGCCTTGTAAGGAAATAGAAGATAAGATTATCCTTGCCGCCCTGCGGCAAAACTCGTCTTACCTTTGGATAGCGACGGAAGGATACGGACTCTATCGTTACGACTTGTCCAAGAAGGAAACTATACATTATGCGCCCGACAGCCGGAACTACCTGAGTTCAAACTATGTACGATGTCTGACCCTTGACAGCCGGGAACGCCTGTGGGTGGGCACGTTTACTGCACTCAATATCTACGACGACTTGAGCGAAACTTTTCAAAGTTACACTCACGACCCTTCGAACCCTAACAGCCTTTCGCAAACGTCCATACGCTGCATCTTTAAAGACAAACAAGAAGGCATGTGGTTAGGTACTTTCTTTGGAGGAGTGAACTACTATCATCCGCTGAAGAACCGCTTCCGCCACCTCTGCCGGCTGCCACATCGCAACTCGCTGATCAGCAACGTAATAAGTTGCATTATGGAAAGCCGTGACAAGCACGTATGGATAGGCACAAACGGAGGAGTGAACGTCTATGACCCGCAAACGGAAACTTTCCGCCATTATACGACCGCAAACGGGCTGAAGTCCAATGACGTAAAGGCTATCTACTTAGATGAACGGCAGCAGACAGCCTACATCGGGACTCACGCCGGCGGCCTGAGCATCCTGCACCTGCCAAGCGGAAAGATTGTATCCATCACGCAGGACCAATCGAAGAATGAGATAAAAAGCATCTATACGATCTACCCAAAGAGTGAAGAAGAACTGTGGTTAGGAACCTCGAAGGGGCTGAAACGTTTTGATAAACAAAACAGGACATTCACCGATTGCCCGATTGCCATTGAAGGGCGGACTCTACGGATAACGGACATGCAGCAGTTCTTTCAAGACCACCAAGGACGCTTATGGTTAGGCTGCAAAGGCGGACTGTACGTATGCAGGCTGACCGATGAAGGCGGACTGGAACTTCTTGACCTTTTCCCGGCCGGTCACCCGTTAGGAAAACAAAACGTTTACTGCATCTACCAATACACCGACAACGTGTTCTACATCGGCACACGGAACGGACTGTACCGCCTGAAGGAAGACACAGGCAAAATAGACCGGTACACCACCCGGGAAGGCTTGCCCAACAATGTAGTGTATGGCATCCTGAAAGACGGTTATGGCAAATTGTGGATCAGCACCGAACGGGGCTTGAGTTACCTTATGCCTGAAACCGGCAAATTCAAGAACTTCACGTCGGGAGACGAACTTCAAAGCGCCCAATTCACCGCTTACGCTTACTGCCACACGTCCGACGGACGCATGTTCTTCGGTGGCGTGAACGGGCTTAGTATTTTCCATCCGGAAGCATTGACCGAAAATCCATACGTGCCCGCACCGGTATTTACCGGCCTGCGGCTGTTTAACAAGGAAGTCCGTCCCGGTGATGCCACCGGCATCCTGGATACACACATCAGCCATACTTCAGGCATCACACTGAAACCAAGACAGAGCATGTTTTCCGTCACTTTTGCCGTGCCTAACTACATCGCCGGCCACCACAACACCTTCGCCTACAAGTTGGAAGGATATGATAAGGAATGGTATGAGACACGAACACAACGTACCGTCTCTTACTCGAACCTGCCCCACGGCAACTACCGTCTGTTAGTGAAAGCCGCCAACAACGACGGGAAATGGAACGAGACACCCGCCGCCTTGGACATACACATCCTGCCCGTATGGTATCGGACTTGGTGGGCTACGTTGCTGTTTATCCTTACCGGCATCGGAGGAGTTTACTTTATATTCAGCTACTTCTGGAAGCAAAAAATGATGGAGACAAAAATAGAAATGGAGCGTGTGGACAAAGAGCGTCAAAAGGAAGTGAACGAAATGAAATTGCGTTTCTTCATCAACATCTCCCACGAACTGCGCACGCCGCTAACACTGATTCTGGCTCCGCTACAAGACTTGTTGACGAAAGTAACCGATCGCTGGGAACATAAACAATTGGAACTCATCCGGCAAAACACCAACCGTCTGCTGCATTTAGTCAACCAACTGATGGACTACCGGCGGGCGGAGTTGGGCGTATTCCATTTGCAGGTCCGCCAAGTCCCCATCTACCAGATTGTGGAAAAGAACTTCCGCTTTTATGAACGGATAGCCCAACGCAAACAGATAAAGTACAATCTCCGCTCGGAGATTATGGGCAGAAACATCCTTTGCGACCCGGAATATGTGGAGCTGATAGAAAACAATCTTTTGTCCAACGCCTTCAAATACACCGAGGAAGGGAAAAGCATCACGGTCAACCTGAAAGAAGAGGACGGACAACTGATACTACAGGTAGCCGACACCGGAAGCGGCATACCGAAAGAGAAACAGAGCAAGATATTTGAACGCTTCTACCAGGCCAACGATGAGCATTTGGGAAGCGGCATCGGTCTCTCATTAGTGCAACGGCTGGTGGAACTTCACCACGGACGCATCGAACTATTCAGCCAGGAAGGAGAAGGAAGCTCGTTCACCATCTACCTGCCGACAAACGCCGACGCCTACAAGCCGGAGGAAATGGCTGACCCCAACGCCTCAACAGGCGAAGACATCCATACGACCAACCCGCAAGAGATGTACACGGTAGACATAGAGAACACTGAAAGCCCGGAGCAGGCGGAAGCCCCCAACGGACAGGCTGTGGAAGGACAGCGGAAAGAGCGGATATTGATTGTGGAAGACAACAACGCCATCCGCCAATACTTAGCGGAAGAATTGGGAAAGACCTATTCCGTATGGCAAGCGGAAAACGGAGAAAAAGCACTGGACATGCTCAAAGGACAAGAGATAGACTTGGTCCTGACGGATGTCATGATGCCCGTAATGGACGGGGTGCAACTGTGCAAAAACATTAAACACAGCCTGAAAACCTGCCACATCCCGGTCATCATCCTTTCCGCCAAAACCGACATCAGGGACCAGTTGGAAGGCCTTCAAGTAGGGGCGGACGACTACATATCCAAGCCTTTCGCACTCAACGTGGTAACGGTTAAAATAAAGAACTTGTTCCGCACCCGCCAACAAGCCATCAAACATTACACTAAGTCCTTAGAGATAGAGCCAGAAAACATGGCGCTCAACCCCATGGACGAAGATTTGCTGAAAAGAGCCATGGAAATCATGGAAAAGCACATGGACGACACGGACTTCACAACGGACGAATTTGCCCGCGAAATGCTCATGAGCCGCTCCAACCTGCATTTAAAGATGAAAACACTGACGGGTGAATCCACCAACGACTTCATCCGTAAAATGCGTTTCAACAAAGCTTGCAAACTCTTGAAAGAAAATAAATACACCGTTTCCGAAATCAGCGCAATGGTAGGATTCAGCACGCCGTCTTACTTCACGACGAGTTTTAAAAAGTATTTTGGATGCCTACCTACAGAATATGACAAATAATTACGCGAATCTCCCGGATTAAGTTTAAACTTATCCGTGAAATCCGCGTAATAACGATATAAGGGAGTACTCCTTTTTAATGAATCATCGTATTCGTACCTTCTACCATCTTTCCATAAGAGAACACACAACGTACATTGACATCTTTGTCGAGAATCAAAATATCCGCGTCTTTTCCCTTCTGAAGAGTTCCTTTATGATCGGCTATGCCCATAATCCGCGCAGGAGTTTCAGAAGCCATACGCACGGCATCGGCCAAAGGAATGCCCGCTTTCTGAACCATCGTCTGAACCAGCCGGTCCATGGTGGCGATGCTTCCGGCCAATGATTGATGATCGGCCAACTTGCAAACACCATCTTCGATTACGTAGCGCGGATCATCAATTGTTCCGCCTTCATAAACGGCGTATTTCAGGGCATCTGTTACCAAACAAGTTCTTTCCACACCTTTCAGCCGATAAACCAATTTCAGAATGGTAGCGGGAAGGTGTACACCGTCGGCAATCACTTCCACGCTCATGTCGTCTATCAAGTAGACGCTCTCCACCGTTCCTTCGTATTTGTACTCACGACGTTTATGAAAGCCCGGCATGGCGTTATAGAAATGAGCCGCATGGGTAAATCCGGCTTCAAAAGCCGCCTTTATCTCGGGAAATTCCGCTTCGGTATGCGTGATGGCGGTCAGCACTCCATGCGAAGAGGTGTATTGCGCGAACTCATGCGCACCGGGAAGTTCGGGGCTGATGTCCCAACGGCTGATGCACCGGGTACTTTCCAACAAGGGGATGTATTCTTCCGGATCGGGATTCTTCAAGTAGTCACCCCACTGGGCACCCGCCATATTTTTATTCAGGTAAGGGCCTTCAATATGCAGTCCCTGTACGATGCTTTCCGGCTGTTTCATCATGTCGTCACACGTTACTGTCGCCTGGCGGAGCACGTCAAAGGTGGTGGACGAAAGCGTCGGGAAGATGGTGGTCGCCCCATGCTTCAAATGCGCCCGCACGATGGTTTCGAAAGCATCGGGAGTCGCTTCGGTAAAATCGCGTCCGGCACCTCCGTGGATGTGCATGGAAACGAATCCCGGAACGATGAACATTCCCTTTGCGTCGATGACCTTGGCGCCAATAACGGCAAGGTCGCTGTTGGTTACTTCCAGTATTTTCCCGTCACTGATAAGGACAGAGCCGTCTTTCAGCCAGCCTTGCGGGGTAAGGATATGACCGTTTATAATTTGTGTCAGCATAATCTTTCGCTTTAAATGTTTTTAAAATAATGTATTGGTGCCTTCTACAATCTTGCCCATCGCCCATACGGCCCGGACATTCAGGTCATCGTCAAGAGCCATGATGTCGGCATCCTTGCCTTTCTCCAACGTGCCTTTCCGGTCGGCAACGCCCATGATGCGCGCCGGAGTCTCCGAAGCCATGCGCACAGCATCTTCCAAAGGTATTTCGGCCTTCTGAACCATGGTGCGTATCAGACGGTCCATCGTGGCGATGCTTCCGGCCAATGCCGAGCGGTCGGCCAACTTACAAACGCCGTCTTCGATGATGACACGTGGGTCGAACGCCTCTTTGCTGTCACTTGCGGCACAAGCCAACGCATCGGTAATCAGCGCGGTCTTCTCCACACCTTTTATTTTATATACGAGCTTCAGGATTGTCGGCGGCACGTGTATTCCGTCGGCAACCACTTCCACCGTCATGTCTTCCATGAGGTAAATGCTCTCCACAGTACCTTCGTACTTGTAACCGCGGCGTTTGTGAAAACCGGGCATGGCGTTATAGAAATGAGTGGCATGCGTATATCCCGCATAATATCCTGTATAGATATCCTCAAATTCGGCCTGCGTATGTCCGGCCGCCGCCAACACGCCTTTGGAAGTAATGTATTTGGCAAATTGCATGGCGCCCGGCAGTTCCGGAGCCGCATCCCAACGCTTGATGCAGTGCGTCTCTTCCAGCAAGGGGATGTATTCCTCCGGGTCAGGATCTTTAATGTTTTCCGGCATTTGGCCACCCGCCATTTTCATGTTGAAGTAGTGTCCTTCCAAATGAAGCCCCAAGACAGGGGTGTCAGGCTCCGCCATCAGTTTCTCGGTAGTAGCGGCAGCCGCCCGAATCATAGGGATGGTAGACGAAGACAAGGTGGGGAAAATACTGGTCGTACCATGCTGCATGTGCGCTTTGATGGCCGCACGGAAAGCGTCTTCACTGCCTTCCATAAAATCTCGGCCTCCGCCACCATGAACATGGATTTCTACTCCGCCGGGAACTATATACATTCCTTTCGCGTCTATCAAGGTAGCTCCCACAATCGGAAGATCGCAGTTGGTCACTTCGAGAATCTTATTGTCTCTGATAAGTACAGAGCCATTCTTGAGCCAACCTTGGGGAGTTAGAATACGGGCATTAATGATTTGTGTCAACATATTAGATGAGATTGATTAGTTTTTTATTATGCCGCAAAATTAAAGAATAACTATTTAAGTATATATCATCTAATAAGACATTTTTTAGCACACAAGGGTTAATTATTATAAATACTCACACGGGAACAGGAAATGACGTCCAATCATTCATCCAATCATTCATCGGCAAATTCTCCGTCCATAAAAGTTTTGTGAAAAGAAAATGTTGTATATTTGCAACTGGATGGGGCAACGCACGCCAACGAAGGACAAGCGACCCGACGAAGCTGAAACAGAAGAGGAAACAACCTATAATATTATACAATATGAAAACCAATTTAAGTTCTCAAATCACATTGAACCGGGTGTCTACCCGCTATTATCGTCCAGAGAACGCTTTTGAGCGTTCCGTGCTGACACGTCTGGAAAAAGTTCCCACCGACATCTACGAAACACCGGAAGAAGGCGCCGACCAGATAGCGCGCGAAATAGCCCAGTTGATACGTGAAAAGCAAAAAGCCGGGCGTTTCAGTGTGCTGGCCCTGCCCGGAGGCAACTCTCCGCGCAATGTCTACTCCGCCCTGATACGCATGCACCAGGAAGAAGGTCTGAGCTTCCGCAACGTCATCATCTTCAACCTCTACGAATATTATCCGTTGGCTCCAGACGCCGTGAACAGCAACCTCAATGCCTTGAAGGAAATGCTGTTGGACCATGTGGACATTGACCGCCAGAATGTATTCTCACCGGACGGGACCATCGCCAAGGATACCATCTTCGAATACTGCCGTCTCTATGAGCAACGCATCGAAAGTTACGGGGGAATTGACATCGCCCTGCTTGGCATCGGACGGCTGGGCAACATCGGTTTCAACGAACCGGGCTCGCGCCTGAACTCCACGACCCGCCTCATCCTGCTGGACAACGACTCACGTAACGACGCCGCCAAACTCTTCGGTACCATCGACGCTACTCCCATCAGTTCCATCACCATGGGCGTATCTACCATCCTGGCGGCCAAGAAAGTGTTCCTGATGGCATGGGGCGAGGAAAAAGCGCAAATGATTAAAGAATGTGTGGAAGGAAACATCACCGACACCATCCCCGCCTCTTACCTGCAAACGCACAATAACGCCCACATCGTGGTAGACCTCTCGGCCGCCGCCAATCTGACCCGCATCCAGCGCCCCTGGCTGGTGACTTCGTGCGAATGGAACGACAAACTGATCCGCAGTGCCATCGTATGGCTGTGCCAACTGACGGGAAAGCCCATCTTGAAACTGACTAACAAGGACTATAACGAGAACGGTTTGAGTGAACTGTTGGCACTCTACGGCTCAGCCTACAACGTCAACATCAAGATATTCAACGACCTGCAACATACCATTACCGGATGGCCGGGCGGCAAGCCGAATGCAGATGACACTTACCGTCCCGAACGTGCCACGCCTTACCCCAAACGCGTCATTGTATTCTCGCCTCATCCCGATGACGATGTTATCTCCATGGGTGGCACCATCCGCCGCCTGGTCGAACAAGGGCACGATGTGCATGTCGCCTACGAGACCAGCGGAAACATTGCCGTGGGCGATGAAGAGGTCGTACGCTTCCTGCACTTCATCAACGGCTTCAACCAGTTGTTCAACGACAATGCCGATGAAGTCATCAAGAACAAGTATGCCGAGATACGCAAATATCTCCGTGAGAAGAAAGACGGCGACATGGACACCCGCGATATCCTGACCATCAAAGGCTTGATACGTCGCGGCGAGGCACGAACCGCCTGCACGTACAACAACATCCCATTGGACCACTGCCACTTCCTCGACTTGCCTTTCTACGAGACCGGTAAAATAAAGAAGAATCCCATCAGCGAAGCCGACGTGGAGATTGTGCGTAACCTGATGCGCGAAGTACGCCCGCACCAGATATTCGTGGCCGGTGACCTGGCCGACCCGCACGGTACGCACCGCGTCTGCACCGACGCCGTATTTGCCGCCATTGACCTGGAGAAGGAAGAAGGTGCCGAATGGCTGAAAGACTGCCGCATCTGGATGTACCGCGGCGCATGGGCCGAGTGGGAAATAGAAAACATCGAAATGGCCGTGCCCATCAGCCCCGAAGAACTCCGCGCCAAGCGCAACGCCATCCTGAAGCACCAGAGCCAAATGGAGAGCGCACCTTTCCTGGGTAACGACGAGCGCCTCTTCTGGCAACGTAGCGAGGACCGCAACCGCGGCACCGCCAACCTTTACAACAAGTTAGGTTTGGCAAGCTACGAGGCTATGGAAGCCTTCGTGGAGTACATACCGTTATAATCCCCCAATAGGTTCATCCTATTTGCCGGAGAAGATTATCCTATATTTAAAAGAGGATTATCCTATATTCAAAAGAGGATAATCCTCTCTTTTTATCCTTCGTGCCGTAAGATTGTCCATCCATTATATAAAAAAATCTATTCCACATATCGTAAAGACATTCTAATTTTGCCCACAGAAACAATACAATAAAAACAATATGGCAAAAGCATGGAAAGAGAAAGTGACCATCCCGACCTACGAGGTGGGCACACCGGAGAAAGCACCGATGTTTCTGGAGAAACGCGTGTATCAAGGCAGCAGCGGCGTTGTCTATCCCTATCCTGTCATCGAATCCATCTCGGACGAAAAGCGGGACGTGGAGTATGACGCCATCTACTTAGAGAACGAGTACCTGAAAGTGATGATTCTGCCCCAGTTGGGCGGACGTGTGCAGATGGCTTACGACAAGATAGCCCGGCGGCACTTCATCTACTACAACCACGTCATCAAGCCCGCGCTCGTGGGGCTGGCCGGACCATGGATATCAGGCGGCATCGAATTCAACTGGCCGCAACACCACCGCCCCAGCACCTACATGCCCATCGACTCGCACATCGAAGAGCATGAGGACGGCTCGGTGACGGTATGGGTCAGCGAGATGGAGCGCATGTTCCATCAGAAGGGCATGGCGGGCTTCACCTTGCGCCCCGGATGCGCCTACCTGGAGATACACGGCGTGGTGTACAACCGCACGGAGATGCCTCAGACCTTCCTGTGGTGGGCCAACCCCGCCGTAGCCGTCAATGACCATTACCAAAGCGTCTTCCCGCCCGACATCAACGCAGTCTTCGACCATGGTAAACGCGCCGTCAGTAGCTTCCCCATCGCTACGGGCACTTATTATAAGATGGACTATTCAGCCGGCGTGGACATATCCAACTACAAGAACATCAAGGTGCCGACCTCGTACATGGCGGTCAACTCCAAGTATGACTTCGAGGGCGGCTATGAGAACGACACGCGTTGCGGCATGCTGCACGTGGCCAACCATCACGTTTCGCCCGGCAAAAAGCAATGGACATGGGGCAACGGCGACTTCGGCCAGGCGTGGGACCGCAACCTGACGGACGAGGACGGACCGTACATCGAACTGATGGCGGGCGTCTACACCGAGAACCAGCCCGACTTCACCTGGCTGATGCCTTACGAAGAGAAGAGTTTCGTGCAATACTTCATGCCTTACCGCGAGTTGGGCATCGTGAAGAACGCTTCGAAAGACCTCCTGCTGAACATCGACCCGGAGAGAGAAGACAGCGTGCGTTTCCGCGTCTTCGCTACCAGCCGCAAGCAAGTGCGCATCACCTTGCGCGGGGCAGACCAGACTTATTATGACCAAACGGTCATTCTCAGCCCGGAGCAAGTGCTGGACGAAGTGGCGCGCATCGGCGATGAGTGTTTCGCCAACCTGACGCTTATCCTTCGCGATGCCGAGACGGGACGCGAGCTCCTGACCTGGCAACCCGAACCGGATGTAGTGAAGCCTCTGCCCGACGCCGCCGAAGCCGCCCTGCTGCCCGAAGAGATAAAGACCACCGAGCAACTCTACCTCACCGGCCTGCACTTGGAGCAATACCGTCACGCCACGTACAACCCCGTGGACTACTACGAGGAAGCCTTGCGGCGCGACCCCTTGGACGTGCGCAACAACAACGCCTTGGGTCTCTGGTACTTGCGCCGCGGCCAGTTCCGCAAGGCGGAAGGCTACCTGCGCACCGCCGTCAGGGTGCTGATGAAGCGCAATCCCAATCCCTACGATGGAGAGCCGCTCTACAACCTCGCCCTGGCGCTGAAGTATCAAGGGCGTTATCAGGAAGCCTACAACTGGTTCTACAAATCTACCTGGAATGCCGCCTGGCAGGATGCGGGCTACTTTGCCTGCGCCCAAATCTCCCTGATGCAAGGCCGCACGGAGGATGCCATGGACGAGATAGAGCGCAGCCTCATCCGCAACACCCACAACCACAAGGCACGCGCCTTGAAGGCGACCCTGCTCGCCCGCCAAGGCCGCACGGACGAGGCACGCCGCTGGATAGAAGAATCGTTGGCGATAGACCCCTTCAACTTCGGATGCCTGTACGAACGTTGCCTGCTCGACCGGGACATGTCCGCCTTGGAGGAACGTATGCGCGACAATGCCCACAACTACGACGAGATTGCCCTCGACTATTGCGCCGCCGGATGCTGGCGCGAGGCGTTAGGCCTGTGGGGTATCGCCGTCAACCACGACATCACTACCCCCATGACCTATTATTACATAGGCTGGTGAATGGCGCAGGAAGGGAAAGACGACGTCGACCTGCCTTTCCGCCGTGCCAAAGCCCAAAGCCCCGACTATTGCTTCCCCAACCGGCCGGAAGCCATTCTTGCCCTGCAGTACGCCACGAAGCACTATGCCGACGACGCCCGCGCGCCCTACTTCTTAGGATGCCTCTACTACGACAAGCGACAGTACGACACGGCCGTTGCCTACTGGGAAGAGTCCGCCAAGCGCGACGACACTTATCCACTGGTATGGCGCAACCTCGCCTTGGCCTACCTTAACAAGCGTCAGGATGAAGACAAGGCCGTGGAGTACATGGAACGGGCGTTTAAGCTGGACACCACCGACGCGCGCATCCTCATGGAGCTTGACCAACTCTACAAACGCCTGCACCGTCCGCACGAAGAGCGACTCAACTTCCTGCTGCAATATCCCGACCTCATCGCCCGGCGCGACGACCTCATCCTGGAAGAAGCCACCCTGCTGAACCTGACGGGCCGGTACGAGGAAGCCAAGCGCATCATCGACTCCCACCAATTCCACCCGTGGGAAGGAGGCGAAGGCAAGGTAAGCGGACAGTACCAGCTGTCCCGCGTGGAACTGGCCAAGGAGGCTCTGGCGGAAAGCCGCATGGAGGAAGCCATCCGCCTGCTGACCGAATGCCTCGTCTACCCGCACAACTTGGGTGAAGGCAAGCTGTACGGCGCGCAGGAGAACGACTTCTATTACCTCATGGGCTGTGCCTACGAAGCCTTGGGCGACACGACGAAAGCCACCGAGTGCTGGGAGAAAGCCACCGTCGGACCCACCGAACCTGCCGCCGCCCTCTACTACAACGACGCCAAGCCCGACAAGATATTCTACCAGGGCATGGCCTTGCTGAAGCTGGGACGCACGGGCGAAGCCAACGGACGCTTCTACAAGCTGGTGAACTATGGCGAGAAGCACCTCTTCGACCACGTGCGCATGGATTACTTTGCCGTGTCCCTGCCCGACCTCCTCATCTGGGACGACAGCCTGGACCTGCGCAACATCGTCCACTGCAAGTACATGATGGCGTTGGGACACTGGGGACTGGGACACCACGAGAAGGCGCGCCGCTTCCTGGCCGAAGCCGAAGCTTTGGACAACAACCACCTGGGCATCTACAGCACCCGCACAATGTTCGAAAGCGACGAGCAGGCTTGAAAAACGCATGCGGGCGCAGTTAAAAACGCATGCAGACGCAGTTGAAAACGCATGCGGGCGCAGTTAAAAACGCGTGCGGACGCAGTTTAAAACGCATGCGGACGCAGTTTAAAACGCGTGCGGGCGCATTTTTAACGGCATGCGGACGCATTTTTAACGACATGCGGGCGCATTTTCAAAAGAGTAAAAACAATTTATAAATGATGTACACATGAAATCACAATTTCGTATTCTGACCCTTTTGTTCCTCTGCCTGTGCCTCGGCGCACGGGCGCAGGAAATGGACCTCTCCGGCACATGGCGCTTTGCCATCGACCGCAACGACCAAGGCATTACCGGTCAATGGTATCTTCAGACACTGGACGACCGCGTCACCCTGCCCGGCTCCATGATGACCAACGGCAAGGGCGACCCCGTGAACCTCGACACTCCCTGGGAGGGAGACTTCAACGACAAAACCTTCTTCACGCAGGAGCGATACGCGCCCTACCGCCGGGCGGACAACTTCAAGATACCCTACTGGCTGCAACCCAACCTCTACTATGCGGGCGTGGCATGGTATCAGCGTGACGTCACCATCCCCGACTCGTGGGCGGGCAAGACCATCCGCCTCTACTTAGAGCGTTGCCACTGGGTGAGCCGCGTATGGGTGGACGGCAAGGAAGCGGGCAAGCAAGACGCCTTGAGCGCGCCCCATTGGTTCGACCTCACCCCGTATCTCACTCCCGGCAAGCACACCCTCAGCATCCGTGTGGACAACGCCATCCGCGACGTCGACCCGGGCGTGAACTCCCACTCCGTGTCGGACCATACGCAAGGCAACTGGAACGGCATAGCCGGAGCCATGCTGCTGAAAGCGCAAAGCCCCGTGGCCTATCGCCAAGTGGATGTCTATCCCCAACTGGAAGCTCGCCGGCTGGACGTGAAAGCCTATATATATAATAATGGTGTAGGCAAAGCCGGCGACGTAACCATCGGCCTGCGTGTGGACGGGGAGGAGCGCATCTTCGAACGGACTGTGCAGCCCGGCGACAACCTCGTAGAGCTGTCCATCCCCCTGCCCGCCGACGTGAAGCCCTGGGACGAGTTCAACCCCAACCTCTATCAGCTGGAGTGTACCCTCCGCCAAGGCGGGGAGCAGACGGACGCCCGCACCGTAACCTTCGGCTGCCGCACGTGGAGCGTGAAGGACGGACAGTTGACGCTGAACGGCCGGCCCGTCTTCATGCGCGGCACGCTGCATTGCGCCGCCTTCCCCCTGACCGGCTATCCCGCCACGGATAAGGAAGAATGGCTCCGCGAGCTTCGCGTCTGCCGCAGCTATGGCATCAACCACATCCGCTTCCACTCCTGGTGTCCGCCCGAAGCCGCCTTCCAGGCCGCGGACGAACTGGGCATGTACTTCGTGATAGAGTGCTCCTCCTGGGCCAACCAGTCGACCACCATCGGCGACGGCAAGCCCATCGACGAATTTATCCATCGCGAAGCCCAAGCCATTGTGGACGCCTTCGGCAATCACCCCTCCTTCTGCATGATGGCCTACGGTAACGAGCCGGGAGGAGAGAATCAAGCGAAATACCTGACCGACTTCGTCAACCATTGGAAGCAGGCCGACCCTCGCCGCCTCTACACCAGCGCCGCCGGATGGCCCAACCTGCCCGTGAACGATTTCCTGAGCGACCAGAATCCGCGCATCCAACTTTGGGGAGCCGGCTTGAAGAGCATCATCAACGCCCAAGAGCCTTCTACCGACTACGATTGGCGTGACTATACGGGTCAGTTCACCCAACCCATCATCAGCCACGAGATAGGCCAGTGGTGCGTTTACCCCAACTTCAAAGAGATTGAGAAGTACACCGGCGTCTACAAAGCCCGCAACTTCGAGATTTTCCGGGATAACCTGGCCGAGAACGGACTTGCCCAGCTGGCCGACAGTTTCCTGCTGGCTTCCGGCAAGCTCCAGACGCTGTGCTACAAGGCAGACATTGAAGCCGCCCTGCGCACGCCCAAGTTCGGAGGGTTCCAACTCTTGGGCCTGAACGACTTCCCCGGCCAAGGCACGGCACTCGTAGGTGCGCTCGATGTCTTTTGGGAAGAGAAAGGCTATGCCACCCCGCGTGACTACTCCCGCTTCTGTAACTCCGTAGTGCCCTTGGCACGCATACCCAAGCTGATACTGACCAATGCCGAGACCTTCTCCGCTTCCGTAGAGGCCGCCAACTTCTACAAGCCGATGGAGCATCCCGAAGCCACTTGGCGCATCCGGGACGACAAGGGGCAAGTGCTGAGCAGCGGTACCTTCGACATCGACCGGCTGACGTTGGGCAATTGTCAAGCCTTGGGTAACGTGTCGTTCAACCTGAACAGCATCCACGAAGCCACCCGCTTGAACTTGGAAGTAGGCCTTGCCGGACATTACAACGACTGGAACTTCTGGGTATATCCCGCCGAACAACCCTCGTGGGACAAGACCCTGATGCTCACCGACAGATTAGACTCCCGTGCCCTCGCCCGCCTGCAAGCCGGAGGCAAAGTCCTGCTCTCGCTCCGCAAAGGCACGCTGCGACAAGGTTTCGGAGGCGAAGTGGCCATCGGCTTCTCCAGCATCTTCTGGAACACGGCGTGGACCAACGGGCAACCGCCCCACACCTTAGGCATCCTCTGCGACCCGAAGCATCCGGCCCTGCACGACTTCCCCACGGCCTATCATAGCGATTACCAGTGGTGGGACGCCATGACCCATAGCGGAGCCATCAACGTGGGCAAACTCTCGAAGGACATCCGTCCCTTGGTGCGCGTCATTGATGACTGGGTGACCAACCGTCCCTTGGCCCTGCTCTTTGAGGTCAAGGTAGGCAAAGGCAAGCTCCTGGTGTCCGGCATTGACTTCCATCAGGACATGGAGCATCGCCCCGCCGCCCGCCAGTTGCTGTACAGCCTCGGCCAATACATGCAGAGTGACGACTTCAACCCAACGACAGAGTTGAGTCCACAAAGCATCCGGCAAATCATGAAATAAGCAATATAGATAACTGAAAGCCTCATCCCGGAATCCCATGGCGACATCCGGAATGAGGCTTTTATTTTCCCTCTTTTTGCTTTTTCAATAAAAACATGTATCTTTGCCCGTAGCATAAAGATTGTTTTACCGCTAAAAACATAAACCATGATGTATACCCTACAAGCCAACGCAAGCGGCACACGAAACATTGAAGTGTCGGACGACAACTTGAACACCATCCGTAAATACGGTTTGTTTCAACACCTTATAGACAGCAACGGTATCGTGGACGAGACAGTACTTGACAAACTGAAACTCAACATACGTTCGCTCATCGCCGCACAAGTGGAGGACTCCAAAGATTTGCTCGACCTTTGTATCGACGTTATCTACCATAATAACATGAAGGCTTTCGGCCTGCAACAGCTTATACAGCTCTACTTGAAATGGGCTCCCGGACACCCGATGGAAGAGGAGGAAGAAGAATATGAAGACCATTAACACTTGCGGACTATCGCACTACAGCCCTCTCATCCCCGCCATCAAAGCATGGTGCGAAGCGCAACCGGGCGAAACGTTGGAAATCATCATGGATAACCTTTCCGCTTTCAACGACCTGAAAGAATACTTGGCCGAACAGCAGATTGGTTTCCGCGAGATTTACGACGGAGAACAGATGTCCGTGCAATTCACCAAGTAACGCTTCCTTTTCCGCAGATGAAAAACTACCAACTCACAGACTGGCTGCCCACTACTAAAAAGGAAATGGAACTGCACGGCTGGGACATGCCGGACGTCATTCTCTTCAGCGGAGACGCCTACGTGGACCACCCTTCGTTCGGAGCGGCCGTCATAGGACGTATTCTGGAGGCGGAAGGACTGCGGGTAGCCCTTGTGCCCCAGCCTAACTGGCGAGATGATTTACGGGATTTCAAGAAGTTGGGCCGTCCCCGCCTGTTCTTCGGTGTATCGGCCGGATGCATGGACTCCATGGTAAACAAATACACCGCAAACAAACGCCTGCGAAGCGACGACGCCTATACCCCCGACGCCCGACCTGACATGCGACCGGAATATCCGTCCATCGTCTACACTCAAATACTCAAACGTCTCTACCCCGATGTGCCCGTCCTTTTAGGAGGCATCGAAGCCAGTATGCGCCGATTGACGCATTACGATTACTGGCAGGACCGTGTACGTCCGAGCATCCTTGTGGATAGCGGAGCAGACCTGCTTGTCTACGGCATGGGCGAGAAACCCATTATCGAACTGGCCAAACGCATCGAACGGGGAGTCCCCCTGACTGATGTACCCCAAACAGCTTACCTGACTAAGGACATCGTACCCCAAAGCGGGGACATCACCCTTTATTCGCACGAAGAGTGCCTCGAAGACAAACGAAAAGAGGCCGCAAACTTCCGCCATATCGAGGAGGAAAGCAACAAGTATGCGGCATTGCGCATCCTGCAAGCCGTAGGCCAACGGACGGTAGTGGTCAATCCACCCTACCCGCCTATGACCACCGAAGAACTGGACCACTCCTTCGACCTGCCTTATACCCGGCTGCCTCATCCCAAATACAAAGGCAAACGCATCCCCGCTTACGACATGATAAAGCATTCGGTCAACATCCACCGGGGATGCTTCGGCGGATGCGCCTTCTGCACCATCTCCGCCCATCAGGGGAAGTTCATCGTGAGCCGCTCCCGAGAAAGCATCTTGCGCGAAGTGAAGGCCATTACAGAGATGTCCGACTTCAAAGGATATCTGAGCGACTTGGGAGGTCCCAGCGCCAACATGTATGGGATGCACGGACTTGACCAAACGCTTTGCCACAAATGCAAACGCCCGTCATGCATCCATCCGCGCGTTTGCCCGAACCTGAATACCGACCACCGCTCCTTATTGAACCTTTATCACGCCGTCGATGCTATGCCGGGCGTCAAGAAATCCTTTATAGGAAGCGGCGTACGCTATGACCTTCTGTTGCACGAAAGCCGAGACTTCCAAACCAACCAGAGCGCCCGCGAATATACCCGCGAACTCATTACCCGCCATGTAAGCGGACGCCTGAAGGTAGCGCCCGAGCACACCAGCCAGCGCGTACTCGACATCATGCGCAAACCTTCCTTTGCCCAATTCGAACAATTCAAAAAACAATTCGACCAAATAAATCAAGAAGAAGGACTGCGCCAACAACTCATCCCCTACTTCATCTCCAGCCATCCCGGATGCCACGAGGAGGACATGGCGGAACTGGCCGTCATCACCAAGCGCCTGGATTTCCACTTAGAGCAAGTACAGGATTTCACGCCTACCCCCATGACCGTGAGTACCGAAGCTTGGTACACAGGATTCCATCCTTACACCCTGCGACCCGTGTTCAGCGCCAAGACACAGCGGGAAAAACTGGCCCAACGCCAATTCTTCTTCTGGTATAAACCCGAAGAGCGTCAGCATATCATCCGCGAATTAAAACGCATTGGCCGTACGGACTTG
This sequence comes from uncultured Bacteroides sp., assembly GCA_949300425.1. Lineage (GTDB taxonomy): Bacteria > Bacteroidota > Bacteroidia > Bacteroidales > Bacteroidaceae > Bacteroides. Next base: position 56,000 of record CASGED010000066.1, read on the forward strand.
ATAGACAAACTCTACAAGAAATGGCAGAGATAAGAAAAATAGCCGTGAAGAAAAGGGATAGAATTAATAAGTTTTGCTATATTTGCGCCCTGTAATTAATAATTCTAATCAATTTAACAGCAATGAAAAAGTCGATACTTATCGCCGCCATGGGTCTCCTGAGCCTCAACGTAGCGGCACAGGACACCCCTAAGAACGAAGAAGGCTTCGTATTTACCACCGTGAAGGAAAATCCTATCACCAGCATCAAGAATCAAAACCGTTCGAGCACGTGCTGGAGTTTCTCAAGCCTCGGTTTCCTGGAGAGCGAACTTTTGCGCATGGGAAAAGGCACTTACGACCTGTCAGAGATGTTTGTCGTACACCACACGATGGTAGACCGCGCCGTCAACTACGTACGCTATCACGGCGACGCCTCTTTCTCACCGGGCGGAAGTTTCTATGACATCATGTTCTGCCTGAAGAACTACGGGCTGGTGCCGCAGGAAGCCATGCCGGGCATCATGTACGGCGACTCCTTGCCGGTACATAACGAGCTGGACGCCGTAGCCGAAGCCTACGTGCGTGCTATCGGGAAAGGAAAATTCAGCAAACTGACTCCGGTGTGGAAGAACGGAATCAGCGCCATCTATGACACCTACCTGGGCGAGTGTCCCGAAACCTTCACCTACCAAGGCAAAGAATATACCCCGAAGAGCTTCGGCGAAAGCCTCGGCATCAATCCGGACGATTATGTATCGCTGACTTCTTATACACACCATCCGTTCTATACCCAGTTTGCCATCGAAATCCAAGACAACTGGCGCAACGCCCTCTCCTACAACCTGCCGATAGATGAACTGATGGCCGTGATGGACAATGCCATCCGTACAGGCTATACCTTTGCCTGGGGTAGCGACGTAAGCGAACAAGGCTTTACACGCGACGGCATCGCCGTCATGCCGGACGCCGCCAAGGGAGCAGAACTCACCGGAAGCGACATGGCACGCTGGACAGGCCTGACCGCTACCGACAAACGCAAAGAATTGACTTCACGCCCCTTGCCCGAGATGGAAATCACGCAAGAAATGCGTCAGACAGCTTTCGACAATTGGGAAACAACCGATGACCATGGCATGTTAATCTACGGCATCGCCAAAGACCAAAACGGCAAGGAATACTTCATGGTGAAAAACTCATGGGGTCTGAGCGGTAAATACAAAGGAATCTGGTACGCCTCGAAAGCCTTCGTTGCCTACAAGACGATGAACATTCTCGTCCACAAAGACGCACTGCCCAAAGACATTAAAAAGAAACTGGGCATCAAATAATTATTGGAATAGAACAATCACCCCCATAAACCGGGCTGTATCTAAATGAAATCAGGTACAGCCCCTTTTTTTCTCCAACGGCAAAGGCGCAAACCGGCATCCAGGAGGCATGTAAAAATAAGGACCTACCACATAGCTTCCACACAGAACAAAAAACTGCATACAAAAACACGCATCCCCTTCCGACATCCATTTGAAGGTTACTAACATAAGGAGGGAATGTTTCTAACCCAAGAAGGGAATGTTAGAAACATTCGATATCTATGTTTCTAACATTCCCCCACCCACGCCAAAAGCACTTTTACAGGGGATGGAAGAAGTAAAAACGCATCGATTTACAAATGCAAACAAACAAAGAAATCCGACCGTAAGTGTATGTAAACAATTATATAAGTACAAAAATAGGCCTGTATGCGAGACGGAAAATAAAAATCCATTTTTCACTTACGCATTCACACCGAATGCAACTTATTTTTCCTCCACTTAAACATTATTAATCAAAGCAGAAGCAGTAAATAACGCTCTGAATCATTATCTTTGTAAAAGAGACCTCGTATAGTCTCGCCATTTTATCATAACCATAAAAACAGAAGCGTATGAAACGATTTAGCATTCTACTGACGGTATTTCTGCTCATGCTGGCAGGAAGCGCCGCAGCCCAAGAAGAAAGGGAACTGACCAAAGCCGAAAAGAAAGCCTTGCAAGAACGGATAGACAGCCTGCAACACGCCGAAGCCGTAGAGGCCATTGAGAGCAAAGCCTTCACTTTAGAAGCAGACAGAGTTGTATTCAAATACGGCCAAACAGCCTATGTGACTTCTAACACCAACTTTGTCTCAGTACATGACGACCAGGCTACCGTACAGGTAGCATTCAATATCCCAATAAGCGGACTGAACGGATTGGGCGGCGTAACCGTAGAAGGGAGTTTCTCAAAATACGATTTGCACAAAGACAAGAAAGGCAATGTCACGCTTTCCATCAACGTAATGGGCACCGGCATCTCAGCCCGGGTAGACATCACACTCTATGCCGGAAGCAACGAAGCCACGGTCAATATCCTGCCGAACTTCAGTTCCAACCGGCTGACCCTGAACGGAGTCATTGTCCCACTGCACAAGAGTCAGGTATTCAAGGGACGTAGTTTGTGACAGACAAGAATCTAAGATTTTCTTATCTTAGAACAACAACAATTTAACACTTATCCTCCTTATGAAAAGAGTTTGGTCTATAGCGTTCCTCTTAGGATTGCTTCTCCACATTACAACACAGGCACAAGAACGGGAAGTAAAACTAAAAATAGTACAGACAAGTGATATTCACGGCAATTACTATCCGCATGACTTCATTCAGCAAAACGAAGCGGAAGGCAGCCTGGCACGTGTATGCAGCTATGTGCAAGAAGAGCGTAAAAACTACGGAGACCGCCTGATATTAGTGGACAACGGGGACATCCTGCAAGGACAACCCTCCGCTTATTACTTTAACTATATAGACACGACTTCAACGCACCTTTGCGCGGAAATGCTGAACTATATGGATTATGACGCCGGCAACATGGGGAACCATGACGTAGAGACGGGACGCAAGGTCTTTGACCGTTGGGCAAGCGATTGCCACTTCCCCGTGCTGGGCGCCAACATCGTAGAGACGGACACGGAGAAACCCCACTTTAAGCCCTACATCATATTGGAGCGCGAAGGAGTGAAAATAGCAATTCTGGGCATGATAACTCCCGCCATCCCTGCCTGGCTCTCGGAAAACCTATGGGAGGGATTGCGCTTTGACGACATGGAGGACACCGCCCGCCGATGGATGAAAGTGATACGAGAACAGGAAAAACCTGACCTCGTCATCGGACTCTTTCATTCGGGCAAAAGCCCCTACCTGCTCAACGGGAAGTACCACGAAAACGCTTCAGCCGACGTAGCACGACGCGTGGAGGGATTCGATGTGGTGCTGATGGGGCACGATCATGCCCTGGCTTGCGAAAAGGTGGCAAACACTGCGGGAGATTCAGTGTGGATTGTAAACCCCGCCAACAACGCACGTATAGTGAGCGAAGTGGAAATAGCCCTCACGCTGAAGAACGGACACGTAAACGAAAAACAGATAGCATGCCGCCTGGTACCAATGGAGAAATACGGAGCCGACCCGGCTTTTATGCAACGCTTTGCCTCCCAAGAAAAGACTGTCCATGATTTCATCTCGCGCAAGATAGGCACAATAAACCAGACCATCTCCACCCGTTCCGCCTATTTTGGTCCTTCAGCTTTCGTGGACCTCATCCACCAGCTGCAATTGGAAATAAGCGGAGCAGACATATCACTGGCTGCCCCCTTATCCTTCGATGCCGAAATCAAGGCGGGCGACATCTGCGTGAGCGACATGTTCAACCTCTACAAGTACGAAAACATGCTCTACACCATGCAACTATCCGGACGCGAGATACGGAAGGCCCTCGAAATGTCCTATACTTTATGGACAAACCGCATGGCCTCGGCCGAGGATGACCTCCTCCTGCTACGTGACAGCCCACGACCGGGAGCCGAAGACCGTGCCCTATTCGTCAACCCCAGCTATAACTTCGATTCGGCGGCAGGAATATGCTACATCGTAGACGTGACCCAACCCCAAGGGCACAAGGTACACATTACAAGCATGGCGGACGGAACTCCTTTCGACGAGAATAAGATGTATAAAGTAGCGGTAAATTCCTATCGGGGAAACGGAGGCGGAGAACTCCTTACCAAAGGGGCGGGCATCCCGCAAGAGGAATTGGAGAAACGCATCTTGACCTCTACGGACAAAGACTTGCGTTATTACCTGATGCAATACATTGAACGCAAAGGGCGTATAGAGCCCCATGCGCTGAACCAATGGAAATTCATCCCCGAAGAGTGGACCATACCGGCCTCCAAGCGGGATTACAAACGACTTTTCGGAGAATTATAATACGCCCGCACGCACCCGGCTAAGCGTTTCGGGGGTCATTAACAGATAGGAAGCGATGTGTGAAAGCGGAGCACGCTTAATGACCTCCGGCTGGGTCGTGAGAAGATTATTGTATCGTTCGCGAGCCGTCTCAAAACGCCAGGAATCGGCTTTCACTTGGGAAGTAATCAACGAATACTCCAATATCTTTCTATAAAACATGTTGACTTCCCATGAGACCTCCGTCTGAAGCATCAGCTTATCGAAGGGCAACATGTAGGCCGTACCGTCCTCCAAAGCCTCAATCATCAACCGGGTAGGCTCCTGCTTCAGAAGACTTTCGATACACATCACGATACACCCCTCGTAGGAAAAGTGCTCGGTAATGTCCTTCCCGTTCTTATAATAGAACTGGCGCACCATTCCCCTACCGATAAACGCGATATAACGGCTCACTTGTCCTTCTTCCAGAATCCGTTCACCTTTCTCGAAATCACGTCTCACCAAGAGCTGTTCTATCAACCTCCGCCCCTCCAAGTTCATGCTCGGATAACGGGAGTTTACCGCAGCCGTTACAGTATCTCTTAACAATGTATCCATATCTATTCAGTTATCCTGTTTATAAATGTGTGGGCAAATATACGAAAAAAGCCTAATGGTAGGATTTTTTATATGATTTATATTTTTGAATAATAACCTCTTAGAGAATTCTTAGAGAATTCTTTTAGAAAATGAGCAAAAAATATGGCGAAAGTTTTGCATAGTCCAAAACTTTCCCTTACCTTTGCACCGCATTTGAAAAAAATGCTGGTCACTAAGGAAGTTTGGGTGAGTGGCTGAAACCAGCAGTTTGCTAAACTGCCGTACGGGTTACCGTACCGGGGGTTCGAATCCCCCAGCTTCCGCAAGTGAATGTAAAGATGCACTCTTAGCTCAGTTGGTAGAGCAACTGACTCTTAATCAGTGGGTCCAGGGTTCGAATCCCTGAGGGTGTACAAAATGAACAAGGTGGATTCGTCTAGCGGCTAGGACACATGCCTCTCACGCATGGAACACGAGTTCGATTCTCGTATCCACTACAAAAACTTTGGAGGAACGGGCGGCTGCATCACAATAATTGCGGTCGCCTTTTTTAATTGAAAACAAAAACAATGCAAAGTCATGGAATTTATCATTGATTTCATCCTTCACATAGACCAATACATGATTAGCATCGTACAAGAGTACCACTTGTGGACGTATGCAATTTTGTTTCTCATCATTTTTTGCGAGACGGGGCTGGTAGTTACCCCTTTCCTACCCGGCGACTCCTTGCTGTTTGTGGCAGGAGCCATCGCAGCCCAGCCCAACATGCCTTTGGAGGTCAACATCTTAGTATTAATTGTGTTTGCAGCGGCAGTATTGGGTGACTCGTCCAATTATACAATAGGCCATTTCTTTGGCAGAAAACTATTTAGCAATCCGAACTCTAAAATCTTCAAGCAAAGTTACTTGGACAAGACACACGAATTTTATAAGAAATACGGCGGCAAAACAATTATCATCGCGCGCTTTGTGCCCATCGTCCGTACCTTCGCCCCCTTCGTGGCAGGCATGGGCAAAATGCACTACTATTACTTCATGCTTTACAACGTGACGGGCGGACTTCTTTGGGTAGCCTTATTTTGCTATGCCGGGTATTTCTTCGGCGACCTGCCTTTCGTCCAGCAAAACCTGAAACTATTGGTAGTGGCCATTATCATCATATCTATATTGCCGGCCATCATAGAAGTGCTTCGCGTAAAAATGAAGAATGCGAAAAAATAAAGAAACAAGCCTATCAACCTTTAAAACAAGAATGACATTGTGAGTTGGTTATCAGATTTGTTTACCGAAACTTCTGCCATACAAGCGGTCATAGTGCTCTCGCTCATCTCAGCCGTCGGGTTAGGATTGGGCAAGATACGTCTGTTCGGAGTATCTTTGGGCGTGACGTTCGTATTTTTCGCAGGCATCCTTGCCGGCCATTTAGGACTGGAAATAGACCCGCAAATGCTGAACTACGCAGAAAGTTTCGGGCTGGTGATATTCGTCTATGCCTTGGGACTGCAAGTAGGACCGGGGTTCTTCAGTTCTTTCCGCCAGGGAGGCATGAAACTTAACATGTTGGGCATCGGGGTAGTAATCATAGGTACCTTAATGGCGGTATTGGGCAGCTGGAGCACAGGTATCTCCCTGCCGGACATGGTAGGCATCTTGTGCGGAGCTACCACCAACACACCAGCCCTGGGAGCCGCCCAACAGACATTAAAGCAGATGGGCATGGACACAAGTACGCCGGCCTTGGGATGTGCCGTCACGTACCCTTTGGGCGTAGTAGGTGTCATTTTGGCCATCCTCCTCATCCGCAAGCTATGGGTGCGCGAGAAAGACTTGGAAATTCCTGAGAAAGAGAGTGAAAACAAGACCTATATCGGCGCTTTCCAAGTACATAATCCGGGCATCTACAATAAAAGCCTGAAAGAAATAGCCGAACTAAGCCACTCTAAGTTCGTCATCTCCAGACTCTGGAGAAACGGGAAAGTCAGCATCCCAACCTCGGACACCATTCTGCAAGAAGGAGATCGCCTGCTGGCCATCACGGCCGAGAAAGACGCTCCTGCCATGACTATCTTATTCGGTGAGCAAGAACACACGGACTGGAATAAGGACGACATCGATTGGGACGCCATCGATAGTAAACTCATCTCTCAACGCATTGTGGTGACCCGCCCGGAACTGAATGGGAAGAAATTGGGTTCTTTGCACTTACGCAATCATTATGGAGTAAACATCACCCGCGTGTACCGTAGTGGAGTACAATTATTGGCCACTGCGGGACTTACCCTCCAATTGGGAGACCGACTGACCATAGTGGGCGAAGCCGCTTCGGTGCATAATGTAGAGAAAGTATTGGGTAATGCCATCAAAAGTCTGAAAGAGCCTAATCTGGCAGCCGTATTCATAGGCATCATCCTTGGTTTGATGTTGGGAGCAATACCCTTCTCCATCCCAGGCATCAGCGCTCCTGTGAAATTGGGATTAGCCGGAGGACCTATCATTGTAGGAATCCTGATAGGCACCTTCGGACCGCGTCTGCACATGATTACTTACACCACCCGTAGCGCCAACCTTATGCTCCGCGCATTGGGCTTGTCCTTATATTTGGCGTGCCTGGGCTTGGACGCGGGCGCTCATTTCTTCGAGACCGTAGTACGTCCCGAAGGTCTCCTTTGGATAGGCGTAGGATTCATATTAACCTTGGTACCCGTACTCATCATGGGACTGATAGCCCTCCGGTGGATGAAGCTCGATTTCGGCTCAGTCAGCGGCATGTTGTGTGGAAGCATGGCCAACCCGATGGCCCTGAACTATGCCAACGATACCATTCCCGGCGATAATCCCTCGGTGTCCTATGCCACGGTATATCCTCTCTGCATGTTTCTGAGGGTCATCATCGCCCAAGTATTGCTGATATTTTTGCTGGGATAAATTTTAAACCTATATATATACACCATATGTTAAGAGAATATTATATATTTGCAGCATTATTAAGAGACCGTTAAATACAAAATCATGGGAAATATCACTCAGGAAAGCATTATCGAAGACTTACGCTATCTTCAACTGTTATCGCATAGCTTCCCGACTATTGCCGACGCAAGCACCGAGATTATCAACTTGGAAGCCATCTTGAACTTGCCCAAAGGCACAGAACACTTCTTGACAGACCTCCACGGAGAATACGAGGCCTTCCAACACGTGCTGAAGAACGCCTCCGGAGCCGTAAAACGTAAGGTTAACGAAATCTTCGGCCATACTCTGCGTGAAAGTGAGAAGAAAGAAATCTGTACCCTCATCTACTATCCTGAAGAGAAACTTCGCCTTATCAAGGAAAACGAAAAAGACTTGGAAGACTGGTATCAAATCACACTGAACCAATTGGTGAAAGTATGCCAAAATGTATCATCCAAATACACACGCTCCAAGGTAAGGAAAGCACTTCCTGAGGATTTCTCATACATCATACAAGAACTTTTGCACGAATCGAGTATCGACCCCAACAAACAGGCATACATCAACGTCATCATCAGCACTATCATCTCCACAAAGCGTGCCGATGACTTCATCATCGCAATGTGCAACCTTATCCAACGCCTTACTATTGACTCCCTGCACATCGTTGGAGACATCTATGACCGCGGACCTGGCGCACATATCATCATGGACACTCTTTGTGATTATCACAATTTTGACATCCAATGGGGCAACCATGACATTCTATGGATGGGGGCGGCTTCGGGCAACGATGCCTGCATAGCCAATGTCCTGCGCATGTCCATGCGCTATGCCAACCTTGCTACTTTAGAGGACGGTTACGGCATCAACCTACTACCCTTGGCCACTTTCGCCATGGAGACGTACAAGAACGATCCATGTGATATTTTCGCCCCTAAGGCGAGTCAGGACGGACGTTACAACGAAAAGACTCTGCGCCTCATCGCCCAAATGCATAAGGCCATCACCATCATCCAACTGAAGTTAGAGGCCCAAATCATAGACCGCCGGCCGAACTTCGGGATGAATAATCGCAAGCTCTTACACCTTATAGACTTCAACCGGAACATGTTTGTCTATGAAGGGAAGGATTATGAATTGCGCGATACCCTCTTCCCCACCATCGACCCTGCCAATCCGTATAAACTGACAGATGAAGAGCAAGACCTGATGGACAAGATACACGCTTCATTCATGAACAGTGAGAAACTGAAAAAGCATATGCGTTGCCTTTTCACGTATGGGAGCATGTATTTGGTATGCAATAGCAACCTACTCTACCACGCTTCGGTCCCTCTAAATGCAGACGGCAGCTTCAAGCACGTACGTATCGGAGAGAAAGAATACTGGGGAGAACGCTTACTCAGGAAAACAGACCAACTTATCCGTACTGCTTACTTCGGCGAAGAAGGTTCCGAAGAAAAGCAATTCGCCATGGATTATATGTGGTATTTATGGTGCGGTCCTGATGCCCCTTCATTCGATAAGGATAAAATGGCTACTTTTGAACGCTATTTTGTGGCAGACAAAGAGCTCCAAAAAGAGACCAAAGGTTATTATTATACCCTTCGCAACGAAGCGGAAACATGTGACAATATTCTCCGGGAGTTTGGCATTGACCCTACGGCTCATGCACACATCATCAACGGACACGTGCCCGTCAAGACACTCAAAGGCGAAAAACCGGTGAAAGCCGGAGGCAAGATGTTAGTAATTGACGGTGGTTTCTCTAAAGCCTACCAACCGGAAACAGGAATTGCAGGTTATACACTTGTATACCATTCGCACGGCCTGCAATTAGTTCAGCACGAACCTTTCCAAAGTCGCCAAAAAGCCATTGAAGAAGGACAGGACATCAAGTCCACTACTTTTTTGGTAGAATTTAATTCTCAACGAATGATGGTAAAGGATACGGATAAAGGACGCGAACTCCGTACCCAAATAGAAGATATGAAAAAACTTCTGCAAGCCTACCGAACAGGACTCATTAAAGAAAGAGTCTGAACATTTTATCCTCATCAGCAGAAAGGCGGTTAGTATTTGAATAATATGATACCGCCTTCTACGAGGACTCCTTTGTCATAATTAGCACTCCGTGAATAATAACGGTCCCATCCATATCCACCCGTTACGAATAATCCCATCCTATCGGTAAGCCTATATTCTAAGTTAATGCGGCCCTGCAAAGAATAAAGACGAGCTGGATAACCCATATTTTCATTTTTAAAAGTCTCAATATGTTGATATCCCATGTCACCACTGACATACAACCGTTTATAAAGAGGGACCTCCAAACCGGCCCGATAGAACAAGGAACCGGAGAACTTATTGGAGAACTTCAAATAAGGCATGCCGGTACCCAACATGGTATAAAACAAACGGTTTTTGAAGCGTGCCGCAACATTCAGTTTGGTGGAATTACCGCCATAAAGCACCAACTGTACACGAGTGGATGGATTGGCATTAACCAATCCCAACTGAATGCCATCCAAGCGTTCCTTATAATAATTAAACAAACCAATCTGTACACCCTTGGCACGCACAGCTATATTTGCGGGTGCTATCTGCACACCACACATACGGCCAACTGTAATATTAGATAATCCGGACACCTGCACACCTGTCGCATCACCTCCGGCTATATTTAATAATCCTGATACTGACACTCCTTTAAAATTTAGTCCGGTAATATTGCTCATACCGGAAAACTGTACTCCTCGCGTCTGATTGCCGGAAAGATTCATCAGTCCCCCAATGCTGAGTCCATCGTTATCATCTCCATTGATATTGACCAAACCGGAGACTTGTACCCCTCGTGTTCTATTGCCATTAATACCGACCAAACCTGAAACGGCTACACCAGCCAGATCATTCCCGTTCACATTGGTTATACCGGCCAATTGCACCCCCCGCATGCTTTGTCCGGTCAGATTCCAAAAGCCAGCCACCTGCAGTCCCCGCACATCGTGTTGGACAATACTTCCCAACACATTAAGACCTACCCCTGCCAAATTATTCATCGTACTGAAAACGCCCACATTAAAACAAGTGCTTCCAATACTATCATTCGGTTGAGTGGATATCTTTCTCCATAAAGACAAATCTATCCCTACAGGTTTCTTCTGATTACCCATTGGCTCTCCGCAAAAAGCTTGAGGAGTCTGCGAAAAAATTGTTCCTACCCAAACTGGCAGGAACAACAATATACAAATAAATCTCAATCTTTTCATAAAACAAACAAATCTGATTATCCTTTCGCCTCCTGATATAAAAATCGTTTAATGGACTTCTTAGGAGTCTTTTCAAACTCTTCGGGATAAATCTTCATCTTGGACAATTGACAATAGCCGGGCAATTCAGCATTCAACGCCACCCGATTCTCTTCCATGACCCGCTCCAAATCCTCGTTAGCCAGCCCATGAGCAAAGGCGTCATCAAAATCAGGATAAACCAAACCTACCAGTTTATCGTTTTGTTGCACTACAATGCTCTCCGCCACGTAAGGCATATTATTCAGCCGGTCTTCAATCTCCTCCGGATAGATATTCTGTCCACTCGGGCCAAGCAACATATTCTTGCTTCGTCCTTTAATAGTTACATTTCCATCACGATCCATCAATGCCAAATCTCCCGTATGCAACCAGCCAGAAGGCTCAAGAACATCTTGTGTGACTTCAGGATTCTTGTAATAGCCCAACATGACATTAGGGCCACGGCAGATTATCTCCCCAGGTATATTCTCAGGGTCAGCGGAAAGGATTCTAACCTCCATGCGAGGAGCCGCTTTCCCGCACGAACCAAACTTAAACTTACGCCAATCTTCATAACAGATAATAGGACCGCACTCAGTCATACCATAACCTACGGTATAAGGGAAATCTATCATTTTCAGAAACTGTTCCACTTCCCGGTTAAAGGCTGCGCCACCCACTATTACGGCAGCAAAATTCCCTCCAAAGGCCTGTATGACCTGTTCGCGAACCGTAGCCTTAATCTTGTCGTTGACAAAAGGTACTTTCAGCAACAATTTCATTGTGGGAGTTTCAAGTTTTGGCAATACACTCTTCTTGATGATTTTCTCGATAATAAGCGGAACCGCAATGACGATATTGGGACGGACTTCTGCAAAAGCTTGAAAAATAATCTTAGGACTAGGCATACGAGTCAAGTAATAAATGTGGCATCCTACCGCAAATTCATACAAGAACTCGAAGGCCAAACCATACATATGGGCCATAGGCAACATGGACACAACTTTATCGCCACTCTTCAAGGGCAAAACTTCAAAGGCAAAATTCGTATTGGACCACAAACTCCGATAAGGGAGCATAACACCTTTAGAGTAACTGGTCGTACCGGACGTATAATTAATAACCGCTAATTCTTCCGGTTGATCCTTGTGATAAGAGATGTGTTCTTTCCGAAAGTTCTTCGGGTATTTCTTTCCAAACAATTCATTGAGATGCTCACGGGCGTAGTCTACTTTCTTACTACGAGAAACAAGGATGGAAAAATCGGTCATCAGGAAGATGCCTTCCAGCAAAGGCATCGCGTTCTCATTCAGATTCTCCCACATCATGTCACCTACAAATAAGAGTTTGGCCTCCGAATGATTCACTATATTGTGAACATTATCCGCTTTAAATTCGTGTAATATGGGTACCACTACCGCACCATAAGTAAGTGTAGCCAAAAAAGTAACTCCCCAATGTGAACTGTTCCGCCCACAAATAGCTATCTTATCTCCTTTCTGAATGCCACTCGACTCAAAAATGATGTGCAACTTTTCTATCTTACGAGCCACATCCTTATATTGCAAAGTAGCTCCTTTATAATCTGTCAACGCATCCAAGTCCCAATTGGTCTTGATGCTGTTTTCTATATAGGCAATAAAACTTTGTTCCATAACATATGCACATTTTCGATGAATTTGTGCAAATATAAGGTTTTCTCTACACTATGCAAACTAAATGGCAGAAAAAGAAGACTTTTTCCGGATATTAAGCCTGTTGAGGGATGCCGTCCGAAGATTTCTTCCAATCTTTTAGCATGTCGCGCAAAAACAATATCCAACATGAACAACCAACACCCGCCAAAAAAACAAATCCTATCAATATTAGCATCTTACTGGGTTTAGCTGCCTTCAAAGGGACAGTGGCCGGTTGGACTACCGTATATACAGGAGTAATCTCCTGCACCTTCGCCTTAGCCATCTGCAACTGTTGTGCCACTTGAGTATATACCTGATAAGTCAAGTTCATCTCGTTTTGCAAACGTTCTTGTTCCACCATGGCACTCTGACGAATGATGTTCTGATTTGAGTCTGCAAAATCAGCATATTCCTGCTGCGCCTTCTCATAATCGGCTTTCGCTTCAGCATAAAGTTGTTCCGTGAAAGCCAAATCATGGCGCGCTTTGTTGGTACGATAGTCCGTAATATACTTCTGAAGATTACGCATCACTGTATCAGTGACCGTTGCAGATATAAGGGGATCTTGCATAAGAACGGTCAGCGTAGCCACACCCGACTTTTCGTCTACCATCACATTGATACGCCCTTTGATGGCATTCATTATTCCATTTTCATCCGAAGTAAGGCTTAATACACCTTTCCGTTCGCCCAAAGGAACAAGTTCCTCTTCTGGGTCCTTATCCTTTTTGAACAAAGAAGCCACCCAGCCCAAAGCCCTGAAAGGAGAGGAAAGCACTACACGGAACCAGGCACTACGCTGATGCTCCGCCATATAATTATATAAGGTAGTGTCTATTCTCGCGTCCAAACTTCTCACTCGGACATTAAATAAATCAACTAAAAAAGGAGTTGAATTAACAATATCGGGATATAATTCCGGTGAGAGAGCGTCATCTCCTTTAGACCCGCTCAAATTTATACCAGCTATAGCGGCCAAGGTACTCATGCTGCTACCCGCACGGCTGTTCATCTCTGGAGCCAAGGTCACCGTAGTTGAATATTCCTTGGGTATGCTGAAAGCTACCACCAAAGCAACCACTACAGCTATGCCACATACCTTCAATATCAACCGACGCTCAGCCCAGAGTTTTTGCGCCAATTCTATCAGGTCTATTTCCTGCATCTCCGTCCCCTGGGGAGAAACGAGTTCTTTCTTCTCTTCAGCCATAATACCCTTCACTTACTTAAACAGATTTACCAATGTAGCTATCATTGTTGCCAAAGACGCAACCGAAGTACCCATACTTACCATTTCTGTAGCGCTCATCCGCTTGCTGGGGTCTTTAGCCGGAACTATAATTTCGCATCCAGGTTCTATTGCCTTAGCACTACGAGAGCGCAAACGCGCTACAGTACCATTCATATAAACCACATAGGCTTTTCTTTTCTTTGCTCTGTTTCCGTAGCCTCCAGCCTGATCTATATAATAGCTCAAACTTTCTCCTTTTTTGTAAAGTACCGTATTAGGATACATCACAGCACCGTTTATCTTTACTGTGCTTACATACTCGGGAACATAAAGAATGTCATTTTCACGTAACACCATGTCATATTGCGAGCCAGGGTTGGCTAAAGCTTTTTCCAAATCGATACCGACCGAATATACATTGGACAAATCCAACTTGCTCATCGTGATGGAATCTCCCATAGTAATCATGCGCCTCGTATTCTCGCTTCTACGAATCTCATCCTCGGTCATGGTACGTATCAAGCGTGCACCACGGACATAAGCAGCCGGAGTAACTCCTCCCGCTTTAGCAACAAGATCACTCAAACGCTCGTTCTTCTTTGACAGAGCATAGTTGCCACTGAACAACACTTCACCCGCTACCGTCACATTACGCTGCTTGTAGTAAGCCGGACTTCGACGGATATAAACTTCATCAAAAGGCATCAGATGAAAATCATCACTACCGCTCCCGACTAAAAGACCCTCCTTCAAGTCGAACGAGAAACTTTGACCTACGGATTCTGAAAAATCCTCGCTACGGGGCGATTTGACACGACGCGCTACTTCGACCTTAACCGTAGCCGCCGCTTCAAGCAATCCGCCCGCTTGTATCACCAAGTCTTCTATCGTCATATCTTCAGCATAAAGATAAGTACCCGGGTCAGCCACTTCGCCATGGATGGCCACGGTCTGCTCTTCGCGGAGATCATGGATGCTCGGTATATAGAGCACGTCATTCTTTTGCAAAGCAATATCGGGCGAGGTACCTTTCAGGATTCCTTTTACATCTACCTGCAACATTTCGTGAGTCAGATCCTCATTCTCCCTATCCAAAATAGCCCGGTTCAGGAACGCGTCTCCCAACACCCCTTCAGCTTCTTCAATCAATGTTTTGACCGTATTCACCCTTTCATCTAATTGATAAATGCCCGGGCGATAAACGGCTCCGCGCAACTCTATGCGGTTCACGAAACGGTTTAATACCGAATCTACGGTCACCACGTCACCGTCCTCCATCAGGAAAGAAGAAAAATTGGTTTCGGTCACATTAAATATTTCATGTTCGCGCCCCGTTCTTCGCACCACCCTGACAGCACGTTTATAGGCATCGCCCGTGAAACCTCCGGCATATTTCAGCAATGTACCTACCGATTCGTCTTTCTTCATCTCGTAGTACATGGGGCGTTTTACCTTACCGAATATCCTCACTAACGAAAGATAAGGATTCACTAAAATGACATCACCATCTTGCAAACGGATGTCATCGTCTATCTGACCGCGCATGATATACTCGTAAACGTCTAACTCGGCTATTGTATTTCCTTCACGAACTACCCGCACACTACGCAAAGTACCAATATCATTCACACCACCGGCATAGTACAAGGCATGAAATACCGATGCAAACGAAGAAAGCGTATAAGTACCTGGCACATTGACCTCACCCATCACGCTGACCTGAATCGTGCGAATCTCGCCCAACGTCAATTTCACATACGTGGTAGGAGCATCTCCTGTTATACCCGAATATATCTTGGCAAACTCTCGCTTAACAAAATCATTGGCTTCAGCTACCGTTTTTCCGCTCAGAGATATAGGGCCCAACGAATTTACCAAAATACTCCCTTCCGGGGATATCACCTGACGAATGGTCGTTTCCGAAGCGCCCCATACATCTATAATAACCTCATCACCGGGGCCCAAGCTATAACTGGCAGGTGTAGCCACATTAATGTTCGGCTCAAAAGTCAGACGCGGATTATCAAACAAGTTATGACCGAATATCTGGTCCGTAGGGTCTTCTTCAGGTCTATTTTGATAGATTCCCAAAGAATCCGGTGAAAGAGCCAATTCCAATTGTTCCTCTTCCTCGGTAGGCAAACGCTTGAAGCGATCCTCCGGCTTTTCCTCCTTCAGTTCCCAAGGACGGTATTGTTTCTTTTGCCGTGGATAAGTTCCTTGCGCCGGGGCATAAAAGTCATCGCCTCCCATGAGCATATCCGGCACAGCGTTTCCCCGCGTGCGGTTATCCGACATGATTCCCGTCTGCATGGAAGCGGTTCCGTTCATCTGTCCGTTTTTGTATTTTTTCTGAATCCGAGTAAGTTGCTCCTTGGTCACCCCACGTCTCATCAACTCCTTGGCCATTTCTTGTTGGCTCTTACCTGCTTTTTGGGCACTCTGTACGTACTGAACGACTTGGTCATCCGTCATTTGTTGGGCATAAACGCCCCCACAAAAGAAGGTGAAAAGGAAAAACAATGTCACTAATCTGTGCATATCAATAAATGTCTGAGTTATATTACTTTTTTTCATTAAAAATTTGACCGTGCAAATGTAGCATAATATTTTGAAGAAATCCTTTTTCCGAGACGTTAAGTTTCAGAAAAAGCGCCAAAAGCTTTGCGAAACGTACATCCATTGCGCCACTCCGAACAGCCGTAAGCTGTTTTTCCCTTGATGATAACTCCTTTGCCACAAAGTGGACAAGGTTTACCTATCCATTCGTCCGTGAGCACTGAGGGTACAGGAACCGTTTTCCCTCCCTCAGCCTTCTTGCGTGATACACGTTTCTTAACAGCTTTGGGCGTTGAAGCAGAAGCGGAGGAACGTGACGCGGAAACGGAAAATTTCGTGGTAGTAGAGGATGGTTGTACGGAAACATACCGATTACTACAATCAGCCAATACATTGGCCACGATGGCAGACACCATCTGCTTCAGTTCATCAAGAAATTGGGCGGCATTGTACGTACGTCGCTCTATCTCGCGCAATTTCTTCTCCCAAATACCGGTCAATTCAGCACTCTTCAACAATTCTTCATTGATAATCTGTATCAGCTCCACACCTGTAGGGGTGGCTATCAGACTTTTTCTGTCCTTACGGATGTAGTTGCGCTTGAACAATGTTTCGATAATGGCGGCACGGGTAGATGGACGGCCTATGCCGTTCTCCTTCAAGGCATCGCGCAATTCATCATTGTCCACCAGTTTGCCGGCCGTCTCCATGGCGCGGAGCAGCGTGGCTTCCGTATAAGGCTTGGGCGGTTGTGTCCATTTCTCCACCAGTTCGGGTATGTGCGGACCGCTCTCACCTTTCACAAAGGCGGGCAGCACTTTTTCTTCGTCTGTGTCTTTCCCTTCTTTTTCTTCAGGATTCTGGGCGGTTGCGTTGTAACTGAATACTACACGCCAACCCGGTTCCAATATTTGCTTGCCGGAAGTCTTGAACTCAATGTCATCCGCTTTCCCTTCTACGGTTGTGGTGGAAAAACGGCAATCGGGATAGAACACGGCGATGAAACGTCGGGCGATGAGGTCGAACACCTGACGTTCGCGGTCGGTCAGATTCACCGGGGGCTGTCCGGTGGGAATGATGGCATGATGGTCGGTCACCTTGGAGTTGTCGAACACTTTCTTTGACTTTACCAGCGTTTGACCCTCTAATGAAGACGTCAACGTTTCATATCCGCGCAAACCCTTCAGGATACCGGGACACTTGGGGTAGATATCATCGCTCAGGTAGGTGGTGTCAACGCGAGGATAAGTCGCCACCTTTTTCTCGTAAAGTGACTGGATAAGCTTCAAGGTGTCATCGGCAGAGAAAGAGAACTTTTTGTTGCACTCCACTTGCAGGGAAGTCAGGTCGAACAGACGGGGCGGCGCTTCACGCCCTTCTTTCTTGGAAACGGAGGTCACAAAGAAAGGCACATCCTTTATCCGGCTTAGCAATGCTTCACCTTGCGCGCGGTCGGTGATGGGAGGAATGCCCCGGTTTTCCTCCGGTTTCTTGGCTTTCTTGGCGGGAGTGTCCTTTTGCTTCTCTGCTTCCAGTATCAATTCCTCTTCACTTTTGCGTACCAAGGCCGTGAAGAGAGTATCGCGGTAGACGGTGTTCAGCACCCAATATTGGCGGGGAACAAAATTCTGGATTTCCAGTTGGCGGTTAACAATAAGGGCTAATGTAGGAGTCTGCACCCGCCCAATGGAGAGCACCTGACGGTTTTGTCCATACTTCATGGTGTAGAGGCGCGTAGCATTCATACCCAAGAGCCAATCGCCAATGGCGCGGCTCAAGCCTGCCTCGTAAAGTGGTTGGTACTCGGATGCTTCGTGCAAATGAGCAAATCCCTCGCGAATGGATTCTTCGGTCAGCGAGGATATCCAAAGACGCTTCACCGGACAACGGGCACCCGCCTTCTGCATCACCCATCGTTGGATAAGTTCTCCCTCTTGCCCCGCATCACCGCAATTGATTATCAGGTCCGCCTTCTGCATCAGACCTTCAATGATGTGGAACTGGCGTTCATACGTAGGATTGCTGATCAGTTTGATGCCGAAGCGGGGCGGAATCATGGGCAGATAGTTCAGACGCCACGACTTCCATTCCGGGGTATATTCGTGCGGTTCTTTCAACGTACACAGGTGGCCGAACGTCCAGGTCACCTGGTATCCATTTCCTTCGATGTATCCGTCTTTCTTGTCTTTAGCTCCCAGCACGTCGGCTATGTCACGTGCCACGGAAGGTTTCTCGGCTATGCAAACTATCATTTCTGTCCTTTGTCTTCGTTTAGGGTGTGCAAAGGTACAAAAAAGAAAGCAATATGAAAAGCCCAAGTATCCTTGGATAAATCGATGAATATCCAATGATACTTGGGCAAGTAACCAATGATTCTTATTGAGGTACTTAATTGGGGCTATTTTACTACAGGATTAACACCTTCGTTGGTTGTTTCCCACTCCATATTTCCGGTCCACAGATTTTGTTTCTGATCTGCGGTGAGATACAAAGATATGGGATTAGTGCCATTTTGATCTCCGCAAGACAAATAAGTCAGTTTTGGATTGTTTGTTATATCCAATTCGGTCAAGTTGCAACCCTCGCAACCTAATTGTACCAATTCAGAATTACGACTTACATCCAGCGTTGTGATTTCTGTATTGTTACAAAATAAATCCGTAAGATGAATATGTTGGCTGACATCCAAAGATGTAATAGGAGTTATACCACAATTCAACGAGGTAAGCGACAAGTTATTGCTAATATTTAATTCCTTGATTTGTGTAACGTTGACATTCAACTCTGTAAGTTTTTGATTATTGCTCAAATCCAGTTCCGTAATATCCACATCTACACATTGCAGATAGGTTAGCTCCGGATTATTACGTAGATTTAATTCTGTAATAGAAGTTTCTGTACAATCTAAAAATTCCAAAGCCTTATTCTGACTTAAATCCAATTCTGTTATTTGTGTACCTTGGCAATATAAATGAGTAAGTGCGGTATTTTGAGTCACATTCAAAGATGTAATAGGAACTCTTGTGCAGTTCAAAGTCTCAAGTTTAGAATTATTGCTTACATCAACATTTGTAATGCTCGTACAGTCTTGTAACCATAAAGTTTGTAATTCCGGCTTATCCTGAATCAAATCATTGATAGAAGTAATAGATGAGTTATGGTCTAAACTTAAGTAAACCAACTTTGTATTATTACTTAAATCCAATGTGGCGATATTCGTATAGCCGCAATCAAGGTCTGCTAGTTCCGGATTTTCCGTAACATTCAATTCCGATATACCAGTATTAGAACAAATCAAAACTTGAAGTTTTGGATTCTTGGAAACATCCAATGTTTTTAGCTCTGGATTTTCTGAACAATGCAAATGCATTAAATTGGGTAATTCAGAAACATTCAACGTTGTTAGATTCTTGTTCGTAGCTACCAAAATTTCTAAATTAGTGAAATATTCCAGTCCATCCAAGTTGACTATTTCTTCAGTGCCTTGATCCAAATCTAAAATCTTAACTTGATTAATCTTTTCCTGATTAAGCGTCACATTCACATACCCGTTCTCATCCTTCTCAAATTGCACTCTATTCATCGTTTCCGCTAACTCAATCAGCGGCAAGTTCGTAATCAATACCTCCGGAACATCTTTCTTCCAAATGATACCTTCATCGGGTGTCTCAATGGTATTAAACCAATACCGCTTGCCTGCTTCAAATCCGGTGAATGATGCAAGCTCGCTCAAAGACATCACTAACTCCTTGCCATTGATGCTAACGGTTAATTGCCCATTGGACGCATTGTCACCGGGGAAGAAGAAAAAGTAAAAGTCAGTGGTGTGGCCGGATGCAACGGTCAGACCGGTGAAATCGAACTCGCAAGACAAAGAGGTTGTAGTAGGTGTAAGGGTATTGTCCGCAAAACTGAACGTAGCGGCGGAACCGAAGTAATTCCCTTCACCTGCCACTGTCACATTGGATATGGTCTTATCCTCGGAAGTCGCGTTGGTATAGGACACACGGATTAAAGCACAAAGATGTTGGAACGCTAACTGCGTATTGTTGCCGTCCAATGTGGCATTAGCATACATATACATAGATTGACGCATGTATTCCTTCCATTCTTCTGCCGAACCAGTTGTCAGGGTTGCGGCAGGAAGCGTTAATGTCACCGCATCATCCGTTACATTTCCTTCTTGTGCCGGATAGATAGCAACTACACTTGAATTGTTTGCGAAGCTACCTTCTCCCACAAAGGCAGCTTCTGTTGCGGGTGCTTCCTCGCTATATCCCGAAATGGTAAAGGCAGCGGAAGTGGTTGCCGGATTTGTTTTATCATAGAGCGTAAAACTGTCCTCCTCGTTCCACATAAAGATTTCACGGGATTCGTCTTCCGTACCCAATGCGATTTGCGCGCGGGTTTGCGGCCCCATCGTGGCACGCAGGGTGATAAAGCCCTCGCTGGTTTCATTGCCGGCTTCCATAAAATCATCGTTTTGACACGATGCTGCCAACAGAGCAAACGGCAAAACTGCCCATCCTAATTTATGATAGAGTCTCATAATTGTATTCATTTAAATAGGTTATCAATATACTCCTCCGTTTCCGAAATCTGTTCCGGACGCTCCCGACTCAATAGCACCACCGGGAATTACCACATTCTCGTTCGCCGATTCATTCTGCCACTGATTTTCCCAAAGAGTCATCAACGACTCGGGCAAAATCAGTTCCAGTTGCTGGTCTGCACCATCAGCGGTTTGCTGAAGTCCACAAGAAAGGTTTTCCAACTTGGTGTTATGGAGTGCGTTCAGTTCCGACATTTGATTGCCCTGACAGTGCAAGGCTGCCAGATTCGTGCAAAGCGTGACGTCCAGTTCCGTCAGGTTATTGTAGCCGCAAATCAAGTTTCTCAACAGCTCTTTATTGGCGGACACATCGAGAGTGGTCAGCGCATTGTTGGCAATATCCAAGGTATTCAGATTCGTTTGTTTGCTGATGTCTATGCTCGTCAAATTGTTACTACTACAATAAAGGGCGGTTAGATTCGGTACGTCCGGCAATATCAATTGAGTCAAGCCATTTTGGGAGCATTCTACGCTTTGCAACTTCGTGTTTGCGCTTAAATCCAACACGCCGTTTGCTACAATCGCTCTTGTTTGGGGAGTATTTTCTCCTACGCAGTTAGAGCAATTGAGTTCTACCAATTCCGTTAATTTTGAGAAATCCAAAACGGTCAACTTATTGTTCGAGCAATCCAAATGGGTCAGATGAGTAAACACCTCCAGTCCTTCCACCGTGGTAAGTCCCTTTTCACTCAAATCGAGCGAGGTAGTATTGTCAATGTCTTGCTGGGTGAGGAAGAGGCTTCCGCTCTCGTCCTTCGTCCCGATACCCAGATTTTCCAACGCCGATACCAATTCCGTATTCTCTTCCGTTCCGGTAATTACTCCGACAGAAGGTTCGTCACTCCCGCCTCCTTCGGCAACGGTAATCGTTACCTGATAATGGGTCACGCTGTTGTCTTCAGCCACCAAAGAGAATAATAGGGTGGTAGGTTCCGCCGATGCCACACCGGCAAATTCCAAGTCGGTGATGATGGAAGAATCCGCATCGAAATCATCCCGTTGGATGCTCCAATCCGTTTTTCCATTCACTATATAATAGGATAGCTTATAGCCTTGCAGGTACTCACACTGAATGGTGAAGTCTTTGTTGGCGGGCACCTCCAGTTCGCCGTTGGTGATGTCTTTCTCTTGCCAGTTTTGGTTTTCGTCCTGTTCCAGATACAGCAAACGAAGGCCCTTGTACTTGGGCACATCAATGGTGGTACCGTCTATGCATTCGAAGGTGTAGTAATCGCCGTTATCGGTCAGGTCGCTGATGAAGCCCGGTGTACCCGTACCGCTTGCACCATCGTCACCGCTTACCTTTACCCAAGTCACGCCACCGTCTACCGACAAGTAAACGGCATCCGCTATGTAGCCTTCACCCAAATCAGAACCGGATTTCAATTGAGGAATTGGTGCCGAGGCTCCATCCCCGCCGGTTTGTCCGGGCTGACCGGGTTGACCAGGCTGTCCCGGTTGACCGTCTTGACCATCTTCGCCGTCCTTGCCGCTGGCGCAGATAGGATTGCCGTTGGCATCGGTCAGCAGTTCGCCATTCAGCGTCCAGTACCAACGCCCGTCTTCCAATTGGGTGACTCCGATAACAGGCGTGAGGCCGTCTTCTCCCTTTTCTCCTTGTTCGCCTTGTTCACCCTGCTCTCCTTGCTCACCCTTTTCGCCTTGGTCACCCTTCTCGCCTTGGTCGCCCTTGTCACCTTTATCACCTTTGGCACCGTGGTAAATGGTCACATCGCCCTGATGGTAGAAGTGGATGACGTAGCCCACCACGGTGTCTCCTTCTTTCACTTCGTCCACTCCGGTGATGTAGTCGTTTCCGTTCACAATAGCCTGCAAGGCGGCAATGTTCTCATTCGCCGTTTTTTGCCATTCCTCCAAGGCCGTGATGCGGTCACTTTGGTCGTTGATGGCGTCCCATACCGCTGCGTCGTCATAGTCGCAACCGTAGAGGCAAAACGACAGAACGCACATCGTTGTGTAGATCAACTTTTTCATACAGTTAGTTTTTGTACACCTACTGGCTCGCTCGGTGAGGTTATCAAAAGTAGTTCATTGTTATTTATAAACGCAGGCATACAAAAAAGGTGAGCCACTTTAACGATCGTCCTCTCATTAACGGGTTCACCACAAACCTTGCAGTAGAGGGTATGTATATTCGCAACTCACCCAAGGCTTGTATCTCATGTATGGATATACATAGCCAAGGGGAATAGCGTTATCGGTAATCCTAACTTCCAATTAACTGAAGTGGTGAATTTCGTTAATGTCAGAAATGCCAAAACACTTTCCTATATGTCTGTCACCGCTCACGCTTGGCGATTGACGGGTCAAATGTAATGAAAAAGATTCATATATGAACTGTTTTTGGCAAAACTTTTTTATGCCCGTCTATGTTTTCCCGATTTCAGGAGAAAATGCAGTCAGTATAAGACACACTGAAATGGTAAAATCGTACATTTATGTGCACAAATTGTACAGAATCGGTTCTTAGGGACATATCCCGCATCCTCCACAATTTCATCGGTGAAACATACGGTGAAAGATATATCCTTCACAATATACCACTTAAAATCAGATGGTTAGAACGCCGTGAAAGCGTGAAACTTACAATGGGAAGAAAGGTGTAGAGGGGTGAAACATCGTGTCTTTCCGTTTGGGACACCCGTTGTTTCCAAGCGGACGAATTACATTTAATCAGAAGGCCGCTCCCATTTAAAGAGAAAGAGCGGGACATTAAATGAGAAAGGATGGGACATTAAATGATAAAAAACACAGAGGCACAAAGACACAGAGAAAATATATTTGTAAATCAATGAAATAAAATCTCTGAGTCTCCGTGTCTCCGTGCTTTGTATTCAGACTCTATAAATGAGTCTCCGATGTTTACTCTTCGTCCATCAGGATGTCCAGTATCTGGCAAGCAGCCTTGGCCACGGGTGTACCGGGACCGAAGATGGCGGCCACACCAGCCTGATAGAGGAAGTCATAGTCCTGCGGAGGAATGACACCTCCGGCAAAGACCACGATATCCTCGCGTCCCAACTTCTTCAACTCTTCGATGAGCTGCGGGATGAGCGTTTTATGACCGGCGGCCAGCGAAGATACGCCTACCGCATGTACATCGTTCTCTACCGCCTCACGGGCAGCCTCTGCCGGAGTCTGGAAGAGCGGTCCCATGTCTACGTCGAAACCGCAATCGGCATAGCCCGTAGCTACCACCTTGGCACCGCGGTCGTGTCCGTCCTGCCCCATCTTGGCTATCATGATACGAGGCTGACGGCCTTCCTTCTTGGCGAACTCCTCGGTCAATCGACATGCCTTGTCGAAGTCCGGATCATTTTTGCTTTCTGATGAATACACGCCTGAAATAGTTCTAATGATTGCTTTATAACGTCCTACTACTTTCTCGCAAGCATCCGAGATTTCACCCAACGTGGCACGCACGCGGGCGGCCTCTACGGCCAACTCCAACAAGTTGCCCTTGCCGGTCTTCACGCACTCGGTGATGGCATCCAGCGCTTTGTCCACTTCGGCTTGATTGCGTCCCTCGCGCAAGCGTTTCAAGTTCTCCACCTGTTCGTTACGTACGGCGGTGTTGTCTATCTCCAGAATGTCGATAGGCGCTTCCTTCTCCAAGCGATATTTGTTGACGCCCACAATGGTTTGCGCGCCACTATCGATACGAGCCTGCGTACGTGCGGCGGCTTCTTCGATACGCATCTTGGGAATGCCGGTCTCGATAGCCTTGGCCATACCGCCCAATTTCTCGATTTCCTGAATGTGCTCCCATGCCTTGTGGGCAATTTCGTTGGTCAAGGATTCTACATAGTAAGAACCACCCCATGGGTCAACGCTCTTGCATACATACGTTTCTTCTTGGATATAAATCTGCGTGTTACGCGCGATACGTGCGGAGAAATCCGTCGGAAGGGCAATGGCCTCGTCCAATGCATTGGTGTGCAAAGATTGCGTGTGACCCAATGCGGCGGCCATGGCCTCGATGCAAGTACGGCCTACGTTATTGAAGGGGTCTTGCTCGGTGAGCGACCATCCGGATGTCTGAGAGTGTGTACGCAGGGCCAATGACTTGGGATTCTTCGGGTTGAATTGCTTCACAATCTTCGCCCAAAGCATACGTGCGGCACGCATTTTGGCTATTTCCATAAAGTGGTTGGTTCCGATGGCCCAGAAGAAAGACAAGCGGGGCGCGAAAGCGTCGATGTCCAATCCGGCTTTTACTCCGGCGCGGAGGTATTCCAATCCATCGGCCAATGTATAAGCCAACTCAATATCTGCCGTAGCGCCGGCTTCCTGCATGTGGTATCCGGAAATGGAGATAGAGTTGAACTTCGGCATCTTCTGAGAAGTGTATTCAAAGATGTCGGAGATAATCTTCATGGAGAATGCGGGCGGATAGATATAGGTGTTGCGCACCATGAATTCCTTCAGGATGTCGTTTTGAATGGTGCCGGCCATTTCTTCCAATTTGGCGCCTTGCTCCAATCCGGCGTTGATGTAGAAAGCCATGATAGGCAAAACGGCTCCGTTCATCGTCATGGACACGGACATCTTGTTCAAGGGAATACCGTCGAAGAGCACTTTCATGTTCTCCAACGAACAGATGGACACACCGGCTTTGCCCACATCGCCTACCACACGTTCGTTATCGGGGTCGTAACCACGATGGGTGGGGAGGTCGAATGCTACGGAAAGTCCTTTTTGTCCGCTGGCCAAGTTGCGGCGATAGAATGCGTTAGACTCTTCGGCCGTAGAGAATCCGGCATATTGACGGATGGTCCAGGGACGCATCACATACATGGTGGAGTACGGGCCACGCAGATAGGGAGGCACACCGGCGGCATAGTCCAAATGTTCCATGCCTTCCAGGTCTTCCTTGGTGTAAACAGGCTTCACTTCAATGTGCTCAGGCGTCTTCCAGTCGGCCTTGATGCCATTAGCCTTTTGCCATTCAGCCCCATCGGCGGGCTTGAAGTTGGCGTATATATCTATGTTTTTGAAATCTTTTCTCATCTTACTTCAATAATTTAGCGTTATACTCTTTCAAAGTTTCCAGCACATTGACACGCACGTGGATGAAGTTTTCGATACCTGCGGCTTTCAACTCGTCCATGCAGGCGGGAGCGCCGGCCACAATGAACATGGCGCGACCGTTCAAAGCCTGGTAGGCGGGGATGGCATACTGGGCATATTCGTCATCGCTCGAGCAAAGCACCACGATGTCCGCCTTGGCGGCCATAGCGGCTTCGATGCCTTCTTCCACCGTAGCAAAGCCTAAGTTGTCTATTACTTCATATCCGGCGCAAGCCAGGAAGTTACATGAGAATTGGGCGCGTGCCTGACGCATGGCCAGGTTACCGATGGTGAGCATGAACGCTTTCGGGCGTTTGCCGCTCGTCTCGGTTTGCAGGCGCAATGCCTCGAACTCGCTTGCCGCACGGTCGAAGGCCAATGTGGCAACGCTCTTTTCGCAAGTCCCGTGATGGCCTCCACCACAACAACACGTGGCTTCCAGCGGACGTTTGTCCCCGGCCTGTTCGGTGAAGTTAGGATATTGGTTGGTGCCCAGCAGGATTTCCTTGCGGCGTGCCACGGCTTCATGGCGTGCCTTATTGCTGGCGTTGATGGCCTCTTGTACTTTGCCGGCCTTGACGGATGCCATGAATCCGCCTTCCTCTTCCACGGAAAGGAACAAGTCCCAAGCTTGCTTGGCGATGGATGCGGTGAGATTTTCTATATAGTAAGAACCGGCGGCAGGGTCAACCACTTTGTCGAAGTGAGATTCTTCCTTGAGCAATAATTGCTGGTTGCGCGCCAAACGTTCAGAGAAGTCGTTGGGGGTCTCATATGCCTTGTCGAACGGAGTTACGGTCATGGAGTCTACGCCTCCCAGGGCGGCACTCATGGCTTCGGTTTGTGTACGGAGCAGGTTGACGTAAGAGTCGAATACCGTGAGGTTGAATGTAGATGTTTCAGCATGTACGTGCATCTGGGCGGCGCACTTGCAATCGTCTTCGCCAAGATACTGGGCCACGATATCTGCCCACAACATGCGTGCGGCACGGAATTTGGCAATCTCCATGAAGTAATTGGAGCCGATGCCGAAGTTGAATTTCATCTTCTTGGCCACTTTGGCGGCAGGCACGCCGGCTTCAGTCAGTTGGTTGAGGTATTCATTGCCCCACGCCAAGGCGTAGCCCAATTCCTGATAGATGTAAGCGCCCGCATTGTTCAGGCTCAATGCGTTCACGCCGATTACCTTATAGCCGGGCAGGGCCTCGGTAGCCTCTATCAATGCCTTACCGGTCTCGGCCAAATCGCCTTTCTCTTTGCCCTTGACGAGCATCGTGTCCAGGTAGTCATAGTTGATGGAGCCTTGAAGTTTGGTCAAGTCATAGCCTTTCTTTTGGAAATAGGCCACCAGAATTTGGGCCAACTCTACTACATGTCCTTGGCACGTGGTGAAGTTCAGCTCCACACAATCGGCACAGATGCCTTCCAGCAACGTTTCTACCAATTCGGCGCTCACTTCCTTGCCACGGATGCGGAATCCTAAGGAATCGATGCCTTTGTTGAGGATGTCCAGGGCTTTGGCGTTAGCCTCGCGAACTTCGTCCACGCGGATGTCCTGGCGTACCAGCCACTCATTATTGTTCTTCCGGTTACCCCGCAGGTAGGGGAACTCTCCCGGCAGGGCTTCAGTGGTCTTCAGCCCCTCCAGGTCCTCTTTGCGGTAGAACGGTTTCACCTTAAATCCTTCGTTTGTTCTCCAAACGAGTTTCTTCTCAAAGTCAGCGCCTTTCAGGTCCGCCGTCACCTTTTCCATCCATGCGTCGGTTGCCACAGGCGGAAAGTCAGAGAAGAGTTTTTCTTTAATATCTGCCATAGTTTATTAAATTAATAAAGATGAATAGTATCTTTTTCACGTCAAATTGACATGCAAATATACGGAAATCAAATGAAAGTCAATTCTTTTTCCGGAAAAATCGCATCCGATACTTAACAGATGTCAAAGTTCTCCTCGACCGACACCTAAAAACGCCCTGAAATGTGCCGATAGGTTCATTTTCACTTTGTCTTGCAAAGGCCGTGTCTTTGCTTCGCGAAGGACGAAACAACGTTCCGCAAAGACTCCGTTTATCCACCATGAATCCAATAATACAATTTTGTATTTCTGTAATCAATAAAAATCGGGATAAACATTTTGCTACATGCGCGTTATTGACTAACTTTGCACGGTTTGAAAAAAATAGTTGACAGATAATATTTATGAATTGGTTTGAAAGCTTATTGTGGGATCCTTCATCAGTGGCGCATATCGTCAGTCTGTATGCGTTTGTGATCTCAGTGGGAGTATTGTTAGGTAAAATCAAGTTTTTCGGAGTGTCGTTAGGAGTGACGTTCGTATTGTTTGCCGGCATTCTGATGGGACATTTCGGTTTTACAGCCGAGACTCACATCTTGCATTTCTTGCGTGATTTCGGCTTAATCTTGTTCGTCTATTGCATCGGACTTCAGGTGGGTCCGTCTTTCTTCTCGTCTTTCAAGAAGGGAGGCATGACGCTGAACCTGTTGGCGGTGATGATTGTGGTGCTGAACATTGTGGTGATGCTCGCTATCTATTTCATAGCCAACGGGCAGGTAGGCTTGCCGATGATGGTGGGTATCATGTATGGTGCCGTAACCAATACGCCCGGTCTTGGTGCCGCGCAAGAAGCCTTGAACCAGTTGCACTATACGGGCGACCCCATTGCGTTGGGTTACGCATGCGCCTATCCGCTCGGTGTGGTAGGCATCATTGGATCCATGATTGTCATCCGCTACATCTTCCGTATATCCTTTGCGAAAGAAGAAAGCCAGCTGAAGAATCAGGATGCCGACCTGAAGCACAAGCCTCACATGATACACTTGGAGGTGCGCAACGAGTCTATCAATGGTAAGACCCTGTTGCAGGTGAAGAATTTCCTCGGACGTCCTTTCGTCTGCTCGCGCATCCGACACGAGGGACATGTCAGCATCCCTAACCATGAAACCATCTTCTACACGGGCGACCAACTGTTCATCGTCTGCTCAGAGGAGGATGCCGAGGCTATTGTTGCTTTCATTGGAAAAGAAATCGAAGTGGACTGGGAAAAGCAGGACATGCCGATGGTTTCGCGTCGTATTCTTGTGACGAAGTCGGAGATTAACGGAAAGAAGCTCGGCAGCATGCACTTCCGTAGCATGTACGGCGTCAACGTGACCCGCGTCAACCGTTCGGGTATGGACCTTTTCGCCGACCCCAACCTGGTGCTTCAGGTGGGTGACCGCGTCATGGTCGTAGGCCAGCAAGATGCCGTAGAGCGAGTGGCCGGCGTATTAGGCAACCAGTTGAAACGTCTTGACACGCCGAACATCGTTACCATTTTCGTAGGTATCTTCCTGGGTATCTTCTTGGGTAGCCTGCCCATCGCCTTCCCCGGCATGCCGACACCGGTGAAGTTGGGTTTGGCCGGAGGACCGTTGGTGGTAGCCATCCTGATAGGCCGCTTTGGATATAAGCTGAAGTTAGTGACCTACACCACCATGAGTGCCAACATGATGTTGCGCGAGATAGGTATCGTACTCTTCTTGGCCAGCGTAGGTATCGAAGCGGGCGAGAGTTTCGTGCAAACGGTGGTAGAAGGCGATGGTTTATTCTATGTAGGCTATGGTTTCCTGATAACTATCATCCCCTTATTGTTGGTGGGCATTTTTGCGCGTTGGTATTACAAAGTGAATTACTTTACGCTGATGGGTCTCATTGCCGGTAGTACCACCGACCCGCCCGCATTGGCTTATGCCAATCAGGTGTCGGGCAATGACGCTCCGTCTGTAGGTTATTCTACGGTATATCCACTGTCCATGTTCCTACGCATTATAGCGGGACAGATGATTCTGCTAACGATGCTATAGCATGATTGACATTATATATAATATATAATAATGGTATAAGAGAAACCGGGTCAGGAAGCACGACTTCCCCCGGTTTCTTTTTTTCGTTTTTTCCACAACTGATAGCTATTGATCATATTTTGCCAAAGCACATACGAGCCCGGGGCTACCGAAGACAACGGATTCAAGTATGTATAAGCCATCCAAATGGCCAGCACCGTATTCTTCTGCCCCAAGGCTTGCCCGCCACTGATGCGCTCTTTATAATGTCCGCCTATCCGCTTGCCCAAATAGAACTGGACGCAACAAGCGACAAGTCCGGCCAAGGCTATCAACACTTCCACATACACCGGCGCCGAGCTATTGGCCAACGAACGTACAGTCTGACCGGAGACAATGGCCAACGCCACCCCCCATAAATAGAAAGCCGCCCCGTGCATACCGAGCAGCCAACCATGTATTTTCGGAAGAAAGGCACGAAGCAACCAGGCCAAGAAGAACGGACAAAGCAACAAAGGAAACACCTTGCCCAATATCTTGAGGAAAGCGATCCAAAAGGTGACATCAGCATGAGGTTCCACCAACGGGAAAACCAACGGGACAGCTATAGCTGCCAACAGGTTGGAAAGCAGCGTATAAGTGGTGAGACTTGCGGCACTTCCTCCCAACTTGCCCGTAATGACGGCCGCGGCCGTAGCCGTCGGACAGACGAAACACACCATCGCCCCCTCAAACACCTCTCGATAAACTTCGTCCATCGGACAATACACTAACAAAGCAGCCAGCGCCAGGCAAGTCAGCGTCTGAATCGACAACAACCAGGCGTGCCAAGCCTTCGGCTTTAAATCACGCGCCTCCATTTTACAGAAGGTCAACAACAATTGGGCAAATATCAAAAACGGAGTGAGAACGCCTACCACCCCGTTGACAAAAGGTTTGGCCGGAGCCAAAACCGACACTTTGGCAAAGACAAAATAAACCAGCGCACCGGTCAGCATAGCCACCGGAAGCGTCCAATCCTTCAAGAAACGCACTAATACTTTCATCTTCAATTTTACACTCCTATTTCTCAAAAACGGGCGCAAAGTTACGTCTAAAATTGTGAATAGCATGAAATAAGACAGGCAAAAACGAATAAAACTTGATGGAAATCATCAGTTTTCTATAAAATTACACTACATTTGCACAGACATTCTAAATTTATGAGATTGAACAAGCTCCATATCCCATTCATCGTGACTTGCATCGCGATGCTTCTGTTCCCTCTTTGCCAGGCACCGGCCCAGACAAAGCGATTCACCGTCGTCATCGATGCGGGACACGGAGGCCATGACCCCGGAGCCATCGGAAAAATCTCCCGTGAGAAAAACATCAATCTCAGCGTAGCCCTGAAATTGGGAAAGATGATAGAAGCCAATTGCGCCGATACCAAGGTCATCTACACGCGCGAAAAAGACGAGTTCGTCCCCCTCGCTAAACGCGCCGAAATAGCCAACAACGCCAAAGCCGACCTTTTTATCTCCATACACACCAATTCATTGGGAGGTAACCGGAAGGTAAAAGGAGCATCCACATGGACGCTGGGTCTGGCCAAATCGGACGCCAACTTAGAAGTGGCCAAGCGAGAGAACGCCGTCATCCTCTACGAAGACGATTACCAGACCCGCTACGCGGGCTTCAACCCCAATTCGGCCGAGTCCTACATCATCTTTGAATTCATGCAGGACAAATACATGTCCCAAAGCGTACACTTGGCCACGTTGGTGCAAAAAGAATTTAAGCAAACGGCCCGACGGACGGACCGGGGTGTGCATCAGGCCGGCTTCCTCGTATTGAAAGCCAGTGCCATGCCCAGCATCTTAGTAGAGTTGGGCTTCATCTCCACTCCCGAAGAAGAACGGTATTTGAATACCGACAGTGGACGGAACACTTTGGCACGAAGCATTTATCGCGCGTTCATCACCTATAAGAAAGAGCAAGAAGTACGCACGGGGAGTGCGTCGGCTCCAGCCGACAGTACCCGGCCAGTCCCCACTGCCCGTCCCCACTCCACACCTGCCACTTCTTCATCCGCTCCCCTCTTCAAGGTTCAGATATTGGCTTCCACCCGACCTATTCCACAAGGGAGTAAAGAATTCAAAGGCTTGAAAGATGTAGCATATTACCGGGAGAAAGGCATGTACAAATATACCTGCGGTTCCTCCACCGACTACAACGAAATCTTACGTCTGAAACGAGAACTAGCCAGCCAATTCAAAGGCGCATTTGTCATCGCCTTCAAAAATGGCAAGAAGATGGATGTGGAAGACGCCATCCGCGAATATGAAAAGAATAACAAATAAATAAAAGAAAGGAAATCATCATGAAGTATATGACAAAAGAAGTCAAAATAGGCATAGCGGCAATCATCGCTCTATGTATATTGGTGTACGGCATCAATTACCTGAAAGGCATCCACCTGTTCAAGCCGGCCAGCTATTTCTACGTACAGTTTCAAAACATCAACGGACTGACCAAGTCAAGCCCCGTTTATGCCGACGGTTATCCGGTGGGCATCGTGCGCACTCTCTACTACGACTACGAGCACCCCGGCAATGTGGTGGCTGAGATTGACGTAGACCCCGACCTGCGTATTCCCAAGGGAAGTCATGCCGAACTGGCCGCCGAGATGTTGGGAGGCGTCCGCATGAACCTGCTTTTGGCCAACAATCCACGCGAACGCCATGAAATAGGCGACACCATCCCCGGAAATCTGAACAACGGCATGATGGAAAAATTAGGCAACATGGTACCCCAAATAGAAAACATGCTGCCCAAACTGGACTCTATCCTGGCCTCGCTCAACACCCTGCTGGCCAACCAGGCCATCCCCGCAACCCTGAACAACGTACAGAACCTGACCGCAAGCCTGGCCGTAACCAGCCATCAATTGGAAAACCTGATGAGCAACGACATTCCCCAGCTTACCTCCAAACTCAACACGCTGGGAGACAATTTTATCACTATGTCCGACAACCTGAAACAAATAGACTATGCCGCCTCCATGCAACGGATAGACTCCACGCTGGCCAATGTAAAAAGTCTGACAGACAAATTAAACAGTACGGATAATACTGTGGGACTGCTCTTTAACGACCCCACCTTGTATAATAACCTAAGCACGACAACAGCCAACGCTGCAAGCCTGCTCGAGGATTTGAAAAACCACCCCAAACGCTACGTCCACTTCTCGCTCTTTGGGAGAAAAGACAAGTAAGAAAAAAAATCTTATATAGATTTCATCTAAATAAGAAACATATCTGAAAGAAAGAAGAAAAATGAGATAGAAGCTTGAAAAAGCCCCCATTAAGCCCTTGTGCGGGAAGCGGTTGCCAAGTGTATGTTCATGCGAGAACTACACACAAACAGCTAATATACAAGACCTTATAAAAATGCAACAGTTCTGTAACAAGGCTGTTGCATTGCTATTTCATAAGTGACTGAAAGTAAACGCCTTATTAATCTTACGAGAAAAGCAAGAAAAAAGCCATTTGTTTTTTCAAAATAAGATTCCCATTTTTGCATTCGTAGAAGTCATGCTTAAATCAATAAATGTAGAATAGCCGTTATGAGTGAAACGAATCATGTCGGACTATGGAATCGTTGTCTGGATATTATTCGGGACAATGTGTCCGAACAGACCTATAAAACGTGGTTCTGTCCGATTGTGCCATTAAAATATGAAGACAAAACCTTGGTCGTACAAGTACCAAGCCAGTTCTTTTACGAATTCCTCGAAGAGAAATTCCTCGACTTGCTGCGCCAAACT
This sequence comes from uncultured Bacteroides sp., assembly GCA_949300425.1. Lineage (GTDB taxonomy): Bacteria > Bacteroidota > Bacteroidia > Bacteroidales > Bacteroidaceae > Bacteroides. The sequence goes on from CASGED010000066.1 coordinate 89,891, forward strand.
ATCCATAAGGTTTTTGGCGAGGGAGCTAAACTTATGTACAATGTCGTGGTGGTAAAGAATCCCCCCGCTACTGTCCCTTTGCCTCCCCATGTCGGTCCGACGAACGTTTCTCCGACAATGCGTCAGGCCGTCACCAAGGAAATACCGCAAGCTCCGCAGGTGGCCGATTTGGATCCTCATCTGAACACCGAATACAACTTCGAGACTTTCATTGAGGGCGAAAGCAACAAATTGTCCCGAAGCGTGGCCGAAGCCGTCGCTCTTAATCCGGCAAAAACCATCTTCAACCCCCTATTCTTCTATGGAGCTTCCGGAGTCGGAAAGACGCACTTAGCCAACGCCATTGGTACAAAGATTAAAGAGCTATACCCCGAAAAACGGGTACTCTACGTGTCTGCACACTTATTCCAAGTGCAGTACACCGATTCTGTGCGCAACAACACCACGAACGATTTCATTAACTTCTACCAAAGCATCGATGTCCTGATTATTGACGACATACAGGAATTTGCGGGACTCACCAAGACCCAAAACAACTTCTTCCACATCTTCAACCACCTGCACCAGAACGGCAAGCAGCTCATCCTTACTTCCGACCGCTCGCCCGCCCTGTTGCAAGGCATGGAAGAAAGACTGATTACGCGTTTCAAGTGGGGCATGGTGGCCGAACTGGAAAAGCCCACCATCGAACTCCGCCGCAACATCCTGCGCAACAAAATCAGACGTGACGGTCTGCAATTCCCGCCCGAGGTCATCGACTACATCGCTCAAAATGTCAGCGACAGCGTGCGTGACTTGGAAGGTGTCGTCATCTCCATCATGGCTCATGCCACTATCTATAACAAAGAAGTGGACCTTGATTTGGCACAACGAATCGTGAAGAAGATAAGTCGCAACGAATCCAAACCTGTCACGATAGACAACATCATCAACACCGTATGCGCCCATTACGGATTGGAGCCTTCGATGATTCACACCAAATCCCGGAAACGGGATGTAGTACAGGCACGCCAGATAGCCATGTACCTGGCCAAGAACAACACGGATTATTCGGCCTCTAAGATAGGTACGCTCATCGGAGGGAAAGACCATGCTACCGTGCTCCATGCCTGCAAGACCATTCGCGAACTGAGAGAAGTGGACAAAGCATTCAGAGCCGATGTGGACGAAATACAGGCGGCACTGAAGAACTAACATCCCCCCAAACTCCAATCGAGTCATGCATTCTTTTTGGCGCTTTATGAATTTATTCATTTTGCTAAATATTAGATTGTATGACATCATCAAAATTAAAATTCCGACCTTCCCGAATTAATGGGAAGGCCGGTTCTCTTTATATCCGGGTCATTCACGGCCGGATAGTTCGGCAAATCAACTTGGGGTATAAAATCTTTCCCAATGAGTGGAAAAAAGGACGGGTACTCATCCCCGAACAGAAGTCGGAACGTCTCCACTACCTCCTGGACGTACAAGAAGGTTTACGGGAAAGCCGGGAACGGCTGGAAGCTATCGTCCGACGTTTCAAAGCGTCGGGTAAGGCATATACCGTCGAACAAATAGTGAACGCTTTCCGCATGCCCGATAATGACGAGTACAAACTGTACGTATTCGCCCACAAAATAACCAAGCACCTGAGAACCACCGGACAGGTACGACTGGCGGAAACCTACTCCACCTCCGTGAACAGTTTCCTGCGCTTCCGGGGAGAGAAAGGAGTCACTTTTCCTCCTCAAGTTACGGATTTTAGTTTTCTCGAAATAAAAGGATAATTTCAAAGTTCTTTCCAACGTCTTTACAGCTACAATTGTTGAGCGAAGATATCCTTCTCTTGGTAAGAGATGTACGTGGCTGCAAAGGCATGAAAACATTTTAAATAAAGTGCTCATAATGAGCCCCAAAAATCACTCATAATTTTGTCCGTGTGTTTTACAAAATCTGTTTTGCTCAACATTTGTTGAGCAAATGTTAATCCGTTCCGTTCTTTTTCTATTTGCATATCAGTAAGTTGACGTCCACTGAATGGCTTCTGTACATCTCTTACCAAGAGATGTGCAAAAAAACAAAGGCGTGTTGAGCATTTTTAGGATTACTCGCCAAGCCTGTTTTTATATGGAAAGAAAGAGAACTGTAAGAAAGGGAGAAATCCCCGAACTTTATGACTCATCCGTTATAACTTCTTGTGTTTCAGGCAGCAAGAAACACTTGAGGGAGTCAGAGAAGTGTCCTTTTCTTATTCAGCGGTCATCATGACTGCCCTGCCCCTCATGGACGGAACCATAAAAGATTTGCTTGCAGACGACGGCCAGACCTGGTTTGTCATGCGCGACCTCAAGCCAAGGCACGCGAAGCTACCCGCCTACAAACGGTTGAAGGAACTGGGCATCAAGTGTTATACGCCCACCGAACACCGTCTGGTGGTTGTCAACGGCAAGCGGGTAGACAGGGAAGTGCCGTTCATGCAAGACCTGCTTTTCGTGAAGGGTACCCGGGCGCTGCTCGACCCCGTCATAGCCACAACTCCCAAATTGCAATACCGCTATCAGAAAGGGGCGAGATGCACGCCCATCATCGTGCGGAGCACGGGCATGGAACGTTTCATCTATGCGGTTGAGACCGCCGAGAAGCCCAGGTTCTACAAGCCTGAGGAAGTGACGCCCGATATGCGGAACCGTCCAATCCGTATCATCGGAGGAAGGCTGGACGGCTATACCGGCACGCTGATTACCACCCGTGGCTCAAAGGTCAAACGGCTGCTGGTGGAACTGCCTATGGTCATCGCCGCGTCCGTGGAGGTCGAAGCGGAGTTTATTCAATTCATCCAATGACAATCCGCCATAATGAACTTAGCGCAACTGCTGGCCGACTCTTTGACCGACATTCTCGCCCGTGAGGCCGGCAACGGGACGGGACTGTACTTGTATCGAACGGACAAGGCCTGGGTGGCCTTTGAGTCATCCGCCTACCGTTTGAAGCGCATCTATCCCCGGGCGGAGGTATTACCCGCAATGATTCCCACGATGCGTTCACCCTTCGTGATGGTGTTCATCCCCGGAGAAGTTTTGGAAACCAAGCTGAAAGGCGTGCCCTGCAAGAGGTTGTCGACAGACAGCCTGCTTTACGCGCCCGCCCCAGCGTTGGACGAGAAGAAATACCATGCCTGGCACGCCCGCCTGACCGGGGCGTTGTCAAGGTTTCCCGTTCCAAACAAAGGAAACAGACAGAACGGTCTTAATCCTTGTCTAGTGTTTAAACGACAAATGGGAATTTATTCAGACGACATGAAGATATTCCCATTGGCATTAAAATACAAATTGGGAATGAACGCTTACAAAGAATTTGAGAAAGAGCAAGAATTTCCAAAATAGGCCAAACTTCTGCTTTGATTGCAAATAAGAACCTAGATGTTCTACTGCCGGATGGCATTGCAGGCTATATTGCAAAAATCGGAACTCCACATCTTCCATACAGATTTGTGACTTTCTCCATATAACAAAATGTCTCTCCCGACTTGATTCTTTCAAAATAAATGCGTTTCTTTGCACAATGACAATAAAATAGATTCTTATGGAAGATTTGACGAACAAATATATTCGTTTTGATTGGGCGATGAAACGTTTGCTACGCGACAAGGCGAATTTTGGGGTGTTGGAAGGTTTTCTGACAACCTTGCTTAACGAGAAAATCATCATCAATAAATTGCTGGAAAGTGAGAGTAATAAGGAAGATGAATATGACAAGCAGAACCGAGTGGATTTGTTGGCGGAAAATGACAAGGGTGAATTGTTCCTCATTGAGGTGCAGAACAATTCAGAGTATGCATATTTTCAACGTATGCTGTTCGGCACTTCCAAGTTGGTCACTGAATATATAAACCGCGGGAAAGGGTATGACCATATCCGAAAGATATATAGCGTGAACATTGTCTATTTCAATTTGGGCAATGGTACAGATGTGGTATATCATGGCAAAACGGAATTCAGAGGCATACACAACGGAGAACTGTTGAATTTAAGTCCGTTCCAGCGGCAAAAGTTTAACGTGAGTGCGGTAAGTGACCTTTATCCGGAGTATTATATCTTGAAAGTGAATGATTTCAATAAGTGGTCGAAAGTACCTTTGGAACAATGGATTTATTTCTTGAATACTGGTAACATACCTGCGGATGCAACCGCTCCCGGATTGGGAGAGGCAAGAGAGAAGTTGCGGTTGGAACGCATGAGCAAGGCGGAACTTAACGCTTATTACCATCATTTGGATAATGTGGTAATCCTACGGGACAATATCGTAACGGCAAGAGGTGAAGGGCGTTTGGAAGGACGTGCAGAAGGACGTGCAGAAGGACGTGCAGAAGGACGTGCAGAAGGACGTGCAGAAGGGAAATTAGAGGATGCCCAAAACTTGAAGCGTTTAGGTGTTTCTGTAGACATCATAGCGAAGGCTACCGGACTTAGCGTAGAAGAAATTGAGACCTTGTAAAGTCGGCGTCTCTAACTGACGTATTGTAGTCCCGGTTTCAATAACGACCTTACGCTGTAATCAAAAAAAGATGAAGTACGGCAGTGAAGATTGTGAGTGGCTCTTCATCCGCAGAATTGAACGCTTACAAAAAACTTGCGAAAGGATAAGAATCTCCAAATAGTTTTCTTTCTTGGCTCTTCTCAAAATAAATTGCGTATATTTGTCCCCCAAATAATAAATGAATCAAAAACTTTGTTTAATCTTAACTCCTTTCTCATTTAAAGAAAAGGGGCTTCTGATTAAATGATTATTTAGCGTTTTATCGATATGAGAAAATTTGGAATAGGATTAGTGGGAATGTTGTGTGCTTTGATGTTGGCCTTGCCTATAGGGCTTCAGGCGCAGAACTTCTGGCAGCAGCGTTACCCCAAGCGTGAGTTCCGGGCCGCATGGATTCAGACGGTAAACGGACAGTTTAAAGGCATGACGACCGAACGGATGAAGGCCGTGTTGACGGGACAGTTGGACACGTTGCGCGAGGCGGGCATCAATGCCGTCATCTTTCAGGTGCGTCCCGAGGCTGACGCCTTCTACCCCTCGAAGTTGGAACCGTGGAGCCGCTACCTGACGGGCGAACAAGGCCAGGCGCCTTCACCCTACTGGGACCCGCTGAAGTTTATGATTGAAGAGTGCCACAAGCGTTGTATGGAGCTGCATGCTTGGATTAATCCCTACCGGGCAAAGACATCGCTCGACCACGAGTTGGCGCCTACCCATATCTATAATGTACATCCCGATTGGTTCGTCACCTACGGCAACCAGCTGTTCTTCGACCCCGCCATACCCCAAAACCGTGAGTTCATCTGCCGGGTAGTGGCCGACATCGTGACCCGATACGACGTAGACGCCATCCACATGGACGATTACTTCTATCCCTATCCCAAGCCGGGCGTGTCCTTCAACGACAGTGCCAGCTATGCGCGCCTGGGTAGCGACTATGCCAACGTAGGGGATTTCCGCCGTGCCAACGTCAACCTGCTTATCCGCAAGGTACACGAGACGGTACGCGAAATCAAGCCTTGGGTGAAGTTTGGCGTGTCGCCTTTCGGCATCTACCGCAACCAGTCCAGCGACCCGTTGGGCAGCCGCACGAAGGGATTGCAGAACTACGATGACCTCTATGCCGACATCCTGCTGTGGGCGCGCGAAGGCTGGATAGACTATAACATCCCGCAAATCTACTGGCAGATAGGCCACCCAACGGCAGACTATGGCGAGTTGGTGGACTGGTGGGCCAAGCATAGCGAAAACCGTCCGCTGTTCATCGGCCAGTCTGTGCTGAATACCGTGCAGAATGCCGACCCCACGAATCCCAATATCAATCAATTGTATCGCAAGATGGCCTTGCAGCGTGCCTACCAAAGCATCGGGGGCAGTTGCCAGTGGTATGCTGACGCGATAGTGAAGAACGTGGGCCGTTATCGTGACGCGCTGAAGGCCGAGTATCACAAGTATCCCGCCCTGCCTCCCGTATTCGACTTCATGGACAATGACGCTCCCGGCAAGGTGCGCAAACTGAAAACAGTATGGACCGAGGATGGCTACATCCTTTTCTGGACGGCTCCCAAGTACAAAGACGAGATGAACCGTCCGGTCAGCTATGTGGTCTACCGCTTTGCCGACAAGGAGAAGGTGAACATTGACGACCCGTCGCACATCGTGGCCATCACTCCCGACCCGTGGTACAAGCTGCCTTACGTGGACGGCAAGACCAAATGGCGTTACGTAGTGACCGCCCTCGACCGCCTGCACAACGAGTCGAAGTCCGTCAAGAAGAAAGTGAAACTGTAAACGGAAGCGGAAAGTATAAAACCGGAGATATGAACGAATAACCGACACATAACCAAAGAGGCTGTCTCAAAATAAGATTAAGATTTGGGACAGCCTCTTTTTTTATGCTAATACCGGCACCAGATATTTAGCCGACAAGTACCCTCCGACTATCAACCAGACAAACAATCCGAAGGCAAGGACGAAAGGTTTGGCACCCGCCTGCCTGAACTTGTCGATGCTGGTGTCCGTGCCCAAGGCGGTCATGGCCATGGTCAGCATAAAGGTATCTATGTATTCGATGGCTCCGTTCAAAGGGATGTCTTTCACCGTAGGGGCGTCAAACAAATATTGAAGCAAGGAGTTCAGGCAGATAATGCCGATGAAACCGAAAGCGAACCAAGGAACGGTTATCTTGCTCTTCTCCACCTTGCCATCAGTCCCTACTTGCTTGCGGCCTGCCAACGCAAAACTCATAATCACCAATACGGGAGCCAACAGGATGACACGAATCATCTTCGTAATGGTAGCCGTACCCGCTATGCCCAATGCGTCGGTAGGATCCATAGCATTGCCCGCACCGGCCACATGGGCTACTTCATGCAAGGTACTGCCCGTATAGATAGCCACCTGCGTATCGCTCAATCCGCTGAGCAAGCCCGAACGGTACATGATGGGGTACAGGAACATCGCGATGGTACCGAAGATTACCACCGTAGATACGGCGATGGCCGTTTTATGACCCTCGCACTTGATGACCGGTTCGGCACCCAGCACGGCAGCCGCTCCGCAAATGGCGCTACCGGTAGAGGTAATCAATGCCGTATCTTTGTCTACCTTCAGGATTCGTCCCAGCAGAATGCCTAAGAAGATGGTGCCACCCACAATAATCAGGTCCACCACAATGGCGGGAAGACCAACGGCCGCCACTTCGGTCAGGGTCAGGCGAAAACCATACAGCACAATACCCGCCCGCAGCACCTGCTTGGTACAGAACTTGATGCCCGGCACCCACGTCTCGGGCAAACGGTTGCGCAAACTGTTGGCATAAAGCATGCCCAAGATGATGCCCACAATGAGGGGACTGAATGAAAGACTCTTCACAAAAGGAATTTCAGCAATATAAAATGCCGAGAAAGAAAATAAGGCAATCAGCAATATACCGTGAATGGTGTTGCCTCTATTCCCACGTTCAAACATAATGAATTATTTAAAAGATGATTATTCTCGTTTTGCGGGCACAAAGGTACGCTTTTTCCCCGACTACGCCAAACTTCGGAATCACTCCATCTCATCCCCACGGATACCCCAGACATGAGCCAACGAAGGAACAACCGAACACCACTCACATGCCAAAGATGACGCAGGAGCCTGCAACCGGAACCAAACCGTGCCGTCGGCAACATCTTCCGGCCGAGAATCCATATCCTCCCATACCGCCCGCATCAATCGGTTCAGCCGTTCTTCATCCGCCGACACCGCAGGCACAAACAAACGTTTCTTTATATTCGCATCATTCAACGCCAACCTCAGCAAATCGTTACACAGTTCCTCCGAAGTAACCATACCTTCAGCACTTACCGCATAGAAGGCGTATTCAGCCAGGGAGGTGCGGCACGCCTGCCCGTCCAGTTGGGATAAGGCCGAAGGCAAGCATCCGTCCAGTTTGTCCATGCCGGCTTCGTGGGTCAGCAAGACCTGCACTTCATAGTCCTTCCCCCTAAGTCCGGCGTCCAACAACAGGCAATCGAGCCAAGCCACCAAGTCGAGAGGAGGCAACGGACGGCCCAAGCGGGCGGTCATCACTTCTTTAACCATCCGCACCGTCTGACGGAGGAATGAACTATCCAGTAAAATCACATACTCGGCAAATTTCCAATTGGTATTCATAAGTCAATGTATTAAAATGCTAATGTTGCCACAATTTATTACCATACATCCAATTCTTGGTGATACCCCCGTTCAAACGCAGTTCGGACGGGATTGCCGGAAGGTTAGAAACATAGACCCCGAATGTTTCTAACCTTCGCCCCTTATGTTAGAAACATTCCCTCTTTAGGTTAGTACCCCCAACCGGGAAAGATCTCCAAGTCTCTTATTCTTGTATATTCTATTTACTATTCTACCAGTTACGAGTTGCAAAGGTAAGACATATTTTGGATATACCATTCTTTTTCATAACTTTGGGGCTCGAATAAACCTAATAATAAGAAAGTATATGAATAGAGAACGAATATCCCCCACCCCGTTCAGTTGGAAGCGCTTAGGCTGGTTCGTGCTGGAAATCGGGCTGTTTATAGTGGTCATTGCCGTCGTGTATGGCTTCCAGTTTGTTTTGGCAGGACTCTTGCGCATACCGCTCTCCGGGCTTGGCGTCGATGAGAATGGTATGGGAATGGACAGTTCCTTTATGCTGATAAGCGAAAGCGTATTGGCGGTGGGCAGCGTGATAGGGCTGCTGGCCGTACACAAGCTGGGGCACAAGGTATTTCCCCATACCGTCCCCCCCATCGGCCTGTCGCTCCGGGGGCACGTGCGTGAGGCAGGAGCCGGTGCCGGTGTAGCCGCAGGCCTGTATGCGGCAGGCTTCCTGTTGATGCTCCTGACCGGCGGTATCACCATTACGGGCGTCCACGTCCACGGCGCCGCACTTTTGCAGACTTGGGTATTCTTCTTCTTCGTAGCCGTATTCGAGGAGACCATGTGCCGCGGCTTCCTGTTGGGGCGTATGATGGATGCGGGAGTCAACAAGTTTGTGGCGTTAATCCTTTCTTCGGCCGTGTTTGCCATCCTGCACCTCGCCAACCCCAATCTCGCCGCCCTGCCCTTAGTCAACCTGTTGCTGGCGGGCGTACTGTTAGGTTCGGCCTACATCTACACGCGCAACCTGTGGTTTGCCATCCTGCTGCACTGGTTCTGGAACTGGCTGCAAGGCCCCGTGTTGGGATTCGAAGTGAGCGGGAACAACTTCGGGGGGAACCTGCTGACCTTGGAGCGAACGGACAATGACCTCTTGAACGGAGGAGCGTTTGGCTTTGAAGGCTCGCTGGTATGCACCGTGCTGATGCTGGCGGGCATTTTCCTCATCATCCGGCATTATGAACGGGATTAGAGAACGCAAGAATAATCCTTACGCCAAGGTGTGCCCGAAACCGAGACCATGGTGAAGGCAGCATCGAGACCATGGTGAAGGAGCCATCGAGACCATGGTGAAGGAGCCATCGAGACCATGGTCTCGATTTCGTCCTTGCAAGTATCTGATATTCAGACAGGAAATAAATCAGTTTTAAAGAAGCTTACGGGCGCGTCTTTTTCCACCCCCCCGGAGACTACGTAGTTAGAACTATTATTGCTATATTTACAGCCCGAATCATATACGCTTTGCCATGAATAAGTCAGTAAGAAGAGCCTTGAAGATTTCCGGCGTCAGCCTGGGCAGTCTTCTCGTCATTGCGGCGGTGGCCGTAGCTGTCGTCATCCATTTTGTCTTTACCCCCGCCAGGCTGACCCCTGCGGTGGTGGAAGTGGCCAACCGTCAGCTCAACGCCAAACTCAGTCTGGGCAGCGTGGATCTGACGTTCTTCTCATCCTTCCCCCGCTTCGGACTGCGTCTGAGGGACGGCTCGCTGGTGTCGAAGGCGCTGCGCGACTCGGCATGGCTGCGGCGCGACACGCTGCTGACGTTCAGCCGGGCTACGCTGGTCCTTAACCCCATCGACTACCTTCGGAAGCAACGCATCTCCGTCTACCGGCTGACGATAGACAGCGCGCGCGTCTATGCCCACATCGACAAGGACGGACGGGCCAACTGGGACATCGTGCCCGACGCCATGGAGGAGACATCCGCCGACACGGCCGCAACCGATACCGCCCCACTCGCCGCCGGAGGCATCGACATCCGCCGCCTGGCCCTGCGCCACGCTACGGTGACCTTCGACGACCGACAGGCGCGCGTCTTCGCCAACGTGTGGGACGCCAACCTGCGGCTGCAAGCCCGTCTGCACCAAGGCTTCTCGCTGCTGAGGGTGGACTACAGCAACCGCAACATCCTCTTCTGGCAAGAGGGAGAGTTGCTGGCCAACCGTATGGCGGCACGCCTGCAGACTGACCTGCGCCTCATCCGAAGCAAGCGCACGCTGGAGCTGAAGAATGCCTTGCTGGACATCAACGGCGTGCAGCTGGACCTGCAGGGCACACTGCGTCGCGACACCGCCGCGCATGCCGCCGACGTCGACCTGCGATACGGACTGCACGCACCATCGCTGGAGACCGTACTGCGGATGATTCCCGCCAGCATACTGAAGCGGGAAGATGTCAGCGCGAAAGGCGAAGTAACCGTGGAAGGGACGCTGAAAGGACTTTATGGCAAGAAGCGGCTGCCGCTCGCCACGCTGAAGGTGGGCATCAACCGGGCGTCGGCGCAATACGCGGGCATGCCCTACGGGATAGACGAAATCTCGGCCGACTTCTTCGGGCAGGTGGACCTGATGAAACGGGAGCCTTCCTACGCCGACCTCAAGATATTCCGCTTCCGCGGAGCGCATACCGACATCCTGGCGGACGCCCGTGTGGACGACCTGCTGGGCGATCCGAACCTCACCTTCCACACGACCTCCGCCGTCGACCTTACGGCATTGTCGCAGACGTTCCCCCTGCAAGAGGGGGTCAGCATGGGGGGCAAGCTGGACGCGGACGTCAGGCTACGCTGCCGCCTGTCCACACTGAGGAAGCGGGACATCGGCCACGTCAAAGCCGGGGGGAAGCTGAGCATGAAAGGACTCTTCCTGCGCGACACGAACAAGGGATTTGACTTCACCGCCGACGCCACGTTCGCCTTCATGGGCAACCACGTGCTGGGAGCGAAAGCCACGGTCAGCAACCTGCAACTGCAATCGCGCCGCCTCAGCTCCACTGTGCAGGACCTGACCGCCACCATCGGCACCACCAATCCGCAAGACACCACCCGCATCGCACGCATGAAGTGCGCCCTGACTCTGCATCGCCTGAAAGCATCCATGCCGACCGACTCCATCGACGCCTATTGCGGCAGGACGACCGCAAGCCTGGAGCTGAAGCCCAGCGACCGTAACAAGGAACGTCCGTACATCAGCCTCACGCTGAAGGCCGATACGCTATTCGGCAACATGGGCGACTCGCTCAGAGCCTTCTGCCGAAGCGCGTCGGGCACCGTCACCCTGCAGCCCGGACGCCGCAACACAGACAAGCCGCAAATCGGGCTGAAGCTCAACGCCGACACGCTGTATTGCCGCATGGGCAGCATGAAGATGGGCATGGACAAGGCGGGCATTGCCGTCACGGCCGACAAGCTGCGTGACTCTGTCTGGATACCCAAAGGCATCGTGGGATTCAACCGCCTGTCCGTACGTACCCCCCTATGCGCCCTGCCCGTCCGGCTGCAGAAAGCGGCAGTCACCGTAGGCAACCGCACCATCACCCTGCGCAACGCTACGATGCGCATCGGGCGTTCGGACCTCACGGCCAGCGGGTCGATACACGACCTGTACGGAGCACTGAAGCGGAACAAGACCCTGCACGCCAAGCTGGACCTGACCTCCAACAACCTGAACTGTAACCAGCTGATACGCGCCCTCTCCTTCCCCACCGACACGCTACAGGCCGAGACGGACACTACGGCCACCGGACTGAAGCTGTTCGTCATCCCGCGCAACGTAGACTTCGAACTGACCACCAACCTGAAGCGCGTGCGCTATGGCAAGATACTATTTACCGACGTGAAGGGAGATGTGGACGTGCGCAACCAGGCCATCCACTTGAAAGAACTCAGCATGAAGGGCATGGGCGCCACCATGAAGACCACCCTGCTCTACCGCGCCGCCCGTCCGCAAGCCGGGTACGCGGGCTTCGACTTCAGGCTGCATGACGTCAACATCGGTCATCTGGTGGACTTCGTTCCGTCATTAGACTCTATTGTGCCGATGCTCCGATCGTTTGAAGGCATGGTGGACTTCAACGTAGCCGCCTCCTCAGCCATCGACTCGTGCTTCAACCTCAAGATACCGTCGTTGCGCTCGGCCATTCATATCAAGGGCGACAGTCTGGTGCTGATGGATGGAGAGACCTTTGCCGAAATATCCAAGAAGTTCCTCTTCAAGAACAAGGAACGCAATCTGATAGACAGCATCGCGGTGAACATCAGCGTGCAGGACGGCCATGTCACTGTCTACCCCTTTGTCATCCAGATGGACCGCTACCGCGCTGCGGTAGGAGGCACACAGGACCTCGCCATGAACTTCGACTACCATATCTCTATCCTCAAGTCGCCCATCCCCTTCAAACTAGGGCTGAACATACGAGGAAACCTGGACAAGATGAAGTTCGGCCTGGGCAAAGCCAAGTACAAGGACGCCGTAACTCCGGTGGAGATACGGAAGGTAGACAGCACGATTGTCCGCATGGGAGATCAGATTGTGAGGGACTTCCGGAGAATCATGCAACGATAAGGGCCGTGCCGTAACAGGGAGACGTCATTTCATAAGATGACCTTCGTCTCGCCCGCCTTCAGCCGCACGGACTTCGACGCGCCGTTATAGCGGAGGCGTGCCTTCCCATCCTGACGGGCAGTCACCTTCAAGGCAGTCACCCGGGCGTCTTTCCACTCCATGTCTATGACGAAACCTCCCCGTGCGCAGATGCCGCTCACCCGACCGTCTTTCCACTCGTCGGGAAGAGCCGGAAGCAACGTAATGGAAGTCTCGGTACTCTGCATCAACATCTCAATGACACCCGCGCATCCGCCAAAGTTCCCGTCTATCTGGAAAGGCGAGTGGGCATCGAGCAAGTTGGGGTACGTACCGCCACCCCGGCGGGCATCCTTGCCCCGGTAATTGTCGGGACTGACGTACTTCAGCAAGCGGCGGTAGATGCGGTAAGCTCCGGCGCCATCCTGCAAGCGGGCATAGAGGTTGACACGCCAGCCGGTGCTCCATCCGGTCGTGTTGTCACCTTTGATTTCCAGCGTACGGGCACAAGCCTTAGCCAACTCGGGCGTAGCGTCCACGGAGAGATGATGACCGGGATAAAGGCCGAACAAGTGAGACTGGTGACGATGCTGCGGGTCTTGGTCAGCCCAATCGTGGAACCATTCCTGCAAGTTCCCGTTCTTACCCACCTGATAAGGCTGGAGACGCTTGAGAGCATTTTGTGCCTCCTTACGGAAATCCTTATCTACTTTCAATACTTCGGCGGCCCGGATAGCGTCCAACAGGCATTCGCGAGTCATGGCTAAGTCGGACGTACAACCATAAGAAGTAGCTCCTACATATCCATCGGGGGCTATAAATTTATTCTCGGGCGAGGTGCCGGGTGAAGTCAGCAACACCCCGTCTTTCTCTATCAGCCAATTCAGGCAGAAGTCGGCGGCCCCTTTCAGGATAGGATAGTATTGACGCAGGAAGTCCCGGTCTTGCGTAAACAGGTAGCGTTCCCAGATGTGGGTGCTCAGCCAAGCCCCGCCCATAGTCCAACAAGCCCACGAGGGGTCACCATCGTGCAAGCCTACGGGGTTGGTCATGGCCCAGATGTCGGTGTTCTGTCCCAGACACCAGCCCTTGTCCACATTATAGTATGCCTTGGCGGACGCCTCGCCCGTATGGCGCAGGTTGGCGATGAAATCCATCAACGGCTGATGCAGTTCGCTCAGGTTTCCCGTCTCGGCCGCCCAATAGTTTTCCTGCAAGTTGATGTTGCTGGTGTAGTTGCTGCTCCAAGGGGGAAGCAAGCGTTCGTTCCACAAGCCTTGCAGGTTGGCGGGCACACCGGGTGTACGCGAGCTGGAAATAAGCAAATAACGTCCGTATTGGAAATAAAGCACTTCCAGCTCAGGATTGCGTTGATGCTTATCGGTATATTCCAGAAGTTGCCGGTCGGTAGGCAAGGCGGAAATAGCGGAATCCGTTTCGCCCAAATCCAGTTCCACACGGTCGAAGAAATGCTTATAATCGGCCACATGTGCCTCGCGCAACGCCTCATAACTCTTCTTCGAAGCTTTCGCCATGCGCTGTGCCACCAAGTTCCGATAGTCCCTTCCTTCCTTGACGGGGTCTTTGTCAAAACCGTTAAAGCTGGTGACGTTGGCTATCAGGATGAGCGCCTCCTTAGCTCCGTCAATCTTGAGTTCGCCCGAAGGATAGCTCTTCACCTGCGCCGCATCCGGAGTGAGCACCTTGACGAGGGTGCGGAAATGAACGCCACGCTCAGGGTCGTAGAGGTGTTTGTTCTTCACCAAGTCGAAATAAACAGGATAGGAATGATAGGCGGCATAGCCATCGGACGTGATTTCGTTTCCCCGGGCCGACGTGGCATGAGGAAGTTGGGAATCGAAGGTCAGCAACGCCTGTATGCCTTTGGGACTGTCACTCTGAAGGCGAACCACAATCACGGAGTCGGGGGCGGAAGCAAAATAATCGGTCTGCATCCGCGCGCCATCTTTGAGATACTCCGTACGGGCTGTGGCGTTACTGATGTTCAACCATCGCCGGTAGGAAGTTATTTGGGCACCTTCGCCCATATAGCTCAAGGTCAGCGTGCCCAAGGGCTGATAATTTTCGCTATAATGCCCTTGCACCTTGCGTTGTTCGCGGTCCGCACCCCGGTAATCCTCCTTGTCCAGCAGGTCGCGTATCACGGGAATGGACTTGTAAGCGTCGGGAGTGGTGACGGTCCGGTCAGGCTCACCCGTCCATAGGGTAATGTCGTTGAGCGAAAGCACATCCCGTTCGGTACCTCCGTAGACAATGGCTCCCATAGTGCCGTTACCTATCACCAAAGCTTCTTCAAAATACGTGGCCGGACGATTGTAATGCAACATCAGGTCCGACGCATCCGCCTGGGCATGGAGCTGAGACACTCCTCCTCCGAATCCTGCACACAAGGCGGCGCATAAAGTAAATCTTCTAAATCGATTGTTCATGGTATGTATTATTTTTAATCCGTGATAAGAAAATTCCTATTTACTCCGTCGCTTCCATAGCCAGCATTTCCTGAAGCACATTCACGGCTTCCGCTACGGTATGCACCTCTTTCACCAACATGGAGCGTTTGCCGCCCTGTTCGCGCAGGTCGCATCGGCGGGTGTACTTCATCATGTAGGCAATGAGCTTGCCGAAAGACTGGCTTTGGTAATAAGGACTTTCGGCGTTGCTTACGAGGTAGAGTGTCATGCGGCCTCCTTTGAGGAAGACTTTCTCCGCACCCAGACGGGCAGCTATGCGGCGCAGGGGAACAATGCGAAGCAACTCCTCCGTCTCGGGGGGCACGGGACCGAAACGGTCTTCCAGACGGGCACGGAAGGCTTCTACATCCTTGTCGAGCGTCAATCCGTCCAACTCGCGATAGAGGAGCATGCGCTCGCTGCTGCCCGTCACGTAATCGGCAGGCAGCAAAAGCTCGAGGTCGCTCTCCACCTGACACTCTTCCACGAATTGCTCTCCGGTGATCTTCCCGCTTCCGTCCGCGGCCTGTTGCTCTTCGGCCATGAGGTCAGAGAACTCGTCATTCTTCAGTTCGCGCACGGCCTCGGTCAATATCTTTTGGTAAGTCTCGTAGCCCAAGTCGGCAATGAAACCGCTCTGCTCCGCGCCCAGCATATTACCCGCCCCGCGTATGTCGAGGTCTTGCATGGCGATGTGTATGCCGCTTCCCAGGTCGGAGAAATTCTCGATGGCTTGCAAGCGCCGCTTGGCTTCAGGCGTCAGGCTGGAAAGCGGAGGAGCCAACAGGTAGCAGAAGGCTTTCTTGTTGCTTCGTCCCACCCGGCCGCGCATCTGATGCAGGTCACTAAGACCGAAGTTCTGCGCCTGGTTGATGATGATGGTATTGGCATTGGGGATGTCCACGCCACTCTCGATGATGGTGGTGGCCAGCAGGACATCGTAGTCATAATTGATGAAGTCATATATTATCTTCTCCAACTCGGCCGGCTCCATCTGTCCGTGACCCACACAGACGCGGCAATCGGGGATGTTGCGTTCTATCATCGCCTTTAGTTCCGGCAGATTGGAGATGCGGTTGTTCACGAAAAACACCTGCCCGTTGCGGCTCATCTCAAAGTTGATGGCATCCGTAATGACTTCCTCGTTGAAGGTATGCACTTCTGTCTGGATGGGGTAACGGTTGGGGGGAGGCGTCTGTATCACGCTCAGGTCGCGGGCACCCATCAGGGAGAATTGCAAGGTGCGGGGAATGGGCGTGGCGGTCATGGTCAGCGTATCTACATTTACCTTCATTTGGCGCAGTTTCTCCTTGACGCTAACGCCAAACTTCTGCTCCTCGTCGATGATGAGCAAGCCCAGGTCATTGAATTTGACGTCCTTGCCCAGGATGCGGTGCGTGCCGATGAGGATATTCACTTCGCCCGAGGCCAATCCTTTGATAACGGCACGGGCTTGGGCGGAAGTGCGGGCACGGCTCAGATATTCCACCCGGCAGGGCAAGTCTTTCAAGCGTTCCTTGAACGTCTGATAGTGCTGGTAAGCCAATACGGTGGTGGGCACCAGCACGGCAACCTGCTTATTATCGCATACCGCCTTGAACGCCGCGCGGACGGCCACTTCGGTTTTTCCGAAACCCACGTCGCCGCACACCAGACGGTCCATCGGACGGGCACTCTCCATGTCGGCCTTTACCTCAGCCGTAGCCTTGCTTTGGTCGGGCGTGTCCTCGTAGATAAACGACGCTTCCAACTCGCGTTGCAGAAAGCTGTCGGGACTAAACTGAAAACCTTTCTCCTCACGACGCCGGGAATAGAGTTTGATAAGGTCGCGGGCGATGTCTTTTATCTTTTTCTTGGTGCGGTCTTTCAACTTCTCCCATGCGCCGGTGCCCAGCTTATTCAAGCGGGGCGCCTCGCCTTCCTTACCCTTATACTTCGAAACCTTGTGCAGGGAATGAATGGAGACAAACACCACATCGTCGTTCTGATACACCAGCTTCATCACCTCCTGCGTGGTATCTCCGTTGGGGATGCGCACCAAGCCCGCGAAGCGTCCGATGCCATGGTCGGTATGCACTACGTAGTCGCCGGGCGTAAATTGGTTCAACTCTTTCAACGAGAGAGCCACTTTGCCACTCCGCGCCTTGTCGCTCTTCAGGTTATACTTGTGAAAGCGATCGAACAGCTGGTGGTCGGTAAAGACACACAGACGTAACGTGTTGTCCGCAAAACCTTCGTGCAGGGTTTTCTCTACGGCGCTGAAGGTGATATTGTCCTTTCTGTCCTCAAAGATGGCCCGGATGCGGGCGGTCTGCTTCGTGCTGTCACTACATATATAAATGGTGTAACCTTGGGCCAGGTATTCGGTAAAACTTTGCGCCACAAGGTCGAAGTTTTTGTGGAAAATAGGTTGGGGCGTCGTGTCGAAAGTGAGGCTTGCATCGGGCGTGCCCGTAGGCTTGGTGCCGAACTCCCACCGGCGGAAGTCCAAAGCCCGCACGGTAAATTCGCCCCCGTCTATCAGTTTTCCGTCTAAGGAGATGTTTCCGTTTTCTTCCGCCTCGCGGGCGGCAATGGCTTGGGGAGTCAAGGCCTCGTCATGCACTTGCTGGATGCGTTCGCGCAACCAAAGGAAATCGCGCATGGCCAGCAAGGTGTCCGCAGGCAGGAAATCGAGGAAGGACACCATGCCGCCCGTCCCCTTTCCCGAAAGGTCCGCGCTTAGGTCAGGCACGATGACGATGCTCTCCCGCTTTTCCTTGGACAACTGGCTCTCTACCTCGAACGTGCGCAGGCTCTCCACTTCGTCCCCGAAGAAGTCGATGCGGAAAGGGCATTCGCTGGAAAAGGAAAAGACATCGATGATACTTCCGCGCACGGCATATTGCCCCGGCTCGTAGACGTAATCCGTACGTTCGAATCCATAGCTTTGAAGCACCTCCGTCACGAAGGTCATGTCCACCTGTTCGCCCGTATGCAACGTCAGAGTTTTGTCATTCAATTCGCCTCGCGAAACCACCTTCTCCGCCAAAGCGTCCGGATAGGTCACCACACACACGTCGGTGTCCGCCTTCTGAAGCCGGCTCAGCACTTCGGTACGGAGAATCTCGTTGGCGGCATCCTTCTGTCCGTACTTGATGGCGCGTTTGAAAGACGAAGGGAAGAACAACACCCGCTCGTCGCCCAGCACCTGCACCAGGTCGTGATAGAAATATCCGGCCGCCTCCAAGTCGTCCAACACAAAGACAAAAGGCATCTTCCTACGCTCCACAATCACAGAAGCATAGAAAGAAGGTGCCGAGGCACACAGGCCTCCTGTATATAAATGTTTAATCTTAGAATCGTCCAGCAGACGCATCATCGCCTCCACGTTCGGATGGGAGGCATAATGTTGTTGTAGTTCGCTTAGGGTCATGTTTCTCGTTTTACGCCCGCAAAATTACAAAATAAATTCTATTTTTAATAATGATTGAACGACACGACCTTCTCCATTGGCTTGCGCGACTTCTTGCGCTTGGGCTTGGCGGCATAGCCTATGGTGATGTCGAGCAAGAGACGCTTGCCCGCAGGGATGCCTGTCAGCTTTTTGATTTCCTTCTCGTCAAACCAGCCCAGGATGCACGAGCCAAGCCCCTCACTCTCCGCGGCCAGGGTGATGTGCGCGGCGGCTATGCCGATGTCTATCAGGGGGAAATACTTGTCCTTTATCTTTGCGCCGAGAAACGAGGTGATGTTCATCGACTCTTCTACTATCAATATATGTACAGGAGCATCCTTGGCAAACTTGTTCATGCCCAATCCGGCCGTGGCGCGCCCTACCTTGACGGAAAGTTCGGGGTCGTCCACCACCACGAACTTCCAAGGCTGAGCGTTGCAGGCCGAAGGAGCCAGGCAAGCCGCCTGCAAGATGCGTTCCAGTTTTTCCCGCTCCACCGGGCGTTTCTCGTAGGCCCGGTCGCTTTGGCGGCTCTGTGCTAATGCTAAGAAATCCATATTATTTATACTGAATCATCCGACTAATATACTTCCCAATGATGTCGAACTCGATGTTCACCACGCTACCCACCCGGATGGCATGGAAATTGGTATGTTCGAAAGTATAAGGGATGATAGCCACCTGGAAGGTGTCGTCCGTAGGGTTGCAGACCGTCAGGCTTACTCCGTTTACGGTCACCGACCCTTTGTCCACCGTGATGTAACCTCTCTTAGCCATTTCCTCATCAAAAGCGTAACGGAAGGTGAAGTAATAACTCCCCTCGGCATCTTCCACGGCGACACACGTGGCCGTCTGGTCAACATGCCCCTGCACGATGTGCCCGTCCAAACGTCCGTTCATCATCATGCTGCGCTCTACGTTCACCTCGTCGCCCACTTTGAGCAATCCTAAGTTGGAACGGTCCAAGGTCTCTTTCATGGCCGTAACGGTGTATGTATCGTCTTTGATAGAGACTACCGTCAGGCAGACGCCGTTGTGAGAAACACTTTGGTCAATCTTCAACTCATCTACAAACGAGCATTTAAAGGTGAAATGTACATTCTCCTGTTCCTTCACCATGGCCACCAGCGTGGCGCATTCTTCTACTATACCAGAAAACATAATCTTACTATAATAACTAATATGAAATCAAAAGGCAAAGATAAGAAAAGGGTTTCGCATGGGCACAAAAAAAGCGAAACTTTTCACAAAGTCCCGCTCCCAGTTTTCAATAGGTATTAGTTTTTTTTTAAGGTAAAAAGATTGTTTTCAGGATAACGGTGCAAATATAGACCCTTTTAAGCGAACCAGCCAAATTAAAAAACATGTCTTATAACATCTTTTCTATGATTTTTTTGATTTTATTAGCCATTTCTTACAATTGTCCATATAATACCCCCGTTTCCACGAAAACATCTCCCATAAGATTATCCAATCAACTCTTAGGATATCCTTCTTCTGTATTCTTATGATGCTTCAGAACTTTCGCGTCGATGTAGAACACGATTTCCTCGGCTATGTTGGTAATGTGGTCGCCCGCACGTTCCAATTTACGGAACACACTTGCCAGGTTCAGACAAGACAAGGCGCTCTCGGGATGCTTCACGATGTAGTCGGCCAGCAAATGGGAGGCATGGGCATTGATTTCATCCAGCACTTGGTCTTTAGCGAATACGGAAGTGGCCAGTTCCTGATTCTCTTCCTGCAAAGCCCGTTTGGCCAGTTCAAACATGTCGAGCATCTGACGAATCATCTCCTCCAGACGAAGGTTCTTGATAAGGTCTGCGTCCAGCGTCAGCTCTTTTTCCTCTATCGCAAAGCGGGCGATACCTTCGGCAAAGTCACCCAAACGTTCCAAGTTGGTATTGATTTTCAGCATGGCCAGCACAAAACGCAGGTCGATGGCCACAGGCGTATAAAGGGCAATGATGTCTTCTACATCGCTATCAATCTTCAATTCGAACGCATTGACACGACGCTCATGTACTTGCACTTGCTGGGCAAGCTTACGGTCAAGCGTAAGCACCGACTCGCCTGCACGGTCCAACTGGTTATAAACCAGTGTCCACATTTCGTCTATCTCTTTTTTTAGGAGAACAAGTTCACTTTCGATGAATTTTACCATAATGCTATTTTGTTTTAGTTATTGATTCTGTAAATGGGAATTTAAACCACTGATGAACACGGATTAAACGAGATGAGCACAGATGTATCTGTCACCCTGAGCGTAGTCGAAGGGTCTCATGTAAGACCTCCTCATGCGCTACGTGAGATGTCTCGACAAGCTCGACATGACAGATACCTTAAAATCCGTGTAAATCCGTACTATCTGTGTTA
>CASGED010000067.1 GCA_949300425.1 uncultured Bacteroides sp.
AATGGGGCTGCGCTGTGTTTGCGGCGACATGTTCTCATGCCACAGGGCATTAGCACATTGGCATATTAGCACATTGACACATTGCGGACTCCGCCCCGCTAAATTCCCATTTATAAAACTTAAGTTTTCCCGCTCAGCCAATGATTTCAGCGTCCTCGATGTCGCCTTGAGCCGGTACGTCCGGACGCGGGCGCTTTCTGCTGAACTTTAACCACGTCAACAGTTCGCTAAGGGCATAGCAAAGGCTCGCGACGCCGATGATGACAAACACCGTAGAGCGGGTGCCCGTAGGATTGAACAACGACACCAGCCCCGCCAACAGAATGAGCACGGGCACCACGTAGAAACCTCCCGGCACGGACATCCACCGACGAGCCGCCACGAGCGAAGCTATCTGCTGCACGCCGCCCAGCATCAGGATGAAGCCCAGCACGAAGGTCAGCAGGTCGGCGAAGAAACCGGGCATGATGACCAGCCACAGGCCGAAGAGCAGGCTACCCAAAGCCTCTACCGGGAAACGGAAACGCCCTTCGGACTTCCGGGCGAAGTAACCGATGAGGGTAATAAGTGAGGGCACCATAAATACAATGCCGACGGTAAGCACTAAATATTCGCCCGCCTGAGCGGGAAACAGCACCAGCACCAAGCCGATGACCAAGGCGCAGATGGTGCGCATCAGGGAGTAATTCACGCTTTTCATATCTTCCTCCTTTTCCTTACATAATAGGTTTCAAGATTTCTATCCGCATGCCCAGTGCATTCATAATACGGTAGAACGTGGCCACACTGGGCATCACCAGCCCGTTCTCGATGCGCGATATGTACGACTTGGTCGAACCGATGCGCGACGCCAGTTCCTGTTGCGACACCTTGGCCTCCTTGCGGGCATCCTGCAATATCTGACTGGTGTAGAAAGCGTAGGCTTCCTCTTCTGCCTTGGCACGCTCAGGAGTTCCCTCCTTACCAAACTCAGCATCTAATACTTCGTCATAATCCACGATTTTGTGATTGTTTGTCTCCATAATATTCCTCCATTATTTTTAACGCCTTTTCTATTTCTCTCTGTGGTGTCTTTTGTGTCTTCTTTTGAAAGCCGTTGAATAGTACGACAATCCGGCCTTCATCAAAGATGAAAAACACACGAAATATATTCCCCTCGTATTCCGTGCGAAGTTCAAACAATCCATCTCTAATCGACCGGACAAACTTTGTCGGAATAATGTCTCCCGTCTTAAGCATGAGCAATCCATATTTTATTTTCTTTTGCTCCTGTGGCTTCAACGTTTCCATGAAACGCTCGAAATACCCGCCATACGTTATAATCTTTCTTCTCATGCCTTTCCTTCTTCATATATATTATACCGCAAAGATAGAGAAAGTTTCAATATCTTGCAACTTTAGCGTAGTATTATTTAATATAGGTATAAAACCGAATGAACTATATCAAATTGTCAGAAGAAATACGTATCTTTGCGCCGAACATCTACCTATAGCCTAACACAATGTGTATGAACCAGACAAATAACCCCTCGGTGCTGCTCATCTACACGGGCGGAACCATCGGCATGATAGAGAATCCTGAAACCGGAGCCTTGGAGAGTTTCAAGTTCAGCGAGCTGCTGAAGCATGTGCCCGAACTGAAACGTTTCAATTGCCGTATCGACACCTACCAGTTCAATCCGCCCATCGACTCGTCCGACATGGAGCCGGCGTTATGGGCTAAAATCGTGCGCATCATCACCGACCGTTACGAGGAGTACGACGGCTTCGTCATCCTACACGGCACGGACACCATGGCCTACACCGCCAGTGCCCTGAGTTTCATGCTGGAGAATCTGGGCAAGCCCGTTATCCTGACCGGCTCACAACTGCCCATCGGCATGTTGCGCACCGACGGCAAGGAGAATCTTATCACGGCCATCGAGATAGCTTCCGCACGCCGCTCGGACGGGTCTCCCATGGTGCCCGAAGTGTGCATCTTTTTCGAAAACGAACTGATGCGAGGCAACCGCACCACGAAGATTAACGCCGAAAACTTCAACGCCTTCCGCTCGTTCAACTATCCCCCGTTGGCCAAAGTAGGCGTCCACATACGTTATGAAGAGCATCTCATCCGCCGTCCTGACCCTACCAGGCCCATGAAGCCTCATTACTTGTTCGACACCAATGTAGTGATGCTCACCCTCTTCCCGGGCATCCGCGAGAACATCGTCCACTCCGTTCTCCAGGTGCCGGAACTCAAAGCTGTGGTATTCAAGACCTACGGCTCGGGAAACGCCCCCCAAAAAGAATGGCTCATCCGCCTCCTGAAGCAAGCCACGGAGCGGGGCATCGTCATCGTCAATATCACCCAGTGTCCCAAGGGAGCGGTGGAGATGGCCCGTTATGGAACCGGCCTCCAACTTTTGCAGGCGGGCGTGCTGAGCGGGTACGACAGCACCCCGGAGTGCGCCGTCACCAAGCTGATGTTCCTCCTGGGGCATGGACTGCCCGTGGCGGACATCCGTCGCCTGATGGAGTCCGACCTGGCGGGGGAAATCACGAAAAGCGAGTAAATAAATCAAAAAAAGCACCAATCGGCCTAAATAATACACCTAACATTATATAGGAACCGCTAATTTTGCGCCGTAGAAACAAGCTCCAAACAAAATGAACAAGAATTCTTACTTCATGACAAGCCTGCTTGCCCTCGCCTTAGCCGCTTGCGAGACGGACGTGTACAACCCCGAAGCCGTACGCCCCAACCGTCCTTTGGGCGCGGACGTAGTGGCCCCCGAAGGTTTCGACTGGAAAATGACCAGCGAAACGCGGCTTTCCGTAGACGTGACCGACATCTACGACGCCCAATACGAATATCTGATAGAGGTGTTCCCCCAGAATCCGGACGAGCATCCGGACCCCGTTCCCATGGCCGCCGGATACGCCAATGCCGGGCAGACGTACCGGACGAGCATCGTCCTGCCCGACACGTACACCGAGTTCTACCTGCGCCAAACCGCCCCGGACGGGACACGGACGGTAGCCGCCCTCCCCTTTGCGGGCACGGACGGAACCGCTTACTACAAATTTGAAGCTACGCAGACGAAGAGCGGGACGGACGAGCTTCGCACAGCCTCTTACCCTATCGAGATAGAGCCGACAGGCAAAGTGCCCTACACCTTCTGTTTCGAAGACCAATGGCCCAGCTACGGTGACTTTGACATGAACGACATTGTTATCTTCGTAGGCAAAATGTCTGAAACGGGCAGTGACTTTCGTATTGAAGGAGATATCAGGGCCGTTGGCGCAAGTAAAAAAATAGGGGTAGGCTTCCGCTTCAGAGGCATAAACGCCGATGACTTAGAGAAAATCGAGGCGGAGACCCAATTTACGGACGGAAAGCGACAGACCATCCAAGCGGAAAGCGGACACGACGGTGAAGTGGTGTTCCTCCTGTGTGACAATGCCCACACCTTCAACGAAAACGCCGAAGGGGATTATTCCTTCATCAACACCGAACCGGACAGCGAGAACAACAGAAAGGATGTAGCTGATTATACGATATGGCTGACCTTCAAAGATAAAGATTTGAGAGATGAAGTGTACAACATCAATAACGTAGATTTCTTCATCATCATTGGCACAGACGGTGAAAGCAAGCGTACGGAAGTACACATCCCCGGCATCGCTCCTACCGCCTTGGGCAGCACTTCCCTCTTCGGACAAGGCGATGACGATTCGTCCGCGGGAGATTACTACCTGAGCAAGGACAACCTGTGTTGGGGATTCGTGGTTCCCGCCGAGTTTAAGTGGCCTGTCGAGCGCGCCAACATCAAGGACGTATATCCCGGATTTGCCGGTTGGGTAAAGAGCGGAGGAACGAGCGACACAGGCTGGTATGACGACACTCCCGCGGGAGATGTTTATGAGCAGTAAAACAGGAAAAATATAAAGTCCCTCTTTGCGAGTATAAAGTCCCTCTTGACGGATGTAAAGACCGTCTTTGGCAAACGGGATGACGATTTTCAGCCTTCACGAACGTGGCTTCCATGTTTCCCAAATAGTTTAGCCGAGAAAACATGGAAGCCGTTTTTATATACAGTTTCTTCCGACGGACGTATATTTCTTTAGTATTAATAATGAAGAAGTTACATGTTTGTATATAGATTTGTATATTGCGTTTCGGCCTGTTGAATCTGCTTTTTGAGTACTTTTGAGCCCGATAATACGATACATCGATGTCGTTAAACAATATTAAAAACGTAAAGTTTACAGGAATGCAAAAGTAATGAAATAAAAAGAATTCTTTATTTTTGCAATAATACAAAGCAAACAATTCTAATATTGAGAATTTATTGAGAATCTTAAGTGGAAATTGTACAAAAATGGACAAAACGATTTTACTCATAGATGACAAGCCCACTATCGGACAGATACTTAAAACTTATCTCGAAGAGGATGGCAGACGGATGGTTTATTTTGAGAACGCGCCAAGTGCCATTGAATGGCTCGACGAGGGTAACCGTCCCGCCTTGATTATTACGGACATGCGTATGCCGCTGATGTCGGGCGAAGAATTCTTGGCTTTTCTTAAAAGCAATCCTTTGTACAAGTCTATTCCCGTGGTTATCCTCTCCAGCGCGGAAAGCACCGATGAGCGCATCCACGCTTTTGAAGCCGGGGTCGATGATTATATCGTGAAACCATTCAATCCCTTAGAGTTAAAAGCACGTATCAAGAAATACTTATAATAACGAACAGGACAAACAAGAGAAGATGCTGTACAATGTTTACATAGGAACCAACGAGACGACTATCGCCCACATGCGCAGCGTGGTGGACGGCATGTTCATCCCGACTTCTACCTTTGCGGGCGCTGTACAGATTATCGACCGCATCCGCGAGCGTTACAACACCTCCGTGCTCTACGAGGCCACTCCTCACGTTGAAGAAGATTGCAGGCAGATAGCCGACTTGCATAAACGTTTTCCCCGGGTGTACCTTATATTAGTGACTCCGCGCATTCCGGACGACCAACTCGCCCCATACCAACAGGCAGGCATACACAACGTATTTCTGCCCGACGTGACGCCTCAGAAAATCAAGGTAGTGGAAGATTACCTCAACCTTCGCCACCAACAGAAGTTCGAAGAGTTCAGCCGACGCCATCGCGACGCGCTCCACACGTTCCGTCTGCCCGCATGGAAACGCGCCTTCGACATCGTTTTTGCCGGCATAGCCGTCCTGCTGCTTTCCCCGTTCCTGATAGGCACCGCCGTCGCCATCCGCATGGAGAGCAAGGGGCAAGTCATCTACAAAGCCAAGCGGGCGGGCAGTAACTACCGCATCTTCGACTTCTACAAATTCCGCTCCATGTACATCGACGCGGACAAGCATCTGAAGGAATATAGTGCCCTCAACCAATACCGGACGGAAGACACGAAGGCTGCCCGCCAACCTTCCCAGGCCATTCGTCTGAGCGACGTGCAAGATGTGCGACAGGTTTCCGGCGCGGAAAGCTCCGTCTTGGTGTCCGATGATTACATCATCCCCGAAGAGGAATACCTGCAACAAAAGAAAGAGCAGCAGACCCATGCGTTTGTCAAGATAGAGAACGACCCGCGCATCACCCGCGTAGGCCGCTTCATCCGCAAGTACAGCATCGACGAGCTTCCCCAATTGTTCAATATCCTAAAAGGAGACATGAGCATTGTGGGCAACCGTCCCCTGCCCTTGTATGAAGCCGAACTGCTGACCAACGACAGCCATGCTGAACGCTTCATGGCTCCCGCCGGGCTTACCGGCCTTTGGCAAGTGGAGAAACGGGGCGACTCCGGGCGCATGTCCGCCGAAGAGCGCAACCAGTTGGACATACGCTACGCCCGTCAGTTCTCTTTCGGCATGGATATGAAAATCTTATTGAAGACTTTCACCGCTTTTATACAGAAAGAAAATGTTTAACTAAATTAATAAGACCTGATAGATTATGAACATTCGTTTTTCGAGCATACTGAGTTTCCTTCTCCTTTGGGCCGCCCTACCTTGCGCCGCCCAAGTGTTCGAATCCGACACGACCTCTATTTACGAAGAACGCCTCCAGCTTTTGGAAGAGTTTGCCAAGGAAGACAGTATGTTGGTCCGCAACAAAGTAGGGGTAGCCGCCAAACTGGTTCCCCAGCACATTGAGCAACTGCAGCTTCCTCCCCTCTCGGTATTCCTGGCCGCCGTCTCGGAGAACGCTACGGTCAAGCGCGCCCGCTCGCAGGTGGAGCAGATTAAAAACGAATACAAACTGCAAAAGCGGGATTGGCTGAATTACTTCCGTGTGTATGGTAACTATTCATACGGACGTTACAATATTTTGGGAACGCAAAGTGATGAATATACTCCCATGTTCCAGACTTCGTCCACCCAAAACCAACATTTCTTCAACGTGGGCGCCAGTGTAGGCTTCAGCTTGGGCGACTTGATTAACCGTCCGTTGAAG
Organism: uncultured Bacteroides sp.; assembly: GCA_949300425.1. GTDB lineage: Bacteria > Bacteroidota > Bacteroidia > Bacteroidales > Bacteroidaceae > Bacteroides. Next base: position 6,467 of record CASGED010000067.1, read on the forward strand.
CTCAAGAACTACCGCCACCAGATAAAGCAATTGGAATATACGCAAGAAGACGTAATGGAAGAGCGCCGGTTGCGTGTATTGGACGCTTACAATGAGGTAACCGAGCAGTTGGCGACCATCAATGCCAAAGCCGAAACGGCAGCCCTGTACAATGCGCAGATGAAGATTATAGAGAACGATTTCATTCAAGGGAAAATGGATATAACGGGGCTTTCTTTGGAAAGGGCTCGTCGTACGGGAGCCGTTGTGACTTACGAAGAAGCCCGTGTACAACTCCACAATGCCATTATTTTGTTGGAAATGCTCACAAACGTTAAGATTATTCAGTAAAACAATCTAATTATGGACATAGCGCAATATATCTCCCAATTCTTTTACCGCATCCGTTACTGGTTGCTATGGGGCACGTTGTTGGTCACCATTTTGGTTATTTACATCACCCAGTTCCTTCCCTTCAGCTATACAGTGGAAGGCAGTATGTACGCCGGAGTAAGTACATCCGTTTCTCTGAACGGAACCACCGCCAGCGGTAGCGTTGTCGTCAGTACGTTCGACAACCTGATTAACATCGCCCAGTCCCGCGGAACCCACAAAAAGGTTTCGCTCCGCCTGCTTGCCAACGCTTACACGTTTGGCGAAGAATGGCACGACAACCGCTATATCCAAGCCAAGCATTACCGCCAGTTGCTTCAACAGACGCCCAAGGAAATACTGAACCTGGTAGACCGCAAAGACGTGAACAAGACCTTGGCCAATCTTACCGCCTACCAGCAAAGCGACTTGGAGAATACGGACAATTTCCTGTACACTATTTTCAACGAACGGGGGCCTTTCTACAGCGCAAACGCGTTAGCAGGCATCAAGGCGGAACGTGTGGGTAGTAGTGACATCCTCACCATCAGCTACACGTCTGCCGATCCGGGCATTACCCAACAGACCGTGGAAATTGTGATAGAAGAATTGAAAGACGCTTATGAGATTTTGCGCTTCAAATCTGCCCGTGACGTTATTGCCTATTTTGAAGAACAGGTTCGTCTGGCCCAAGAAAGGTTGCGGGTGGAAGAAGATAAACTGATGCAATATTGCATTGAAAAACGAGTCATCAACTACCCAGAACAAAGCGAAGCGTTGGCTATCCTTCGCTATGCGGTCGACGACCGTTTGGAAACCGCCATGCGTACCTATGCAAGTGCGGTGGCTTTGCGGAAAATGTTGGATGAAAAAATGGACGTTCGCGCGGAAATCATTCGCAATAATACCAACCTGTTGAGGGAGTTGGACCGCATCAGTACGTTGAACCAAAGTATTACTGAACGGGAAATTTTTGTTACGGATACGATGGACGTATATAGTAACCAAATTAAGAAAGACCGTCTTGAATTAAAGAGAGCGGAAGAAAATATAAGCAATATAGCTGACAATCTCAATGAGTTCAACTTCTCCAAAGAAGGAGTCGGCATAAACGATATGGTACTTGAATGGTTGCGTGCTTTGGTGGATGAAGCCAAATCCGAAGCGGAGTTGAAAGTGTTGCAAGACCGTCGGCGAGATGTATTCAGGCAATTTACGGATATGTCACCGGTCGGCACTATGGTGGCGCGTATGGAGCGTAGCATTGGAGTGGCTGAAGACAATTACCGAAATCAAATTGGAGGTCTTGCCGATGCATACCTGCAACTGAAGAATCTGGAAATGAACACCAGCAATCTGCAATTAATCAGCCCTCCTGAATACCCGTTGACTGACAACGGACGCCAACGCCTGCTCTATGTGCTGTTGGCATTCTTTGGCAGCCTGTTCTTCATTACGTTCTACTTCTTGCTGATTGAGTTGTTGGACCGCACTTTGCGCGACCCGTTCCGCAGCAAGCGTCTCACGGGACTGCCTGTCATCGCTGCTTTCAACGGCGTCAGCAACCTGAAGTACCGTGGTTTCTTGAAAGCGTGCAACCGCAGGGCGGCCGCCTATTGCTGCCGAAGGCTGAACCAATACATCGTTCCCGGCAGGCCTACCATCATCAACCTGCTCAGTATGGAGCATGGGGAAGGCAAGAGTTACCTCACCCGCTATTTCACCAACTATTGGGCGGAGGAAGGCATGACCGTACGTGTGGTAGAAGCCGGATTGGACTTCCTGTATGAGGACAACAAAGACTACGTCAACGCCCAACAACTCACTGACTTCTGGCAACTGAACGAAGCCGAAGAAACGCCGAACATTCTTTTGGTGGAATATCCCCCTCTGCAGGACGCCACGGTGCCTTTGGCCGTGTTGAAGCAAGGCGATGTCAATCTGCTGGTGGCCAATGCCTGCCGCCTGTGGCGCGTGAGCGATGACACGATGCTCCAACCTATCAAAGACGCCATGGGCGAAGTGCCGTTGTTCCTGTACCTGAACAATGCCGACCGTGAAGTGGTAGAGACCTTCACCGGAGAATTGCCGCCGCGCACTTACGTACACAACTATTTCAGCCGTCTGTTCCAATTGGGTCTGACATCCAAGAAGGCGGCTGTACGTTGAAACAAGAACCAAGCATTGAAGTTATGACAAGCAGGCCGTTCTATAGGAATTTCTCAGACGCTTCTCCCAAAGGGCTTCTATACTTATGCCTTTTGGGAGGGCTGATGCTGATTACCTATGCCGCCGCTACCCTCAATGGGGCTTTTCTTGTCGTTGCAGCCTTTCTCCCCCTGCTTTTTCTACTTCTCATCGGAATTGTCAGGAACCCTATTTGGAGTTATGTTTTGGCGGCGATTATCTTTTGCTATTTCCATGCCATTTACCGGTACGCCAATGTGCCGGGATTGAGCGGTATCCTTGATATCGTATTGTTCCTATGCCTTTTTATTCTGTTGGTCAATACCGCTTACGACCATTCTGCCATTCCTTGGATGAATGCGGTGAACGCACTGACTGTGACCTATGCCATTTGGATGCTGTATTGTCTGTTCAGCCTGTTAAGTCCCTATACAGAGTTTCATAACCCGTTAACTAGCCGGGGAATTTTTGTTAGCGTACCATTGACATACTTATTGTCCTCCATCCTGATGTGTACGACCAAACGTTTGAAGGTTACTCTATTTTTGTTAGGATTGTTCATTATTACAATCGCAATCAAAGCGGCTATCCAAAAATATCGTTGGTTTGATGCGGCCGAAACACGTTACCTTCAAGAAACCAATTCATGGACTACCCACTTGTTGCCAACCGGTATTCGTTACTTTTCATTTTATAGCGATGCCGGTAGTTTTGGACCGGGCATGGCGATGTTTACTCTCATTTTCTGTTTGCTTGTCGCAATCGCTAAACGATTCCAAGCAAAAATCTTTTGTTTGATTATAGCAGCTTTGGCTTGTTTTGGAATGTTTTTGTCCGGTACCCGTGGTGCTATGATTGTTCCGTTCGGAGGTTTATTGCTTTATACACTCATTAGTCGAAATCTCAAGCTAATGTTGGCTTCCATTTTTGCGGGAAGTTTGGCGTTTGTTTTCTTTTATTTCACAGATTTGGGTGAAGGAAACTCTTATATCCGTCGCATGCGTACGGCTTTTCGTCCGATGGAAGACGCTTCTTTCAACGTGCGTTTGGATAACCAGAAGGCTATGGCTTACTATTTACGTAATAAACCAATAGGCATTGGCGTTGGTGGATATTTGCGTGACGAACAAAATTTAGTTGGCGACAATCAAAGAGTACTTCCACCGGACTCCTATTATGTAGATGTTTGGGTTCAAAATGGTATTGTAGGTTTATGCCTCTATATCGGTATTTTAGCTTTTATCCTGATACATTCTTGTTACCTCTTGATGTTCCGCATCAAGAATGACCAGCTTCGCCTAATCCTTGCCGCGCTTCTTTGCGGCGTGTTTGGGATGTGGTTGAGCGGCTATGTAGGACGTGGCATGGGTACGCAACCCAACCAATTCCTTATCGCCATGTTTTTAGCCTTTGTCCTCAACGGGCCTTATATGGACAAGCAGCTCCGGAAAGACGAAATACTTATTTGATAACCAATTATATTCAGTGATATGGACAAGTTTTTTGCAATATTCGACCCCGACTGGTGGCTCAGTGGAAACAACAGTGCGCTGGAGATCGCCGATGCCATCCTTTTCCTGCTATTGCTCATAGCGGTCATTTATGTGTTGGTTTATGCCATCGCTTCCTTGGCGCGTTACCGTAACCCCTACCCGCCCGCCAAGAGGCAAAACCGCTTCTTGGTCCTGTTCTCGGTGTTGCGCAACGGCAAGCAGGTCATCGAGTCTATCAATTATCTCTTGGACACTCAGGAGTATCCGCACGACAAGTACGACATCGCGGTCGCCGCTACCCAATTGGATGAAGAGGACCTGACGACCTTGCTGCAGATGCCGGTCACCATCGTGGTGCCTGACAAGGACAACTGTACCAAGACGTATGCCATCCAGCAAGTCATGGAACGCTATTCGCCTAAGGAATATGACGCCGTCGTGTTGTTCAACTCCGACAACCGGGTGACGCCCAACGCCTTACAGTTGCTCAACAATGCCTATTACACCGGATGTGACGCCATACAGGGACACCGTATGACCGAGAATTTGGACAACCCCCTGGCTGTACTCAGCGCCACCATGGAAGAATTCAACAACCGGTTGTTCCGTAAGGCACATACCAAGTTAGGCTTCTCCTCCGCCCTGATAGGTTCCGGCATGATGTTCGACTTCGAGATGTTCCACCGCATCGCTCCCCGCTTAAAGGGAGACGACCTCGCCTCCGCCATCGAAATCGAGCTGTTGCGCGAGAACACTTATACCGAATACATGGAGGAAATCGTCTGCTATTGCAAGAAGACGGAAGACCCCAGCCAGTACTCTCGCCGACGCCAACGGTGGATCAGCCTTCAGATACGGAACACGTGGAAGGCCTTTTGGCAATTCCCTTTGGCGTTCCTGCAAGGCAAGTGGGACTTGTGCGAGAAACTGATGCAATGGCTGATGCCTTCACGCATCATGTTAGCGGTATATGTCATACTCTGCACCATCGCCTTTACCTATCTCGACTGGACGCTATCCCTCAAATGGTATATCCTGGACGCTATCCTGTTGCTCGCTTTCCTCATGGCCATGCCGGACGGTGAAATCAGTAGACGGTTCTGGAAATCGTTTTGGTCCATCCCCGGCGCACTCCTCAAATCGGTGTTCAGTGGGGGGAAGAAAGAAAAACAATGAAGATAGCCATTGAAGCCCAGCGGATATTCCGGGGTGACAAGCACGGCATGGATTTCGTCATCCTGGAAGTACTGCGCGAGTTGCAACGCCTGGACACCGCGAACCAATACTTTGTATTCGTGGCTCCCGGTCCCGACCGTTGCCTCTCGTCCACATCCAACATGCAGGTCGTTGAGCTGCCTTGTCCCACTTATCCGCTGTGGGAACAGTTTGCCCTGCCCCGTGCCGTCACACGTATGGGAGCTGACTTGTTGCACTGCACGTCCAATACGGCTCCGCTGCATTGCCCGGTACCGCTTGTCGTGACACTCCACGACATCATCTACCTTGAACCTTGTCCGCACCGCAGTTCCTCCCTGTACCAAGAGATGGGGTGGCACTACCGGAAGCTTGTCGTGCCCCGCATCCTGAAGAAATGCCGCCACGTCATTACGGTGTCCCGTTTCGAGCAGCGGCGCATCTGCCAGACACTGCAACTGCCCCCGTCATTGGTAACGGCTGTTTACAACGGCTACAACACCCGTTTCCGGAAACTGCAAAGTCCGGACATGCAGGTACTACATCGGCTCATGCCCGCTTACGAGCCTGACAAAGGCTATATTTTCTTCTTGGGCAATACGGATCCTAAGAAGAACACCGCCCGCGTCCTGCAGGCCTACGCTTTGTACCTGGAGCAATCGTCCGTACGCCGCCCGTTGCTGATTGCCGACTTGCAGGAAGACACCATCGACACCTGGCTCCGGCAAGAGCGTATCACCGCCATCAAGCCCTATCTGCATTTCCCCGGTTATATTTCCAACACCGATTTGCCAACGGTCTATAACGCCGCCTTCACCTTCCTTTATCCGTCTTTGCGGGAAAGTTTCGGCATCCCCCTCCTCGAAGCGATGGCCTGCGGCACGCCCGTCATCACCAGCCGCACTTCCGCCATGCCCGAAGTGGCGGGCGAAGGCGCCTTACTGGTCGACCCGTACCAACCGCAAGAAATTGCCGACGCCCTGTTCCGTCTGGAAAGGGACGAGGCTTTCCGTCGGCAGCAAGTAACTTACGGATTGGAACGTGTCAAACAGTTTTCGTGGGAAGAGACGGCAAAGCAGTACTTACAAATCTATAAACGACTTTACGAATAACCATGGATTACATCATCACCAGCCTACAGTTATGGGACAGCGAGATAGGCACTACCGTCAAGAATACGGCCATCGAGATAGCGAAGAACCATCGGGTGCTTTACGTGAACACACCGCTGGACATCCGCGCCCGTTTCCAAAAGAAGGACGCCAACGCCGCTCCTGACCACCGCTTTGCCGTGCTGCGCGGGAAAACCTCCCCCATCCGCCGGATGACGGACACCTTGTGGGTGCTGGATTGTCCTTTTACCCTGCTTCCCGTCGGCCAGCTCCCCTCCCCGCTCTTTGAGTGGGCCAACCACTACAACAACCGCCGGCTGGGACGATGGATCAAGAGCCAGGCCGCGAAGTTAGGCTTCCAGTCCTACATCCACCTGATAGACAACGACATCTACCGCAGTCTGTACTTGAAGGAATACCTGCGTCCCGCGATAAGCATCTATTACCGCCGCGACCAAGTCACCGAGTTTGACTATTGGCGGAAGCACGGCAAGGCGTGCGAAAAGTTGTTGGTGGGCAAGGCCGACATCGTTTTGGCGAACTCGGAACTCTTTGCCCAAGAACTGCGCCCCTGGAACGCCAACGTACATGTCATCAACACCGGGGTCAACCTGGAACTCTATGACCCCGGCCTGTCCCATCCGTTGCCCGAAGACCTCCGGAACATTCCCCACCCCATTGTGGGCTACGTGGGCGCCATCCTGCAAGCCCGCTTGGACAGCGGCCTGATGTATGAAGTAGCCCGCCAGATGCCCGACTGCCAATTCGTGTGGGTAGGTCCTGAGGACGAACACTTCAGGGAACACGCCCTGCACTCCCTGCCGAACGTCCATTTCTTAGGACACAAGCAAGTGCCGCAACTGCCCGCCTACATCCGCCACTTCGATGTCTGCGTCAATCCGCAGGTGGTCAACTCCATCACCGACGGCAACTACCCGCTCAAGATAGACGAATATTTGGCCATGGGACGCCCCGTGGTGGCTACTTCTACCCATACCATGCGCCAGGTATTCAAAGAGTTCTCTTACCTGCCCGTCGATGTCCCGCAGTGGATAGCCGCCATCCGCCAGGCCCTGGCCGAAGCCCACGACCCTGCCGGGGAACAAGCCCGCATCGCCTTTGCCCATACGCACAGTTGGGGGGAAAGCGTGAAGGTCATTTACCGGGCCGTGGAACAATTAAGAATGAAGAATGAAGAATGAAGAATTTGCCATGCGGCATGATGGCATGCAAAGACAGCGTAGCCTCATTCTTCATTCATCATTCATCATTCTTCATTCCCTTCTTCGTATTCCCCCGCCGCGTCAAAGCAAGGACAATCCTTCCGCGGGTCCAGGTCCCGGTGACCCACGATGAGGGCGCGGGGGAACATCCGTTTCAGTTCGCGCAGCAACGCTTCCAAGGCTATTTTCTGCGGCACGGTGCGCGTGTCCCTCGGATGGCCTTCGCGGTCCAGTCCCCCTTCGTAGCAGACGCCGACGCTGTAGCGGTTGTGGTGCAGGCAGTGCGCCCCTATCCTCTCCAACGGACGGCCGTTGTGTACCACCCCGTCGCGCGTGATGTAGAAGTGGTAGCCGATGTCACTGAAGCCGCGGTGGCTGATGTGGTCCGTGCGGCACTGTTCAAAATCAAAGCTCTGCCCCTCGCGGGTGGCAGAGCAATGAAGGATAATCAGCGTGATGGTTCTCATCGGCCTACGCAGGATGAAATGCCAAACACTCCGGCCAGGGCGGTTGCCACGGCCACTATCGCCTTGAGCACAATGCTCCATACTGTTTTTTTAGTTGTCGTTGTTGCCATAACTCTTGATTTTTTATTGGTAAATGATAATTTAGCGTTGTGTTTTATGGCACACAGATGACACAGATTAGACAGATTTACACAGATTTTTATGATGTTATCTGTCATGTCGAGCTTGTCGAGACATCTCACGTAACGCATGAGGAGGTCTTACATGAG
>CASGED010000068.1 GCA_949300425.1 uncultured Bacteroides sp.
AGATTATCACAACTACGGAAGCAAATACGAGAAAGAGAACGCCACACCGGGTTATTACACCATCTCGCTCACCAAATACGGCATACAGGCAGAAGCTACCGCTACGCCACGCACCGGACTGACCCGTTTTACTTTCCCAAAAGGCGAAAGCCACATCCTGCTCAACTTGGGCGAAGGACTGACCAATGAATCGGGTGCCTATATGCGACGGGTCAACGACCAAGAGATAGAAGGCATGAAGGTCTTGGGCACATTCTGTTACAATCCGCAGGCTGTATTCCCCATTTACTTCGTGATGCGCGTCAGCCAAACTCCGAAAGCTGCCGGCTATTGGAAAAAACAACGCCCCATGCAAGGTGTGGAAGCCGAATGGGATCCAGACCAAGGCAAATATAAGCTCTATACCAAATACAATAAGGATATAGCCGGCGACGACATCGGTGCATGGTTTACTTTCGATACCGAAGCGGGTGAACAAATTGAAGTCGCTATGGGAGTTTCATTCGTCAGCATCGAAAATGCGCGCGAAAACTTGGAGAAAGAGCAACACGGACAACATTTCGATGCTATCCGCAACGAAACCCGCACCCGCTGGAACGAAGACTTGGGACGCATCTTGGTAGAAGGCGGAACCAAAGACCAAAAGACTGTATTCTACACTGCGCTCTATCATGCGCTGATTCATCCCAACTTGTTGCAAGACGTGAACGGCGAATACCCGCAAATGGAAGGCGACAAAATCCTTACCACGAAAGGAAACCGTTACACCGTATTCTCGTTATGGGACACCTACCGCAACCTACACCAACTAATGACTTTAGTCTATCCCGAACGCCAAATGGACATGATAAACACCATGATTGATATGTACAAGGAACACGGCTGGCTACCCAAATGGGAACTGTACGGACGCGAAACCTTGACCATGGAAGGCGACCCTGCCATTCCCGTTATTGTGGACACATGGATGAAAGGATTGCGCGACTTTGATATGGACGTGGCTTACGAAGCCATGCGCAAAGGAGCTGACACGCCGGGAAAAGATAACCTGCTCCGCCCCGACAACGACGATTACATCACATTAGGCTATGTCCCCTTGCGCGAACAATTCGACAACTCTGTATCGCACGCATTGGAATATTACATTGCCGACTATTCGCTTTCCACCCTTGCCAAAGCGCTCGGCAAGAAAGACGATGCCAAGCTGTTCTATGACCGCTCGATGGGATATAAGCATTACTACTGCAAGGAGTTCGGTACTTTCCGTCCTATCCTACCCGACGGCACCTTCTATTCGCCATTCGACCCCAAACAAGGGGCTAACTTCGAACCGAATCCCGGTTTCCACGAAGGATGTGCCTGGAACTATACGTTCTACGTACCTCACGATGTAATGGGGCTTGCCAAACTGATGGGCGGAAAGAAGAAGTTTGTCGACAAACTGCAAATGGTATTCGACAACGGTCTGTACGACCCTGCCAACGAACCCGACATCGCCTACCCGTACCTGTTCAGCTACTTCAAGGGCGAAGAACACCGCACGCAGCTTTTGGTTAGAGACCTGCTTGTCAAATACTTCACCACGAAACCCGACGGTCTGCCGGGCAATGAAGACACGGGCACGATGTCATCGTGGGCAATCTTCAGCATGATGGGTTTCTATCCCGATTGCCCTGGCGTACCTGAATATACGCTGACCACTCCCACATTCGACAAGATTACGATTAAGCTTAATCCGAAATACTACGGACGGGATAAGTTAGTGATCGAGCGTGTGAACGAACAAGGTAATTCCGGCTGGGGCTTCATCGACTACATCCGTATGGGCAACAAGAAATGCGGATACCGCATCAACCACAACGACTTGGTGAAAGCCGGCACGCTGACCTTCAAGATAAAGCCCACCGCACTGATGAAATAAACCCCATTCATTGCCTTATCCGATAAAAAATAAACTCAAAACATAAAATTAAGGCTGACTTCATTTGTGAGGTCAGCCTTAATTTTATTAGACATTGCATCATAACCTTTATCAAGTCCACAACGCAAGTATGATTAGATTACCTCCGCTAATCTCGTCATATTTTGATAAGATTAGCAGATATATCTGCATCATGATTGCAACCTTTCCTACGAAAATCTGCACAAACTATTGCAAGAGAATAAAAAATCTCCTATTTTTGTTCACAAAACGTATTGATAAACATTTAAAAGCAACAAGAATATGGCAGATTCTAAAACAATCCTCAGCACGGCTGAAGAGAAAATGGATATGGCAATCATGTATCTGGAAGACGCATTGGCGCATATCCGCGCCGGAAAAGCCGACGTTCGTCTGCTGG
>CASGED010000069.1 GCA_949300425.1 uncultured Bacteroides sp.
TACAGGCATGACAGAAGAGGAACAGAAACAAGCGTTCGGTGCGTTTGAACGTCTATCAAATGCCGCCGCAAAGGAGGGTTTCGGGCTTGGGCTTGCCATAATGCGTAATATTGTGTCGATGCTTGGCGGAACAATCCGTTTGGACAGCAAGAAAGGAAAAGGAAGCCGTTTCACGGTGGAGATACCCATGTCGAAAGCCGAAGAAGTGCCGGAAAAAGAGATACAGACTTATATCCACCGACAGGATAGAAACCTCAATGTTGTCGCCATCGACAATGATGAGGTGCTGCTCCTGATGCTAAAAGAAATGTATGCCCAAGAAGGGATACATTGCGATACTTGCACCGATGCGGCGGAACTGATGGAGATGCTACGCCGGAAAGAATACAACCTGTTGCTGACAGACTTGAATATGCCCGGCATGAACGGCTTTGAGTTGTTGGAACTGCTGCACTCATCCAATGTGGGCAATTCTCAGACAATCCCCGTGGTCGTGGCAACCGCTTCGGGCAGTTGCGATGCGGAGGAACTTTTGGCAAAAGGATTTGCCGGATGCCTGTTCAAACCTTTCTCAATATCAGAACTGATGGAGGTTTCCGACAAGTGCGCCATAAAAGGAACACTGGACGGAAAACTGGACTTTTCTGCCTTGTTGTCATATGGCAATGAAGTCGTCATGCTGGAGAAGCTGATAACGGAAACAGAGAAGGAAATGAAGGCTGTACGGGATGCGGCAACAGAAAAAGACCTGCAAAAGCTGGATGCCCTGACACACCACTTGCGCAGCTCGTGGGAGATACTCCGTGCTGACCAGCCGCTGAGGGAACTTTACGGATTGTTTCATAGCAATGTAATCCCAGATGAAGAAACGTTAAGCCATGCCGCGACCGCCGTGTTGAACAAGGGAGCGGAAATAATCCGGTTGGCAAAAGAGGAAAGGAGAAAATACGAAAATGGATAAGACAAGAATAATAGTGGTGGAGGACAATATCGTGTATTGCCAATATGTCTGCAACCTGCTGATGCGAGAGGGATACAGCACCGTGCAGGCTTACCACCTTTCGACAGCAAAGAAACATCTGCAACAGGCAACGGATGACGATATAGTTGTTTCGGACCTGCGTCTGCCCGATGGCAACGGGATAGACCTGTTGCGTTGGATGCGCAAGGAGGGAAAATTGCAACCCTTCATCATTATGACCGACTATGCCGAAGTGCATACGGCTGTCGAAAGTATGAAACTCGGCTCTTTGGATTACATACCCAAACAACTTGTGGAAGACAAACTCGTCCCCCTTATCCGCTCCATACAGAAGGAGCGTCAAGTGGGACTCCGCCGTATGCCCATGTTCGCCCGTGACGGTTCAGCCTTTCAGAAAATCATGCACCGGATAAGGCTGGTAGCCGTCACTGATATGAGCGTAATGATATTCGGTGAGAATGGCACGGGCAAGGAGCATATCGCCCACCACCTGCATGATAAAAGTAAGCGTTCCGGCAAGCCATTCGTGGCGGTGGACTGTGGATCACTTACCAAAGAACTTGCGCCGTCTGCTTTTTTCGGACACGTCAAAGGTGCGTTCACGGGTGCGGACAGTGCCAAGAAAGGATATTTCCATGAGGCAGAAGGCGGTACGCTTTTTCTTGATGAGGTGGGCAACCTCGCGTTGGAAACCCAACAGATGTTGCTCCGCGCCATACAGGAAAGACTGTATCGCCCGGTCGGTGACAAGGCAGACAGGAGTTTCAATGTCCGCATCATCGCCGCCACCAATGAAGATTTGGAAGTAGCGGTGAATGAAAAGCGTTTCCGACAGGATTTACTCTACCGCTTGCATGACTTCGTGATAACCGTGCCGCCCTTGCGTGACTGTCAGGAGGACATTATGCCGCTTGCGGAGTTCTTCCGTGATATAGCCAACAAGGAGCTGGAATGCAATGTGAGCGGTTTCAGTTCCGAAGCCCGTAAAGCGTTGCTGACCCACACATGGCCGGGCAATGTGAGGGAGCTTCGACAGAAAATCATGGGAGCCGTATTACAGGCGCAGGAAGGCGTTGTCACGAAAGAGCATCTGGAGCTTAGGATAGCTGAAACAAATTCTGTTGTCGGCTTTTCCCTGCGTAACGATGAGGAAGATAAAGAGCGGATTATACGTGCTTTGAGGCAGGCTGACGGCAACCGGAAGGTTGCTGCAGAACTGCTTGGAATAAGCAGGACAACACTTTATAATAAACTTGAAGAGTATGGACTTAAATATAAATTTGAGCAATCATAGCCCGCAATTCGCTGAAAATGGCTATCTTTGCATGAAATATTAGAAGGTAACGGCGATTGGCAGATCCTTTTGCCGCCTATATATAACATAAGACCGCAAGGCGTTTCGAGCGAAAATCTGGTAAATTGACACTACGGAGACGATTGCGTGATGCTTATGCTATGCCTACGCATAGCGTGCATTCACGTACTCTCCGTAAAGGCTTTACCAGAGCCCTCGCTTGAAAGTAGTGTGATTTGCACGCTACTTTTTTGCCCTTGCCCAACAAAAGGAAACGATAATGGGTAAAGTACAGATTCTTGCCGTTCTGACGATAGACGGTTGTCTAAGCTCCGAGTTATATTGCAAAGCGTATAAGGAACTGCGCCTTGAAGATTGCGGTATCAACGAGATAAGGGAAAATGCCCTTTATCATATAACACCGGATTATTCCATCTCCATGCTTGACGAATGGCGGAAATCTACAAATATCTGCTATCTGGCGGAAGTCACTCCTGAAAAGGCGGACTACATCAACGGGCTACTGCGTATGCATGTTGTGGATGAAATCATACTTTACACGCTACCTTTCATAGCCGGAACCGGAAAGCGTTTTTTTCAGTCCGCCTTGCCGCAGGAACAATGGACACTGACTTCACAGAAGGCATACCGCAACGGAGTGGTCCGCCATATCTATAAAGCGTGCGTTTGATGTCAATAAAGTGAACTAATGTCCAAAAAATTAACACGTTAAGCGAAACGCAATACCTGTCAAACAAATAAATCACAAATTTATCACACTGAAATCCAGCACCTTGACGACAGCGTGCCGGATTTTTTGATTTATGGACACGTTTTTTGCCAATCATATTCATGTGCGCATACCGAAAAACAGAGTGTAAAACTTCAAAATTGACAGGAACATGAACTACTTTTTATTGGCGGAAACCGAGTTCTTCCGCTTGATAAATGAAGCCGGCGACTGCAATATGGAAACGGCATACACGGCTTTCGCCACCCAAGTGATCGAACTATGTAACGGCAATCTGGACGCAAACCGCACCATCATCGCACTTGCCTACATCGAAATCGAGTTGCAGCACCATCCCGTGCGCAACCTTTCCGAAGAAAGGAAAGAAATTGCCGCATACGTCAGCAAGGCTCTATCTTTTGTGAGGAAGATGCAGAAGTTCCTTGCCACGCCCCAAGTGCCACCACTAATATCCGCCAACAGCACAACCGAGAACAACACCAGCATCCTTCAATGGACGGGCAACGCCATCGACCTCGTGGAACTTATCTACGGCATCGACGAGATGGGCTGCGTCAACAATGGAAATATGCCGCTCAAACAGCTCGCCCCGCTTCTTTACAAGATATTCGGCATCGAATCTAAGGATTGCTATCGCTTCTACACCGACATCAAACGCCGGAAGAACGAAAGCCGCACCTATTTTCTTGATAGGATGCAGGAGAAGCTGAACGAGAGGATGCTGCGCGATGAAGAGATGGAACGCATGAGAAGATAATTTTTATTGCGAATCGGGGTTATTCATTGAGATAATATGCCGAAATTTGCAACCTAAATAGAAGAGGCATAATAAAATGGCGAAAAAGAAGAAACAACAGGGGCATTACTGCCGGATTTGCGGCGAGTACAAAGCCAACGAGAAATTCAGCGGCAGAGGACACGCACGGCATATCTGCAAGGAATGCCAGTCGCTTCCCGAAGATGTGAAGGCGGACATGGTACGCTGCAACGAGGTGGAACGCGCCGCCTTCAAATACCCTATGAGCCGTCAGGACTGGGAGCTGCTGGAAAAATATGCCAAGAAGTACAAGGACAAGGAATCCGGGCAATTCGCACAGGATATGCTGGACATGAAACGGGGCAATCATACACCGGACGAGGATATGGAAGAGGATGACGCTTTAATAGAAGGCATCTATGAAGAGGAAAGCATACCGTTCGCCGAACTGGGGGATGACATCCGCTATCAGTTGGAGGAACTGTTAGCGGATAACATCAACGAGTTCATGATACACAAGGATTACATTCCCGAAGGCAAGGAACTGAAAGACATCAACGAATGGGTCCTGAAAGAAACCCGTAACACCTTTTTTATAAAGGTCATTCCCGATGCCGCTTATGACAGTCTGGTGGAAGAAACGATCAACAGGCTTGTGAAGGAATGGGAAGAGGACGGCTTTGAGATAAAGACCTTTTCCACATCGCTGGTCGTCATGGAAACGGAACGGCTGCTTATCCGCAGGATAACCCGTAAGGATATGGCCGCGCTCTTTGCCATAATGGGAAAGCCGGAAGTCATGTACGCTTGGGAACACGGCTTTACCAAAAAGGACGTGCGCAAATGGATAAACAGGCAACTCACCCGATACCGCAAGGACGGGTTCGGATATTTTGCCGTCATACTGAAAGAAAGCGGCAATTTGATAGGACAAGCCGGTCTGATGAAAAGTATCATAAACGGGAACGAGGCTGTCGAACTTGGCTATATACTCGATAACGCATACTGGCATAACGGTTACGGTACGGAAGCCGCCCGCGCGTGTCTGGAATATGCCTTTGAAGAATTGGGATTGAAAACCGTCTGTTGCAGTATCCGACCGGAAAACGTGGCATCCATCCGTGTGGCTGAAAGGCTGGGAATGACCTTGTGCGGCAGTCATACCGTCATATACAACGAAAAAGAAATGCCGCACCTTATATATGAATTGAAAACAGAAAACTGATGAAAAAAATCCGTAACTCATAGAATTGTTGAGTTACGGATTTTTTCATCTGGCTACTTCTGCTGTAACAAATGCTTCAGGTTATCATCGCCCGCGATGCGCTCCAGTTCCTCCTGAACAATCTGCTTCACCTCCTCCTTGATGCGCCGGTAGTTCGCCTGCACCGTTTCCTTCATGCGGTCGTTGCCGTCCTCGTCCGTAAAATCGGTAATGACGGGGATTTTCTTGTAAGCCCTTTCCTCCCGCTTCACCTTCTCGGCATCCACCACAATCTCGCAGTGAAAAATCTTCTGCTCGATGCGCTCGTTGAAGTTGTCGGACACCGAACCGACAAACATACCCTGCGTAAGCCCTGAAATCTTGCTCGGCGGGATAAGCGCGTCCATCTGCGTGTTGATGGAGGTGGACACGTCCTGCCGGTTGATGGAGATAGACTGCCGCTTCTGCAACACCTTACCAAACCGCTCGGAGAGCGTCTTTGCCGTTTCCCCAACTACCTGACCGGAGAAGATGTTACCGACCGTATTCATCACAACTTTGGCTTCCTTATCGCCATAGTCACGAACCAACTGGCTGAAATCCTGAAAACCCAGACACACGGCAACCTTGTTGCTTCGTGCGGTAGCAATCAAATTGTCCAGCCCCTTGAAGTATATCGTGGGAAGTTCATCTATAATGACCGACGACTTCAACATTCCCTTCTTGTTGATGAGCTTCACGATACGGGAGTTATACAGACCGAGAGCCGCCCCGTAGATGTTCTGACGGTCGGGATTGTTGCCCACGCAGAGGATTTTCGGCTCTTCGGGATTGTTGATGTCCAGCGTAAACTCGCTGTCAGACATCACCCAGTAGAGCTGCGGGGAAATCATCCTTGAAAGCGGGATTTTCGCCGACGCTATCTGCCCCTGAAGCTGCTCAGCCGCTCCTCCGAGCCACGCATCCATGAACGGGGAAAGGTAGTTTTCCAGTTCGGGATAGGAGGATAAAATCGGAAAAATATCCTCATAGCGGCGATTGAGTAGTTCGATGGCATGGGGAAACGTGCAATACTTTCCATTTTGATAGATCTTGAGATACCAAATAATTGATGCAAAGAGGATTATCGGTGATTCTACAAAGAAGTCGCCCTGCTTTTGCACCCAACTTTTATTAAGGTTGAGCATAATGGTGTAGGCACTCTCGTAAGCGTCAGTAATGTCCTCCATGAAATCCGGGTGAATGGGATTGCAACGGTGTGAACGGCGGGGGTCGTCAAAGTTGATCACATAGAACTTCGGCTTCACCTTGTAGCCGTCAGGGTGGTTCAGCAAATGGTTATAGGCGATTGTGGACAAGTCGCTGAATTTGAAGTCATACACATACATCGAGAAGCCCTTTTCAATCTGTTGCTTGATAAAATTATTTACAACGGCGTAGGACTTGCCACTGCCCGGCGTGCCCAACACGATGGACGCACGGAAGGGATTAACTACATTGATCCAGCCGTTGTTCCAACGCTTTTTGTAATAAAAACGTGTGGGCAGATTGACCGAATACTCGCTTTCGATGAGCCTTGTTTCCTGCATGAAACTCTCGTTCTCGTTGTTGAAAACGTCGTCCATCAGATTGTGTTTCAACAGGCGGCTCATCCACAATCCGCCCATCAGCAGACAGGCATAGCCCGTGCCGATGGTAAGGATATACAAGCCCGTCACCGCTTCAATAGGCAGCGGCAGAGCAAGTATCCACCAGTTGAGGAAAAACAGCACAAACCCTGCGGCGAGTGCCGTCCAGATTTTACGCCAAGTGATTTTCTCACCCTTGACCCCTTTTGTTCCCAAGCACGACAGCGCAAGCAGCAGGACGGCAAACAGCTTCGTGTACAGTATGGAATGGAACAGCCCCGCCGTGCGGTCGAAGTTCATCAGTATTTTGTCCACCACGCCGATGTTCACGCCCCACAGCCGGATGGCTTCGTAGCAGAACCAGTACACGTTCATGACCACTAAAATGATACTCACGGCACGTAGAAAATCCATGATTTTCGCCAATGCCCTCAAATCGTCTTCTTGTTGTGACATACATTGATTTTTTAATTGTTGATACTCCGATTACATACCCAAGCCCTTGCGCTTTTTCTTCTTTTTGCGCTTCATCGCCCGGATGAAAGCCTCTTCCTCGGCATTGGTCGCCGGACCTTCGGGAGTTAGCAAGCCCATACCGCCCGACACGTCTTCACGGTCATGTGCTGTCTGCCCTTGCAACTTGTCCGCAGCATCCACCGGAATGGAAAGCGGTATCGGCGGCTGTCCGGCGTATGGCAGGGTGAAGTGTTCCTGCAAGGCATTCGCCGAAAGTTCCTTGCCCATGCGCGAGCCGTTCAGCACGCATCCCGTGCGGTGGTCGATGAAGGTCGCCCCGTAGATGCGCCCCTCCTCCGTATAGCGCAATACGGTGTCAATGCCCTTCTCTTTGAGTTGGCTCACAAATTTGTCCTTGTCATAAGTGCCTTGCAGTACGGAAAGGATGGTGCGTTTCGTCATATCGGCGAGTTTCCTGTCTTTAATCTCCAGCTTGGAACGTGCGAACTTCCTTTGCACGGCTTCATAGCCGACGGACTTCCCGAAAAGCGAGGACTTGAACGGATTGCCCACCTTGTTACCCTTGTCGTCCGTGACGGAATAGACCAACCCGTGATACTCCCGTCCGCGCACGTTACCCCTCGCTTCCTCCACCGTCAGGTTATAGAGGGAAAGGAGCGCACGGTATTCGCCCATCGTCTGAAAACGGTACTGCCCGTTCAAAGCCTTCAGGGTATTGCCTACCTGCTTCTTCACATCGCCTGCCGAAGCGTCCACCCGGCGCAACGGGTTATCCAATCTTGGATTTTTACGTTCAGCCGGATGCAGCCCGTATTTCTGTTCCAGTTCCCTGCGGATGCGGTCGCTGCGGCGGTATAGAAAATCCCGGTTGAGCCGTTTCCCGTTCTCGTCCACGTTGATTGTCACGATGTGCAGGTGGTGGCGGTCGATGTCCTCGTGCTTGAAAACAAGATAGGGTTGGTTCCCAAAACCGAGTTTTTCCAGATACTCGCGGGCTATATCCTGCAATTCCGCATCGGTCAGCACATCCTCCGGGTGCGGGTTGAGCGAGATATGCACCACCGGTTTCTCCACTTTCATCTGCGGTGGCATAAAGGTGTGGAAACCCTCCATCGCCTTGCCGATGTCCACCTTCCCCGAACCGTCATTGTAGATGCGGTTGGTGGTGAGCAGCCGCCCCTGTGCCTCATTAATTTTCTCCCCGTTGTAGGCAATCGCGCCGTACAACGAACTTCCTACACTGATTTTTGCGACCATTTCGCCTCCAATTCTCTCGAAAGTTCCACAATCTGACGGCTCAGTTTCACGAGTTCGACGGTTTGTTGCTCCAGTTTATAGAGCAACGCCATCGCCTTTTTCTCGGAAAAATGCAGCCTCAGTTCCTTCACGACTTGGTTGTAGTTAGTCCCCACGGCGCGGAACTGCGCATGAAAATCCGACAGTTTGGTGTAGTAGTCCACCAGTGTCTTGTCCACCTTCAGCACCTTGAACGGCTGTCCGAAGAAGTGCGATTTGAGGAAAACCGACCGTGCATAGACACCCGATTTTCCGAACATGGCGAGGAAACGGTTGTGTTCCTCCTCGTTGAAACGGACGGTGTACCGGTACACCGCCGGATCAAGTTTGGGATTTCTCCCTGCTTTGCTTTTCCTTTTCTCTTTCATATTACTTTGGATTTAGCGGATTGACGGCATAAGCCGCCGCTTCGGGTCACAGCACCGCAGTTCTAAAAAGCTTCCCGACTTCGGAGGGGAAGCCCGCCCCCTGCAAGGGCAAGTGCTTTTCGTGGCTGCTCAAAATATTTTGAGCGGCTGAAAAGACATCTTGCTATGTTCAGGTGAACATAAAAATCCGTCAGGGGACGGATTGGGA
>CASGED010000070.1 GCA_949300425.1 uncultured Bacteroides sp.
ACCCGCTGGGCATCCACACGGGCGAGAGCATCGTCATCGCCCCCAGCCAGACGCTCTCCAACACCGACTATCACAAACTGCGCGAACTGGCCATCCGCATCATCCGCCACATCGGCATCGTGGGCGAGTGCAACGTGCAGTATGCCTACGACCCGCAGTCGGAGGATTACCGCGTCATTGAGGTGAACGCCCGCCTCAGTCGTTCGTCGGCCTTGGCCAGCAAGGCGACGGGCTATCCCCTGGCCTTCGTGGCTGCGAAGTTGGGCTTGGGCTACGGGCTCTTTGAACTGAAGAACAGCGTCACCAAGACTACATCGGCCTTCTTCGAGCCGGCGCTGGACTACGTGGTATGCAAGATACCCCGTTGGGACCTGGGCAAGTTCCACGGTGTGGATAAGGAACTCGGCTCCAGCATGAAGTCCGTGGGTGAGGTCATGGCCATAGGGCGTACCTTCGAGGAAGCCATCCAAAAGGGCCTGCGCATGATTGGGCAGGGTATGCACGGCTTTGTGGAGAACAAGGAACTCCGCATCCCCGACCTCGACAAGGCCCTGCGCGAACCGACGGACAAGCGCATCTTCGTCATTTCCAAGGCATTCCGCGCCGGCTATACCGTAGACCAGGTACACGAGCTCACCAAAATAGACCGCTGGTTCCTGGAGAAACTGATGAACATCATGCAGACCTCCAAGGAGCTTCATGCCTGGGGCGCCAACCACAAGCAACTGATGGATCTGGACGACACCTTATTATATAGGGCGAAACGGCAGGGCTTCACCGACTTCCAGATAGCCCGCGCCATCGGCATGGAGCAGGACGAGGACATCGAGCAAGCCAGCCTGGAGATACGCCGCCACCGCAAGAGCCGGGGCATCGTGCCTGTGGTGAAGCAGATAGATACCCTTGCCGCCGAATATCCCGCGCAGACCAACTACCTCTACCTGACGTACAGCGGCACGGAGAATGATGTGCATTACCTGGGCGACCATAAGAGCATCGTGGTTCTCGGCTCAGGTGCCTACCGCATCGGCTCCTCCGTGGAGTTCGACTGGTGCGGCGTGCAGGCGTTGAACACCATCCGCAAGGAGGGCTACCGCAGCGTGATGATCAACTACAACCCGGAGACCGTATCGACCGACTACGACATGTGCGACCGTCTTTATTTCGATGAACTGACCTTCGAGCGGGTGATGGACATCCTCGAACTGGAGAACCCGCACGGGGTCATCGTCTCCACGGGCGGACAAATCCCCAACAACCTCGCCATGCGCCTTGATGCCCAGCGTGTCCCCATCCTGGGCACCAGTGCCAAGAGCATCGACAATGCCGAAGACCGGGACAAGTTCTCCGCCATGCTGGACCGCATCGGCGTGGACCAGCCCGAGTGGAGCGCGCTGACTTCGATGGAGGACATCAATGCCTTCGTCTCGAAGGTGGGCTTCCCCGTCTTGGTGCGTCCGTCCTACGTATTGAGCGGCGCGGCGATGAACGTTTGCTCCAACCAGGAAGAATTGGAACGCTTCCTCCAGTTGGCCGCCAACGTCAGCCAGAAGCATCCTGTGGTGGTGAGCCAGTTCATCGAGCACGCCAAGGAGGTGGAGATGGATGCCGTGGCAAAGGACGGCGAAATCATTGCCTACGCCATCTCGGAACACATCGAGTTTGCCGGGGTGCATTCGGGCGATGCCACCATCCAGTTCCCCCCGCAGAAACTGTATGTGGAGACTGTGCGCCGCATCAAGCGCATCAGCCGTGAGATAGCAAGGGAACTGAATATCTCCGGCCCGTTCAACATCCAGTTCCTGGCCCGTGACAACGACATCAAGGTCATCGAGTGCAACCTCCGCGCCTCGCGTTCCTTCCCCTTCGTCAGCAAGGTGCTGAAGATTAACCTCATCGAACTGGCCACCCAGGTGATGCTGGGCCTCCCCGTGGAGAAGCCGGACAAGAACCTGTTCGACCTCGACTACGTGGGCATCAAGGCTTCGCAATTCTCCTTCAACCGCTTGCAGAAGGCAGACCCTGTCCTTGGCGTGGATATGGCCTCCACGGGCGAGGTGGGTTGCCTGGGCGACGACACCAACTGCGCCATCCTCAAGGCGATGCTCTCTGTGGGCTATCGCATCCCGGAACGGAGCGTACTACTGTCTACGGGTGGGCCTAAGCAGAAGGTAGATATGCTCCAAGCCGCCCGCCAACTGCAGAAGAAGGGCTACAAGCTCTACGCCACGGGCGGCACGGCGAAATTCCTCACGGAGAACGGCGTGGAAAACACCCGCGTCTACTGGCCCAGCGAGGAAGGACAGCCGCAAGCATTGGATATGCTCCACCGCAAGGAGATAGACATGGTGGTGAACATCCCCAAGAACCTTACCTCCAGCGAGTTGAGCAACGGCTACAAGATTCGCCGCGCGGCCATCGACCTGAACATCCCGCTGATTACCAACGCCCGCCTGGCCAGTGCCTTCATCAATGCGTTCTGCACGATGTCGGTGGATGACTTGCAGATTAAGTCGTGGGCGGAGTATAAATAATGATGTAGCAATATGCTAATGCCCTACAATGTGAAAACGTACTATCCGTAAACGCAGTGCAGGACATTAGCATATCGGCACACTTTGATTTATGCGTTAATTCACACACATGGCGAGTGTGATGCAGAATGCGACACTTCCTTATTCGGTTTTATCACTTTTATACGGAGAATCATTTACGGTTACGCAAAGATGTCACTCCGTTGTACATAGGCTATCGGCTCGCCTTTGTTCACTATGCTGCCCTGCTGGGCGCAGACCTCGACCACGCGCCCGGTAAAGCCCGTGTAGACAGGTTCATACTCGCCCCAAGGAGTGGAAAGATAGCAGAACACTTGGTCGTGCTGGTACTTGCGGCCTACGAACGGAGCAGACGAAGGACCGTCTACCGATACTTCCCACAACACCTGTCCACGGCTGGGAGCCAGAATGGGGTCGGCCTTGGCACGTTTCAGCTTACGGATTTCTTCCTCGCTCACGGCACCCTTCGTCAGAGCGGCATCTTTGGCGCGCATTAACTCTTCTTCAAAACGTTTCTTGGCCACGCCCGACTTGTAATCGCGGTATTGGCGGTCGTGCATAGCCAGCTCGAAGAGTTCTTCATCGTCCTCGCCATAATCCCAACCATTCTCATCCATCTCCTTGCGGTAGGTATCCAATGCATCGGGATAATTGGCTTGCGGGTCAGCATCGGTAAACTCGTAGCCTTTGGCCTTGGCCAGCTCGATAATTTCCGGAGCCAGGGGACCGGGCAGGCGTCCGCTCTTGCCTAGAATCATGTCCCACGTGTGGTTGTCTATCATCGTCCACCGTTCTTCACCCTTGACCAGCTGCATGACGTTCATTAGGGCCACATTCTTGACGTATTGGCTGAAGGGAGTTACCAAGGGCGGATAGCCCAGTTTGGGCCATACATACTCCACTTCGTCGAAGAGCATCACCAGCAGGTCGTCCAGGCTCATGGACGGTTGGTTTTTGCTCTTGAGGATGAGGTTGATACCGGAGTGCACGCCCTTCAAGTCAGCCATCATGGAACCCATCATGCCGCCGGGAAGACCGCACTTTAGCAGGAGGGATGACATATGCTTGTTCGTAGAATCCATGAAATAGCCGAGGAAGTCATCTATAAACTCTTGCGTCAGGGCACGAGTATGCATGTAGGCTTTCATGTTGATGTCCGGTACCAGAAAGCCCTTGTCCTTCAGCATGGCTTGCACGGAGATGACATCAGGATGCACCTTCCCCCACGACATCGGTTCCATGGCCACGTCAATGATGTCCGCCCCGGCCTCGCATACTTCAAGAATGGAGGCCATGGAGAGACCTGGCCCACTATGTCCATGATACTGGATGAGTATGTCCGGATGGCACTCTTTAATGTTTTTGGTCAAGCGTCCCAGCATGCCCGGGCGTCCGATACCCGCCATGTCTTTCAGGCAGATTTCAGGTGCACCCGCCTCCACCAGCCTGTCGGCGATGGCCGAATAATATTCTACGGTATGTACGGGCGAATAGGTAATGCACAAGGTGGCTTGGGGCGTCATGCCCGCTTCAAGCGCATAGCGGATGGAGGGGATGATGTTGCGCGTCTCGTTCAGGCCACAGAAAATACGGGTGATGTCCACGCCTTGCGCATGCTTCACGCGATACATCAGCCGACGCACGTCGGCCGGCACGGGGTACATGCGCAGGGCGTTCAGACCACGGTCAAGCATGTGCGTCTGTATGCCCGCCTCGTTGAAGGGCTTGGTAAAGGCGCGCACAGCCTTGTTGGGATTTTCGCCATAGAGCAGGTTGACTTGCTCGAAGGCGCCTCCGTTGGTTTCCACACGGGCAAAACAACCCATGTCTATAATGGACGGGGCTACCCGTACTAATTGGTCAACGCGCGGCTGATACTTGCCGGACGATTGCCACATGTCTCGATAGACGAGGCTGAACTTGATTTCCTTTTTCATAGCATCTAAAAAAGATAAGAATTCGTTTCTAAAAATCTGTTATAATTAAAGCTTTACAAATATAAAGTTTTCTTTTTAATATACTGGTATATTCTTGCGAAAAATATTCATGGGACTTTATATGTTATATATCATATAAAAATCTTATCTTTGCGAAAAGAATTAGAATTTATGAATGATAAATTAGCGATTCTTACTTTGTCGTATAGAACTATATAAATTATGGACTTCCCTCACGTAGACCTTCCAGTCGATATCATCGCCTGGACAAACGTTACCGGAGATATTCTGAACGTGTACAAGCAATCCTGTCGGCTCAAGGCTTGCATCTTTGCCCTTTGCATCGAAGGCTCCCTCAAGGTGAGCATCAACCTGATGGATACGGAGGTGAAACAAGGAGACTTTATCACCCTCTTACCCGGTAGCCTTATCCAATTCTACGGGATGAAAGGAAAGGTCCGCTTAGGCTTCGTGGGCTTCTCGGAGAATTGCCATTCGGGAGCCAGCCTTATCCCGCCCACGGCCAGCCTTTATCCAAATTTGGCAGAGACACCCGTAGTACACGTCAACGAAATCATCGCATCCTATTTGGAAGATTACTTCACTCTGCTGGGGCGCATCACAACTGGTCCTTACCCGCCCGACACCAACATGGCGCGAAACATTCTGAACAACCTACTATACATCGTCAACCGCATATACACCCGCCTTCAGCTCGGTTCTGACCGTGCACGAAACCGTAAGGAAGAAATCTGCCATCGTTTGGTGCAACTCATATTTGAGCACTATGCCCACGAGCGTCGGGCACAATTCTATGCAGACAAGATGGGGCTATCATTACAACACTTGAGTACCACCGTGAAACAGGTAACCGGACGCAACATATTGGATCTTATCGCCCATGTGGTAATGGTAGATGTGAAGGCAAAACTAAAATCCACGAATATGACTATCCAAGAAATTGCTTACTCACTCAACTTCCCGAATGCTTCCTTCTTTGGCAAATACTTCAAGCGCCACATGGGCATGACACCGCAAGAATACAGGAACAGTTAGCCAGTTAGTCACTAAAAAATCCTCTCTTTTTGCATGAAGTTCGAACAATAAACCTTATATTTGTAGGAAATGAAATAATAATAATTTGTTGCTATTTAACAAAAACGCCTTATGAAAAAGCAAAATGCCAGCTTGCTCGCTCTTCTGCTTGCAGCAAGTACTTTTTTCTTTGCTTGCACCGACAAAGTGAAAAACGACATCGGCGCTTTGAAATTCGATAGTCTGCAGGTGAACCGCACCGAACACCTCTTCGGCGATACCGCAAAACCGGCATGCAACATCGTCATGAACGTGACCTATGTAAGCCAGTCTGCTGACTCGGTGCTGAAAGATAGCCTCAATACTTTCATATTGGCTCTGTGCCTGGGAGATAAGTACATGAATCAGACTCCCGCTCAAGCCGTAGACTTGTATGCTGAACAATACATCCGGGATTACCGGAGAGATTTGGAGCCGATGTACGCCAAAGAAAGTCAAAAAGGGGAAGAATACGCAGGCGCTTGGTATTCTTATTATAAAGGTATAGAAGGCCACGTGCAATACTATCACGGAAGGTTATTTGTGTACCGTATAGACTTCAATGAATATACCGGCGGGGCACATGGCATCTACATGGCCTCGTTCTTCAACATGGACATGGAGACGCTGACCTCTATCCGCTTGGCCGACCTCTTTGTACCTGATTATGAACTGCCCTTGACGGACTTGCTTTGGAATCAGCTGATGGCTGATAATAACGTGGCTACACACGAGGAATTGGAAGACTTGGGCTACACCAGCACGGGAGATTTGACACCAACAGAAAACTTCTACTTAAGCGAAGAGGGCATCACCTTCTATTACAATGTGTACGAGATTGCTCCCTACGTCATGGGGCCAGTGAAAATCACCTTGCCCTTCGACGCCGTACGCCATCTGTTGAACGATAATAAATTGATAGCGAACATTGAACATTGACATTCTTTCGCAAAATGGACATCATCACGAAATATTTCCCCGACCTTAGCGAAACTCAGCTACGCCAGTTCGCAGCCTTGGGTGACCTCTACACGGAATGGAACGCCAAGATAAACGTCATCTCACGCAAGGACATCGGGAACCTGTACGAACACCACGTGCTCCACTCACTGGGCATAGCACAGGTCATCCGTTTCGAACCCGACACAAAGGTGATGGACCTGGGCACCGGAGGAGGTTTCCCCGGCATACCTTTGGCTATCCTTTTCCCCGACACGCATTTTCACTTAGTGGACAGCATCGGGAAGAAAGTGCGTGTAGCCACAGAAGTAGCATCCGCCATCGGATTGGAAAACGTGACATCCAGCCACGCACGGGCCGAGGAGATAAAGACAAAGTATGACTTCGTAGTGAGCCGGGCCGTAATGCCTTTGCCCGACCTGATGAAGATAGTACGCAAGAATATCTCCCCCACTCCACACAATGCCTTACCCAACGGTTTGCTTTGCCTGAAGGGCGGAGAATTGGGAAGCGAAATAGCTCCTTTCAAGAAAAAGGCCATGGAGTGGAATCTGAGCGATTATTTCGAGGAAGAATATTTCAAGACCAAAAAGGTAGTATTCGTAGCGGTATAAAAACATATACATACACCATGAAAATTAAAAGATTTGAGTTCAACATGTTTCCCGTCAACTGCTATGTGTTGTGGGACGAAACACATGAGGCGGTCGTCATAGACCCCGGTTGCTATTTCGAGGAAGAAAGGCAACAACTCAAGGGATTTATCAATGACTTCAACCTCCAAGTGAAGCATTTATTGAATACCCACCTGCATTTAGACCATATTTTTGGCAATCCGTTCATGTTGAAAGAGTTTGGGCTAAAAGCCGAAGCCAACCAGGCGGACGAGTTTTGGATAGAGGAAGCCCCCAAACAGAGCCGTATCTTCGGTTCTCAACTGAAAGAGCAACCTGTACCTTTGGGCGGATACTTGCACGATGGGGACATCGTGACCTTCGGGCATACGCACCTGGAATGTATTCACGTGCCCGGCCACTCACCCGGCAGCCTGGTATTCTATTGTGCGGCTGACCATTGCATGTTTTCGGGCGATGTTCTCTTCCAAGGAAGCATCGGTCGGGCGGACTTGACCGGAGGCAATTTTGACGAACTGATAGAAGGCATCTGTAGCCGCTTGTTCATCCTTCCCAACGATACCGTGGTTTATCCCGGCCATGGGGCGCCTACGACTATCGGCACCGAGAAGGCGGAGAACCCTTTCTTTAGGAATTCACATTAGTATATTAGCACTTTAAATTTTCAAGATATGATAAACGATTTACTCCCTCATCGCCATATAGGCATCCATAAAGAAGACGAAGCCGTGATGCTTCGCAAGATTGGAGTATCCAGTCTGGACGAGTTGATAGACAAGACATTACCGTCCGACATACGCCTGAAAGAGCCTCTGACTCTTCCCAAGCCCATGACCGAATACGAGTTTGCTCAACACATTGCCTCCTTAGCCGCTAAGAATAAACTTTATACCACGTACATAGGCATGGGATGGTATGGTACTATCACTCCGGCTGTTATCCAGCGCAATGTATTCGAGAACCCCGTGTGGTACACCTCCTACACGCCCTATCAGACGGAAGTGTCACAAGGACGTTTGGAGGCCCTGATGAACTTTCAAACCGCCGTGTGCGACCTGACGGGTATGCCCCTGGCCAACTGCTCCCTGTTGGATGAAGGTACGGCCGCGGCCGAAGCGGTCACCATGATGTACGCCCTGCGCACTCGTCCGCAACAAAAAGCCGGTGCCAATACCGTGTTTATAGACGAAAGCATCTTTCCGCAAACGTTGGCCGTCATGACTACCCGAGCCATTCCCCAAGGCATCTCCTTGCGTACAGGCAAGTTCAGCGAAGCCGAACTGACTCCGGATGTCTTTGCCTGCGTGCTTCAATATCCTAACTCCGACGGATGCGTGGAAGACTATCGCGCTTTCGTAGAGCGTGCCCACGAAGCCGGATGTAAAGTGGCCGTAGCCGCCGACATCTTGAGCCTCGCCCTGCTGACTCCTCCGGGTGAATGGGGAGCGGACATCGTATTTGGCTCGACCCAACGTTTGGGCACACCGATGTTTTACGGAGGTCCTTCAGCCGCATACTTCGCAACCCTTGACGAGTATAAGCGCAACATGCCTGGACGCATTATCGGATGGTCAAAAGACAAATATGGAAAGCTCTGCTACCGTATGGCCTTGCAGACGCGTGAGCAACACATCAAGCGCGAGAAAGCCACTTCAAACATCTGTACCGCCCAAGCTCTCCTTGCCACTATGGCAGGCTTCTATGCCGTGTATCACGGTCAGGAAGGTATCCGCACCATAGCCCAACGTATCCATAGTATTACCGTATTCTTGGAGAAAGAACTGACAAAGCTTGGTTATCACCAACTCAATGCGCAATATTTCGACACCCTGCGTTTTGCCCTTCCCGAGCAAGTGTCCGTCGAACAGATACAAGCCGTGGCATTAAGCAAAGAAGTCAACCTGCGCTATTTCGAAAACAATGAAGTAGGCTTCAGCATAGACGAAACCACCGATATTGCCGGTGTCAACGTTCTGCTTTCCATCTTTGCCATAGCCGCCGAAAAGGATTGGGAAAAGGTCAACGATGTGCCCGATGGATGTACCATAGCTTCCGCCTTGCGCCGCCAAAGCCCGTACTTGGCGCACGAAGTATTCTGCAAGTATCACACGGAGACCGAAATGATGCGCTACATCAAGCGCCTCGACCGCAAGGACATCTCCTTGGCTCACTCCATGATTTCGCTCGGCTCGTGCACTATGAAGCTCAATGCGGCCGCCGAGATGCTTCCCTTGAGCCGTCCCGAATTCATGAACCTCCATCCCTTGGTGCCCGAAGATCAGGCAGAAGGCTATACCGAGCTGATAGATAACCTCTGTGAGGAACTAAAAGTCATCACGGGCATGGCGGGTGTAAGCCTTCAACCCAACTCGGGAGCTGCGGGCGAATACACCGGCCTTCGCGTCATCCGAGCCTATTTGGAAAGCATAGGACAGGGAAACCGCAACAAAATCCTGATACCAGCCTCGGCTCATGGAACCAATCCCGCCAGCTGTGTGCAAGCCGGATTTACCCCCGTGACCTGTGCGTGCGACGAACATGGTAACGTAGACATGAACGACCTGCGCCAAAAAGCGGAAGAGAATCGTGACGAGCTTGCCGCTCTCATGATAACTTACCCATCTACGCATGGCATCTTCGAGACGGAAATCGCAGAGATATGCCGCATCATCCACGCCTGCGGTGCGCAAGTCTATATGGACGGCGCCAACATGAATGCCCAGGTAGGCCTCACTAGCCCCGGCTTTATCGGTGCGGATGTTTGCCACCTGAATCTGCACAAGACTTTCGCTTCCCCTCACGGTGGAGGAGGTCCTGGCGTAGGTCCCATTTGCGTAGCCCCTCATTTGGTGCCTTTCCTTCCAGGACACGCCAACTGGGGTAACGCCACAAACGAAGTATCTTCCGCACCCTACGGTAGTGCTGGTATTCTACCCATTACCTACGGCTACATCCGCATGATGGGAGCCGAAGGTCTGACACGTGCCACAAAGATTGCCATCCTTAATGCGAATTACTTGGCCGCCTGTTTGCAAGACACTTACGGCATTGTCTACCGAGGTGCGCAAGGTTTCGTAGGTCATGAAATGATATTGGAGTGCCGCAAGTTGCACGAAGAGACGGGCATCAGCGAGAATGACATCGCCAAACGCCTCATGGATTACGGCTATCACGCCCCCACCCTCTCCTTCCCTGTGCATGGCACGCTGATGATAGAACCTACCGAAAGCGAAAGCCTGGCCGAACTGGATAACTTTGTAGACGTGATGCTTCACATTTGGGAAGAGATACAAGAGGTGAAAGAAGGACGTGCGGACAAGGTAGACAACGTGTTGCTCAATGCTCCACATCCCGAATACGAGGTGGTAGCCGATCAATGGGAACATAGCTATACCCGTCAAAAAGCCGCTTATCCTACCGAAGCCGTACGTGAAAACAAGTTTTGGATAAATGTCGCCCGCGTAGATAATACCTTAGGCGACCGCAAGTTGCTTGCTACCCGTTACGGTAAGTTTGAATAACACTAAAAAACAAGAACTAAAAATCGAACTCAGAGACATGAGGAAGTAGAGATTATTTTTTGTAAGCACAAAGAATAAAACTCAGCTTCTTCATGTCTCTGTTTTTTGCCGAGTACCAGTTGTTGTAGAGGTATGAAAAATATATAAAATTCTCACTGAAACTTAAACAAAATAATCCCCGCCTCCAATTTGTCAGGAAACGGGGATTATTTTGTTTAAACAGCTATTATGTACGTATTCTTATACCATCAGCGCAGCAACCAGCGAAAGGATGGCGTAGAACTCGGGGAAGGCGGCGTAAATCAGCGTGTTGGTCAGCACGTTGTGGCCTTGCGAGATGCCTACGATACCGCTGGCGGAAATCTGTCCCTGACGGATGGCGGAGAACAAGCAGATGAGACCTACGCCGAGGCCGATACCCAGCATCAACGGGCCATCCGCCGTAAAGTCACGCCCCATCGTCATCAGGAAGGCAACGAAGCCATACAGACCCTGCGTGGCGGGAAGGGCGGAAAGAATCATGTAACTGGCCGACTGTGTGGGGTCTTTCTTCAACGCACCTTCAGCGGCTTTACCCGCGATTGTCGTACCATAACAACTGCCAATGCCGGAGAGGGCCAACATCAGACCCAGACCGAGATAACCTAAAATTTCATTCATAATCGTTTAACTTTTTTATTTGTTTCTAATTCTATTATTCTATGTTCTTATTTATCTACCGTCGCGAAGGGAGCGTAAGCATCGCCCTTGCCCTCGTAACCGGAGTTTTTGAAGTATTCCACAAACGTCAGACGCAAGGGGTGAACAAAGCCGCTCAGGCAGGACATGGCAATGTTCAGCGCATGGCCGAAGACCAATATCAGTCCGCAAGGCAGCCAGCCGATGAACGGGCCTGCCGCATCGTAGGTCATGAACGCCAGTTGGTTGAACACGCCGCCCAGCATACCGCCCGCCAAGCCCAAGGCGTAGAGACGGATGTAGGAAAGCGTATCGCCCGCCAAGCCCGTGGCCATGTTGTACGTGTCCCACAAGCCCGCGCCGATGTTGGCGAAGACGTTGCGGTGCAGGTTGTTCAGCAGGTAGATGCCGATGGCGGCCACGCCTCCGATGATGATGAACGACCACTGCGTGACTTGCGCCGAGATAATCTGGAAGAACGACAAGCCGCCCGTGCAGATGAAGCCTACCACCAGCAGCAGCCAGCCCCAGTCGCTCAGCGTCTCCTTGAAGCCATAGCGCGCGGTGTTGCAGATGGCTTTCACCGTCATGGCCAGGCAGATGTTTACCACACCGATGAGGAGCGACAACACCATGGCCTTGTCATACGTCGTGCCCTCTATCTTGCCGGCTATCATGTATTCCTTCATCCATGCGGGCAGGTCGGCATCGAAGAGGTTGACACCGAAGAACGTACCCAGCACGGCGCCGAATACGGTGGTGACAATACCCAGCGTGATGACCATGTTCATCATGCCCGCCAAGTCCTTGGACAGCTTCTTCTTCAGGATGAAGCCCAAGGCTATCAACGCCAAACCATAGCCCGAATCGCCTAAGCAGAAGGCGAAGAAGAGCGAGAAGAACGGCGCGATGATGGGCGTAGGGTCGAACTCCGAATAGTTGGGCATACCATACATCTTGGTCAGCACTTCGAACATGCGGGCAAAGGCATTGTTCTTCAGCTTGATGGGAGCACGGTCCTCCTTCGTGGCGGGGCGTATGTCGTAGTAGACGCCGCTCTCGTCCAGCATCCGGCGGACTTCCGGCTCCACGTCTTCGGGAATCCAGCCCTCCAGCAATACGACGCTTCCTTCGGCCATCGGCTCGCTGTCCAGCTGCACCTTGCGCAGGTCGATGTCGCCCTGCAACAGGCGGTTGGCATACTCCAGGCCACGGTAATACATGAGGCAGAAATTGCCGAAGTTGAACTCCTCGGTCTCGATGTCGTCCAGCAAATCGCACTTCTTGTCCATCAACTCCGACAGGCTCAACCGGGGCAGGCGCAAAGGCTCCATGTCCAGTTCGGCCGGATGGGGCGTGACGGTGACGAAGCAGACGTGCCCGCCCTTCTGGCGGATGATGATGGCGTTGTAGTCCGTCTCCCAATCGGGGTCGTATTCATTCTCCATGCAGTCGTAGAACTGGATGAACCAGCCCGCGTCGCGCAAGCGGGACACCACGTTCCAGTCGAAGTCGCCCCACGGCTCCAGCGCGGCAATGTCTTTCTCGCAGGCGGGAAGCTGTTGCTTCAGGTCCTGTATGTCGGCCTGGTATTTCTCGAAGCGTTCTACGATTTCGCCGCCCGTCATGTCCTTGCGGACAATCTCGTCCGGCTTGCCGTCTCCAAAGTTGCGTTGCATGCCCAGCAGCACGTTTTTATACTGCGCGCGCTTCTGCAAGAGAGCCTGCAAGGCGGAGTCCACTTCGCCGCGTTGGCGTTCCACCACGTGCACCACGCCCAAGCGGCGGATGCTGTCGAGGAACGACTCATATTCCTTGTGATAGACAAGGAACGTCAGCTTTTTCATTTTCGTAATCATGCCACGGCCTCCTTTCTCTGTTCCTGGTGAGACTTCATAATCTTCTGCGAAGACTTCGACAGGTTTTCTTCGTCCTCCATGAAGCGCTTTATCTTACGCAAGGCGTCCTGATAGCCGGGTATCTGCACCTTCTCGAAGAGGTTCACCTTCTGCGTCGTCTTCTTGCGGGCGTGTTCCAGCAGGTTGAGCTTGGCTTCGGTGAACTCGCGCTCGATGGCCGTGTGGGCCAGTTCTTTGAGCAGTTCCAGCCCGTCGGCATACCATTTGGGGGCGTTGAACAGGCTGTAGGGACGTATCTCGAAGTCCACATTCTCTAATTGAGGCACGCGCACGCCGGCTATCTTGCGCACCTCCAAGTGGACGTCGCTGACCTTTATCAACGAGGGGTCGAACTCGTTCCAAAGGGCGAACATCGTCTCGTAGGCCTGTATGTCCCGTTCCAACCTCTCAGCCAGCGCGCGGGCGTCGGTCTTGCACCGCTTCACCTCCATGCGCAGGGCACTTTCCTTATTCTTAATAATAGGAAGCGTGCGCACGCGGACCTTCAGTTGCTTTTCCAACTGCTGGAGCGAGGTTTTGTTATATTGAAACTTTATCATACGACTTATTAGTAATATCGTTTTACAATCCGTTACTTCCGGCAAGGGGGTCTCAAGAAGGTCATTGACACTTCTGATAAGTGTGTCCGACACTTCTGATAAGTGTCCGTGACACTTCTGATAGGTGTCTATGACACTTCTGATAAGTGTCAATCCCCCTCCAGAAGGGTCTCTGGATGGTCTTTGAGGCCTTATGCCTTGGGCCAGTATTCGTCCATGAGGTCTTTCTTAATATTTACCTCTTCGGGCTTGAAATATTTGCCGAACAACGACCAGGCGACGTCGAGCATCTGCGTGGTGTCCACGTTGACGTCGATGGCCAGCAACTGGTTGGAGT
Source organism: uncultured Bacteroides sp. (assembly GCA_949300425.1). Classification (GTDB taxonomy): domain Bacteria; phylum Bacteroidota; class Bacteroidia; order Bacteroidales; family Bacteroidaceae; genus Bacteroides. The sequence goes on from CASGED010000070.1 coordinate 14,156, forward strand.
AGTCTTTGGCGAAGGCCAGCGTACGTTCGTCGTAGTTGGTCAGGTCGAAACCGTTCTCCAGCTTCGTTTTGGCGTTGGCGGCATCGGCATAGAGGCGGACGGCGGCGTTCATCACCTGCGGATGGTCGCGGCGGGTCTTCTTGCCGGTGACAAGCTGCTTCAAGCGGGACAGGGAGCGGAAGGGGTCGATGATGACCTTGCCGATGTCGCTGTCGCGGCGCAGGAAGAGCTGGCCTTCGGTGATGTAACCGGTGTTGTCGGGCACGGCGTGCGTGATGTCTCCTCCCGAAAGGGTGGTCACGGCGATGATGGTGATGGAGCCTCCCGTGGGGAATTGCACGGCCTTCTCGTATATCTTGGCCAAGTCGGAGTAGAGCGAACCGGGCATGGAGTCCTTCGAGGGGATTTGATCCATACGGTTGGACACGATGGCCAGGGCGTCGGCATAGGAGGTCATGTCGGTCAGCAGGACGAGCACCTTCTCGTTCTTCTCCACGGCGAAGTATTCGGCGGCGGTCAGCGCCATGTCGGGCACCAGGAGTCGCTCTACGGGCGGGTTCTCGGTGGTGTTCACGAAGCTGACGATGCGGTCCAGCGCACCTGCGTTGGAGAATACGTTCTTGAAGTATAGGTAGTCATCGTTGGTCATACCCATGCCGCCGAGGATGATTTTGTCCGTCTTGGCGCGCATGGCCACGGTAGCCATCACTTCGTTGAACGGCTGGTCGGGGTCGGCGAAGAAGGGAATCTTCTGGCCGGACACCAAGGTGTTATTTAAGTCGATGCCGGCAATACCGGTGGCTATCAGTTCGGAGGGCTGCTTGCGGCGCACGGGGTTGACGGACGGACCGCCAATCTCCACTTCCTTGCCTTCTATCTCCGGTCCTCCGTCGATGGGTTGGCCAAAGGCGTTGAAGAAGCGTCCGGCCAGCTGGTCGCTCACCTTCAGCGTAGGCGACTTGCCCAGGAATACCACTTCGGCATTGGTGGGGATGCCTTCGGTGCCTTCGAATACCTGCAAAGTCACATCGTCTCCGGCAATCTTCACCACCTGTGCCAGCTTGCCGTTGACGGTTGCCAACTCGTCATACCCCACGCCCGTGGCCTTGAGCGAACACGTGGCCTTGGTAATCTGAGTTATCTTGGTATATATCTTTTGAAATGCTTTTGTTGCCATAACTTATCTTTTTTATTTCTTTCGTTCATCCAACAATTGCTGCAACTGGCGGCGGAACTCCTCGTACTGTTCGGACTTATAGGGCGAGTAGTTCATCTGCTTGCAGATATTAATCATCTTCTTGAAGTAGTCCATGACCTCGTTGAAGTTATCGAACTCGAAGTCCGTGTGGCAGATGTCGATGACCATGTTCAAGATGTCCTCCTGACGCTCCATGGGCGTCACGGCATCCACTTCGTCGAAGGCGTCCTGCTGCAGGATAACGAAGTCTATCAACTCCGATTTCCAGAAGATGACGTGATAGTCTACGGGCACGCCGTCATCGCCCAGGATGTTGATTTGCTCGGCAATCTCCTTACCACGTTGCAGACGGGTCTTTATCTCGTTCACCTTGCCCAGCCACTCGGCGTTGATGCGTTTGGTGATATAATCCTCAAATTCGGGATATTCGATGTATTTCGAGTAGGACTCGATGGGGTTGACGGCAGGATAACGCTTCTTGTCCGCACGGTCTTGCTCCAAGGCGTAGAAGCATCGGGCCACCTTCTTGGTGTTTTCGGTCACAGGTTCCTTCAGGTTACCACCGGCGGGCGACACGGTTCCGATGAAGGTGATGGAGCCGGTCTCACCATTATTTAATATGACATAGCCCGCCCGTCCGTAGAAGTTGGAGATGATGGATGAAAGGTCCATCGGGAAAGCATCGGGGCCGGGAAGTTCCTCCATACGGTTGGACATCTCACGCAAAGCCTGCGCCCAACGGGATGTGGAGTCGGCCATCAGCAACACCTTCAAGCCCATGCTGCGGTAATACTCGGCAATGGTCATGGCGGTGTAGACGGAAGCCTCGCGGGCAGCCACGGGCATGTTCGACGTATTGGCGATGATGATGGTACGTTCCATCAGCTTGCGGCCTGTATGCGGGTCCACCAGTTCGGGGAATTCGGTGAAGATTTCCACCACCTCGTTGGCACGTTCACCGCAGGCGGCTATGATTACGATGTCAGCCTCCGCCTGTTTCGAGATGGCGTGTTGCAGCACTGTCTTACCCGTACCGAAGGGGCCGGGGATGAAGCCCGTTCCGCCTTCCACAATGGGGTTCACGGTGTCGATGACGCGCACGCCCGTCTCCAGCAACTTGAAGGGGCGTGGTTTCTCCTTATAGTTGGTCATGGCACGCTTCACGGGCCACTTCTGTATCATGTTGACGGGTACCTCTGTTCCGTCCTCTGCGGTGAGCACGGCCACGGTGTCCTCGATGGTGTAATCGCCTTCGGGCACGACGGACTTCACGGTGCATACGCCCTGCTGGGTGAAGGGCGCCATAATCTTCAGCGGCTGGAAGTTCTCCTCCACCTGCCCCAGCCATGCCGAGGCTTCCACCTTGTCGCCCGCCTTTACCAAGGGGACGAAGTGCCACTTGCGCTCCTTGTCCAGCGGATAGGTGTACTGGCCGCGCTTCAGGAAGACGCCTTCCATCTTGTCGAGGTCGTTCTGCAGACCATCGTAATTCTTCGACAACATGCCCGGTCCTAAGGTCACTTCGAGCATGTGTCCGGTAAATTCGGCTTCGGCGCCCACCTTCAGCCCGCGGGTGCTCTCGAACACCTGCACATAAGCCTGGGAGCCTACCACCTTGATAACCTCGGCCATCAGACGGTCGCCTCCCGTTGAGATGTAGCAAATCTCGTTCTGGGCCACCGGTCCGTCCACCACAAGGGTTACCATGTTGGCGATAACGCCACTAACAGTTCCTTTTGTTGCCATATTATATAGGTATTTATCTTATTCTTATTTAAATTCCTCCGGTATCTGTACCTCGTCCTTCAGCGTAGCTATCAGTTGGCGGAAGAGTTGGTTACCCTTCTCCTTGTCCAGCGAGAGCCAACGTTCAATCATCTCTACCTGCAGCAGGAAGACAAACAGACGCTCGATGGTGAAGTAATCGAACAAGGTGGCTTCCTCCATCCATGCCCAGCGCAGTTGGTCGAGCTTCTTCTCGCGTTCCACCAAGTCATCCACCTCGGCTAATTTCATCACAGGGTCAAGGTAGTCCAACTCCGTTCCTAAGCCAAAATCACGGGCATTGGACGTGCGAAGAGCTTCACACACCTCCGTATCTCCCACTATCAAGGAGGATACGTCCATCTTATACTTACGCCCCGCGAGAGCCACCAATACATTGTTTACGGTCAGGTTGAACTCGAACCAGCGGGAGACGAAGCGGTTCTTGCAGCGCATGGCGTAGGCATAATACAACGAAGCCAGGCGATCTTCAGGCAATTGGTTTGCGCCTTCGACCGACTGGCTGAAGTGTTCGGTTATAAAAGTAGACAGGTAGGACGGGAAAACGCTGTCCGGCAAGTGGTCGCCGTCTTTCAACGCTGCGATATACTCCGCCAGCGTGTCCGGTGAATAGTTGCCGCACGTGTCAAGATGCGCATCCTTATCTCGCAAGAGTTTCAGGACGTTGGCATTGTCATGCTTCAAGTAGAACAAGTCCACCAGCCGCTTGTCCGCAGGAGACAAGTGGGGGTAGAACTCCGTCTTGAAGTCGGCCACCGTATAGCTCAGCTTGCTGTCCTCCAAGGTAAGGTCGGGCAATCCGGCTACCAAATAATAATAAGTGCTCATTGTGTTTTCAGAATAACATTTCCACTAACTGCGGGCGCAGGAATGCCTTGAAGTAGTTCATGAACTCCTCTTCGCCAAAATTCACCTTGTAGGAACCATCAGCGGGAGATACGGTGAAGAGGGTCTTCAGCCCGTTCACTTGCTCTATCTTCACGCTCCCGTCCAACAGAGCTTTGGCCTTGGTGGCAAAGTATTTCTTCAGTCCTTCGGCATCGGCGGTAGAGATGGTTATCGGTTCGTCCTTGCTCCACTTGGAGGCTAAGGCTACGATAAAAGCGTTCAGATAATCCTTGTTGGCGGCAAAGGCTTTCACATCAGCATTGACAATCTTGTCCGTCACCATGGAAGCTATTTCGGACTTCAGCGCGTTAACAGCTTGTCCGGCGTAGAGCCTTAGCTCAGATTTCGTGTTTTCCGCCAGTTCTTCAGCTTTCTTACGTGCATCGGCAAGGGTAGCCTCAGCCTGCCTTTGGGCTTCTTCTACAATGTTTTTGGCCTCATTTTGTGCTTGTTCTACAAGCTTGCGAGCTTCTTCGTTTCCTTTCTCCACCCCCTCGCGGTAGATTTTGTCGGTCAGCTCTTGAATTTTGTTTTCCATACTTTTATTGGTGTTTATATGATATATTCTTATTCATTAAGGTCATTCGCTTCCTGTTTGTAGGAAACGGCCCAAAATTACAAAAACATATTCAATAAACAACGAAAACCTGGAAAAATTTACTTAGTATTTTGGTACAATAAAAACAAAGAATAAAGAATAGGGCTACACGTTTAGCGAACGTTATCATCCCCTAAGATAAATCTTTCATTCACTATTTCTCGACTTATACTATGCAAGATGTCCCGTGCCAGAGAGGATTATCCTATATTCAAAAGAGGATTATCCTCTCCGCCATATAGGATAATCCTCTTTTGAATATCAGATGAGCTTCATTTTTGGCACGCCAAAGCACATTTCATTTCACACAAAGTATAAGTTTGTCAGTATTAAAAATATCTTTTATTTCTCTTCTTCTCGCTTGAAGGCAAATCCCAATCGCATGCCATCGTAGTTTTCGGCCAAAGCACTGATACTTTGCAGAGTAGAATTGCTGCTCTTACTGGAAAGATAGGTAATAAAATCGAGCAATTTACTGACGTTGAAAAGTATCTGCAATTCGGACGAAGTGCAGGCGATGGTAGCGTTCAGCCCTACAAGTTTAGCGAACTTCAGATTAGCTTCCTTAGTCTCGGTGTTATAGGTATAGGTTCCTTTCAACTCACGATTCTTTATATAAGCCACAAACGAGCTATCCGCTTCAAACATATATCCAAATTCGCCTGGCCGTATGTCTACTTTTTCCAGCAATTCATCTAATTTATTCGTAAGAGCTGAGGCGGCCAATGCTCCTCCAGCATTTTGCAACACATTGTCGGATTCGAATTGGACGGCAGAACCAGTATAGACCCAGTTCCCCACCATACTTGCCGTATTCTTCCCTGTGACAACACCCACGGCTTTCTCGATATTTTCCTTATTAAACAAATCTTTCAACGATTGGGCTTGCACACTTGGGGTAGCCATAAATAATAACAGAAGGAGCAAGCTGTTCATTCTGAATCTTTTCATTTTCATTATCATAATAATTTATTTATCTTTCAATTCTTTGTTAATCTCTTCGATGTAGGTCAGTAGTTCTTCACGCCCGATTCGACTCTCGGAAGAAGTGACAAAATAGGGTGGTAGTTCCTCCCATTGCTCAAGCAATTTGTCCAAGTATTGGCGAACATTAGCGTTCAGCCGCCCTGTTTTCAATTTATCGGCCTTGGTGAAGACTATGGCAAAAGGAATATTATTCTCCCCTAACCACTCGAAAAAAGTCAAATCGATGGCCTGAGGCTCATGGCGGCAATCAATAAGCACAAAAAGGCATGTCATTTGCCGGCGACACAAGATATAACTTTGAATGATACGCTTGATTTGCTCTTGACCCTTGGTGCTACGTTTGGCATAACCATATCCTGGAAGATCGACTATATACCAGTTTTTGTTTATAAGGAAATGGTTGATAAGCATTGTTTTTCCTGGTGTGGCAGAAGTCATAGCCAGCCCTTTTCGTTTGGTTAACATGTTAATCAGACTTGACTTCCCGACATTGGAACGTCCGATAAAGGCATACTCCGGAAACATTTCCGGAGGGCATTTGTCGACATCCGTATTGCTCATGACAAATTCCGCACTTTTTATTTCCATATTAGATATAATTAAAAGGCCTTCCGCGTTCTATTTTGACATACATGCCAAAAGGCCACATTCAAAAAACATTTTTTCTACTTTTATGCAAAGGTAATACATCTCTGCTTATCTTTGCGTTGGATAATTTAAAAAGATATCATATTCAAATACCCTTCTACTTAGAAACATGCCCAAGCTTACATCAATATTGTAAACTCGGGCATATCTTTTACTCAAAGAATGACTCTGAGAAATTTTATAGAAAAGCCGCACCGATGATGTGATGAAACTCCGATAGACATGATTTGAGTGCTCGTCCTCTTTGTAATCCACCGACTCAAAGGTTACCCCGAAGGGCGTGGCCCGCCATTGAGAAGCGAAGCTTGTCTCGGTATTTCGTATAATTTGATGAGTTTCCCGATCCAATCAATGCGGCTATTTTTCCATAACAAAGGTATGAAGTTTTTATGAAAGAAACAAGAAAATAATAAAAAAAGTGCCGAAAACTTTATAAGTTTATCAGCACTTTCCAATAAGTTTGTTGTCAGCTATACAAAAAACCGTTTTTATGCGGCCTTAGCCTTAGCAACAATAGCCTTAAACGCTTCGGGATGATTTACAGCCAAATCGGCTAATACCTTGCGGTTGATTTCAATTCCTGCCTTGTGCAATGCACCCATCAATTTGGAATAAGACAAGCCCTCCAAACGGGCTGCGGCATTGATACGTTGAATCCACAAAGCACGAAAATTTCTTTTTTTCGCCTTACGGTCACGGAATGCGTAAGTCAAACCTTTCTCCCAAGTATTCTTGGCTACGGTCCAAACGTTCTTGCGCGCACCGAAGTAACCTCTAGTTAGTTTCAGAATTTTCTTTCTTCTTGCTCTCGAAGCAACATGATTTACTGATCTTGGCATAGTTTTACTTGTTTTTGAATGTTAGCGCCGATGCTTCACACACCGGACTTTAAGCTAATGCACTCGGTTAATAACTTAATTTTTTGTCTTTACACACATGCGTTTCCTTTACTTAATCGCTAAAAGCTCTTTTATCTGATTTACATTGGTGCGATCTACCAATGTGAAGTGACACAGATTTCTTTTTTGCTTTTTCGTTTTCTTAGTCAGGATGTGACTATGAAAAGCATGCTTTCTCTTGATTTTACCTGTTCCGGTAAGAGCGAATCTTTTTTTAGAACCGGAGTTAGTCTTGATCTTTGGCATCTTACTTAGTTTTATTTAATTATTAAATTATTAATATGATAACGCACTATACCTCGGCGTTATTCATCTTCTTTTTCCGATTCAGCTTCCACGAAGACTTTTGATCCTCCCGCAGACTTCTGAGAAGCGGCACTCTTCTTGGAGGAACCGAGCTTCTTGGGAGAGAGTTGGATCGTCATCCGCTTACCTTCCAAAATAGGCATCTGATCCACCTTGGCATAATCCTCCAAATCGTTGGCAAAACGAAGCAGCAACACTTCACCTTGCTCTTTGAAAAGGATAGAACGGCCTTTGAAGAACACGTAAGCTTTCACTTTATCGCCGTCTTCAAGGAAACCTTTGGCATGTTTCAACTTGAAATTGTAGTCGTGATCATCGGTTTGAGGACCAAAACGAATTTCTTTCACATTCACCTTCACCTGCTTTGCCTTTTGTTCCTTCTGACGTTTCTTCAACTGATAAAGGAATTTAGAGTAATCTATAATACGACAAACAGGAGGTTGTGCGTTGGGAGAAATCTCTACCAGGTCTGCTTCATGCTCTTCAGCCAGTCTTAACGCTTGCGCTATCGGATACACTTTGCTTTCCACTTCATCGCCCACTATACGGACTTCTTTGGCACGGATTTGTTCATTAATCCGGTGTTGCCCTTTTAAATTGTCATTCTTCATTAAATAACGTTGTACTACCTATTTGTTTTTTATTTTTATGTTACTACTAAATTGGCCGCAAATTTACCACTTATTTATCATATTCTGAACTTCTTCGCTAATTTTTTTAGCGAAATCTTCCAATTTTACGGTTCCTTGGTCGCCTTCACCCTGTTTACGTACGGAAACTTCTCCGTTTTCGGCTTCTTTCTCGCCCACGATAAGCATGTAAGGAATGTGCTTCAACTCGTTATCACGAATCTTGCGTCCAATCTTTTCATTACGTTCATCCACTAATGCTCGGATATCGTACTTTTTCAAGGTCAGGCGCACTTCGTTAGCATAATCATTGAACTTCTCGCTGATGGGCAAAATGGCCACTTGGTCGGGCGTGAGCCATAAAGGGAACTTACCTGCGGTATGCTCGATGAGTACGGCCACGAAACGCTCCATGGAACCGAACGGGGCACGATGTATCATGACCGGACGATGCTTTTGGTTATCGGCACCGGTATATTCCAATTGGAAACGTTCGGGCAGGTTATAATCTACCTGAATAGTACCCAGCTGCCAACGGCGTCCGATAGCATCCTTCACCATGAAGTCCAGCTTAGGACCATAGAATGCGGCTTCACCATATTCTATTTTAGCTTTCAATCCTTTCTCCTCGCAAGCCTCGATAATGGCCTGTTCTGCCTTTTCCCAATTTTCATCGCTACCGATGTATTTCTCGCGGTTCTCCTTGTCGCGCAAAGAAATCTGAGCCTCGAAGTTCTCGAAGTTCATCGACTTGAAAACTATTGAGATGATATCCATTACGCGAAGGAATTCATCCTTCACCTGGTCGGGACGGCAGAAGAGGTGCGCATCATCCTGCGTGAAGCTACGCACACGGGTCAACCCGTGAAGTTCTCCGCTCTGTTCGTAACGGCATACCGTACCGAACTCGGCTATGCGCAAAGGCAAGTCCTTGTAAGAACGGGGCGAATTCTTGTATATCATACAATGATGCGGGCAGTTCATCGGCTTCAAGAAGTATTCTTCGCCTTCCTCCGGAGTATGAATGGGCTGGAAAGAATCTTTTCCGTATTTAGCGTAGTGTCCGGAGGTGATGTAAAGCAACTTGTTGCCAATGGGAGGACACATTACTTCCTGATAGTCATAACGTGACTGGATGCGGCGCAAGAAGTCCTGCAAGCGGATGCGCAATGCCGTACCTTTGGGCAACCACATGGGCAAGCCTTTGCCTACGGTGTCGGAGAACATAAACAAGTCCATCTCTTTACCTATCTTGCGATGGTCGCGTTTCTTCGCTTCTTCCAGCATGACGAGATACTCGTCCAGCATCTTCTTCTTCGGGAAGGTGATGCCGTAAATACGAGTCATCATCTTGCGGTCTTCCTGTCCGCGCCAATAAGCACCGGCTACGGAGGTCAGTTTAATGGCTTTGATGGGTGCGGTGGTCATCAAGTGCGGGCCACGGCACAAGTCGGTAAACGCGCCTTGCGTATAGGTTGTGATATGTCCGTCTTCCAATTCGGAAATCAGTTCACACTTATAAGTCTCACCGCGCTCGCCAAACATCTTCAAAGCATCGGCCTTGGCAATATCTTTACGGACTACGGCTTCTTTCTTTGCGGCCAGTTCCACCATCTTGGCTTCGATGGCAGGCAGGTCTGACTCCTTAATAGTAGCCTCGCCCGGATCTACATCATAATAGAAACCGTTTTCAATGGCCGGACCTATACCGAACTGAATGCCCGGATAGAGTTCCTGCAAGGCTTCGGCTAACAAGTGGGCACTGGTGTGCCAAAAGGTGTGCTTACCTTGTTCATCTTCCCATTTGTATAAAACTACCTCGGCATCGTTCTGGATAGGACGACCCAAGTCATACGTCTCACCATTCACGCCACAAGCCAGCACTTCCTGTGCCAAGCGTGAACTAATGCTTTCTGCAATCTGCAGTCCTGTTACCCCTTCGTTATACTCACGAACGGAGCCGTCTGGAAAAGTTATCTTTATCATAATAATATGTATATCTCTAAATCTGAGCACAAAAATAGACATTTCTTTTCAATATCCATTCATTTAGCAAAAAAATGTTATTCCTGCACATCCGTAAACCGTTTAATTATGTTATAAGCCGAGACAATACCCAGTTCTCCGGCCTTACTCAAATCCATAATACCTTGCTTGTTATTGCCTAAGAAAATGTGAGTAAGCCCTCGGTTGAAGTAGGCTTCGGCAAACTCGGGATCCAACTCCAAAGCTTTGTCATAATCCTCCAATGCCGCCCGATAATCTTTTAGGGCAGACGAGACATTTCCCCGGTTATAATAACCATAAACGAAATCCGGAGCCAGTTCAATGACCTTGTCCAAGTCCTTCTTCACCACTTCATAATCTACCGCGGTGATATTCTGCTCTTGCTTGTCCGAAACTGAAGCCCCCGACCGGTTATTCTCCGATGCCGCTTCCGCCTTCTTGTAATCCAATTGCTTGTAACGCACCAAAGCGCGCATGAAGTATGCGGGGAAGAAATCTCCGTCCAAGAGGATGCTTTGGGTAAAATCATCTATTGAACTATCGAAATCCTGCACCAGATAGAAGTCCATCCCTCGCATGAACCGCTTCAGGGCGTTGTTCGGGTCGGCCACAATGTCGGACGTGTGCGAATCTATCAACGCGAAGTGATAACGCACTTGCTCTTCGGTCAGAGGTGACTCCATGTTCGTAATCTTCAAAGGTTTGGGCAATTGTTTGGAGAGATTCAACGAGTCGATGCCTGCATAATAATGCACCGCCTTCTTCACCTCGCTGATGCGCTCATAGTAAGACAACGCATACATAGGCTCCAGCTTGATGACCACATTGCGGTTTTGCACGCGTCCCCGATAATCGCTCGTATAGCGTTGGCTTGCCTCCTCATCGTCCGCTATCACAATCTTACGATAGTTGCGTATATTCTTGTCCGATTGCTTTCGGGTTTTTCCTTCGTCATCATCCTCCTTCGCTTCCTGATTATCCGCTACGTCTTCATCATTTCCGGAGGAAGAACGGTTGTTCAATCTATCCAACTGGGCTTGCATTACCTTGAATTCGTCTTGCTCCGCCCCTTTCCGGTCGCCCATTTTCCGGCGTGCTTCCGCCCGATAATAATATCCGGTAAGGAAATTGGGATATTCCTCTATGACACGTGAATAATCACTGATAGCTCCTTGATAATCTCCCGTCTGGGCACGTAGCAAACCTCGGTTGAAGGTTGCCATCATGTTATCCGGCTCCATCTGCAACACGAAGTCGAAGTCCTCGATGGCACGGTTATCATCACCAACCTGGGCACGTAGCAAACCTCGGTTATAGTGCCCGATGAAGTTGTTCGGGTCGATGTCCAAAGCCAAGTCATAATCGCACATGGCCCCGCGCAGGTTGTTCTGATGGAAGCGGGCTAAGGCACGGTTGATGTAGTTACCCGTATTCTTCACGCTCAGGCGGATAGCCTGAGTCAGGTCGCTTTCGGCTTCTTTATACTTGGCTTGTTGCAGATAGACCATGGCGCGGGCACTCCATCCATCGGCATCATACTTGTCCAACTCAATGGCCTTGTCGAAATCTTTCAAGGCGTTGATGGTGTCGTTCTGCTTCATGTAGACCTCGCCCCGCATCAAATAGGCACGAGTATATCGGGGAGCTATTTTCAGGAGCTGCGCCAAGTCGTCCTGCGCATCGGCATAATCCTCTTCCTGCATGTGGCACAAAGTCAGATTATGCCATAAAATCAAGTTTTCCGGGTCGTACTTCAAAGCGGTACGATAGTCCTCGATGGCTCCTTCAAAATTATTTTGCTTGATGCGGGCCAGTCCCCGGATTTGATAGGCGCCCACCACAAACGGGTTGCGCCGGATGGCTTCGTCACAATCGGCCTCGGCTCCTTGGTAATCATCCAAGTTTATCTTGGCTAATCCCCGGTAGAAATAAGGCTCGAACAGATAGGGTTTGGCACTGATGACTTGATTAAAATACTGGATAGACAACACGTAATCCTCAAAATAGAGCGCATTACGGGCTATCATCATCACTCGTTCGGTATTAATCTGCGCAAAAAGGCAAAGCGGGAAGAGCGATAGAAGAATCAGTATTTTCTTTATCATGGGCAAGGAGAGATTATTTCTTTACGGTCTTCACCCGATAAGTGCAATGCGCCTTCCCTTTGAGCAGGGCATTTAGCTTACCTTTTATCATCTGCTTGCGCAGGGGGGAGAGATGGTCGATGAACATCTTTCCTTCCAGATGGTCAAACTCATGTTGCATGACACGGGCCAAGTATCCTTCCACCACTTCGTCATGCGCTTCAAGATTCTCATCCAGGTATTGTACATGGATTTTATTCCCGCGTTTCACGGTTTCATGAATACCCGGCAGGCTCAGGCATCCTTCCTCCATGGACTCTTCCTCGCCCGACACTTCCAGGATGTGGGCATTGATAAACGCCTTGCGGAACCCCTTGTACTCAGGCAGGTCATCCGAAAGGACATCCAAGTTGATAACCACCACCCGGATAGGAAGCCCGATTTGCGGAGCGGCCAGCCCTACCCCGTCAGCATGATCCATAGTCTCGAACATGTTTGCGATAAGCTCTTTCAAATCCGGATAATCCGGGGCAATGTCTTCGGCCACCTTTCTCAATACCGGTTGTCCGTACGTATAAATAGGTAAAATCATAATCTCTATATATTATATGTATATTTATATCCGTTTGCTCTCCAAATAATCTTGCAAGATGATGGTGGCACTGATTTCATCCACCAATGCCTTGTTCTGACGCGCTTTTTTCTTCAACCCGCCTTCCAGCATCGCCCGATGGGCCAATACGGAGGTGAAACGCTCGTCCACATACTCCACGGGAATGTTTGGCATTGCCTTCCGCAAAGTTCTGACAAAAGGCTCGATGCGCTTCGCGTTCTCCGAGGCTTCGTTGTTCATCTGCTTGGGCAGGCCCACGATAATCCGCTCCACCGGCTCGCGGGAAACATAATCCGTCAAAAAGGACATCAATTCCACCGTAGGAACCGTGGTTAACCCATTGGCAATCAGCTGTAATGTATCGCTAACCGCTATGCCCGTGCGCTTCTTTCCGTAATCTATCGCAAGTATTCTTCCCATAACGGGCACAAAAATACAACTTTAATCGTTACCTCCCAACAATCAATACACAAGTTTTACATTATCTATCCAAAGAGAATTGCCGGGCGAACCGATATAGGCGCCTCCGTGGCTGGATGTGAATTGCAACACCATGTGCGTAGGCTCATCATCCTTTGTGCCCCAAGCCACTTCATGAATGGGCACGCTCTCGCCCATGCTGTTCACGGCATAACGTTCCTCCACTTGCAGGCGCATCATGTGGGCCTTATAAGCGGGATTTCCCGTAATGTCGCCATACATAATCTCATAGGTAGCGTTGTTCGTCCAGTCGGGAGTAGTCTTGTCATAGCGCACCACCATCGTGCCTACACGCTTGGCGTAGATGTTTCCTTCCTTGTCTTCCCAGCGCTTTTGCAGGAGAAGGATGACGGCCGGATAGTCCTTCCCGTCCACATCCGTGATGCGGCTGAAACCTGTAGCACGGATGCGCTTCTCGCGTTCGGACATCTTCACCTTATAATCAAACTGGATGGCTACGGGCTTCTTGGTGAAGGGGATGCCGGAGTTGAGCATCTTCTGCGGATTCTTCGTCCCCTTGATTGGCTCGTGCACATTGCCCACGAAAATGGAGCCGGCGGCCAGCACCGTGATATTAATAAAACCTAATGCCTTGACGCTCTCCATGCGAGTGTCCAGCCGGGCGCAATATCCATCGCCCCGTTTCTCGGGGAAGACAGAAGTCTGCGTCTTGGTGATGCCCGCCACCTTGGCCATCACGTTGGACGATGCCCAGGGAGAGCCACCTTTGGGTGTATAAGCCTCGTCTCCCACGATAGTGCCCGTAGGCCCGATGGCATAAACGTGCTTCGTCTCGCCTCCGATGATGCCGGACTCTTTTATCTGGCGATCAATCCATTGGTCCATGTTCCCGTAGGGTATCAGCTCCGGTTGCGCCCATAAAGCGGAAGGCAGGGCATACCATAGCGTCCATAAGAAACATATATAGCAAATCTTTCTCTTCTCCATCATCTTTATTATCATTTATAATTCATACCCCCACTGCTCCAGCGAAAAGCCCCAATTCTCCTGCACGAGGCGCACGGTGCGGTCATCGTACTTATACTTGTTCTTCTTGTAGCCCTTCTTGCCACCCACGTATTTCTCGATATCCTTGCGGGATTCGGGGAAGCCGGGCAGGGAGAGGGCTTGGTAGATGTGCTCCGTCATGCCCATGGCGTCGGCCTCGAAGTCCTCGAACTTCACTTCGATGAGGTTGCCGGCAGGGATGCAGGCCTTGTCCGCCTCGTACTTGTGGTACAACTTCGCGTAGATGGAGAGGATGTTCTGCTCCAATTTTTCGGGCGTGATGTCTTCCAGCTTCAGGGGCTGAATGGTGTTGGTGAAGAAGCTGCGCGTGCTCTCGAAAACGGTGTAGGGGTTACGCATCAGGTAGATGAACTTGGCGCCCGGGAACATCTTGACCAACTCGCGGACGCGGCCCGTGTGGGGCGGATTCTTGCTGAGGAACTGCGTGCCGTGCGTATTCCAAAGGGAAATCTTGATGAGCTTCACGAAAGTCTCTTCAAACGCCTTCAACTCCTGCGGCGTGATGTCGTTGAAGAGCAGATATTTCTCCGCATACTCCTGCTGATACTTGGGGAAGAACCAGAAGTTGTAATACGTGTAGGGCATCATGTTGGCCAGGGCGAACTCCTCTTCCTGGGGCAGGTCTACGGCCAGTTCCATGTTGTCCGTGGGACGCTTGTCGGGCATCAGCCAACTCATGTTCTTCTTGAAGAAGGGCTGGCCCCACATCATGAGGTGCGGGAAGACGGTCTGATACGTGGTGTTATAACCGAAGTGCTTATCACACGAGAAGACATTGTGCACGAAGGTCGTCCCGCTTCGCCAATGGCCGAGGATGAACACGGGGTCGTGTTCCAACGGCTTGTCGGCCAATAGTTTCCGGTATCTGTTATCTTGCAGGGAAACCAATGTGGAGAGCAGGCGGCACACGGCCTTGGTCAGGCGGTACTTGCCACGGTAGGCCGGGTCGATGACGCGCCCCGCACTCACCGCCTTGAAGGTTTTCCAATCGGCGCCCACCAGGGTGTTGATGGGGAGTTTATTGAATTCTAATAAGCCCATAAAACTATCATTTTAATCTGCACCTGTGCCGATGTCCTGACCCGCCTGTCCGCCTTGGCTGGACGAAGGCCGTGCCTTGACTGGACGGAGGCATTGCCTTGGCTGGACGAAGGCAAAGGGTGCTATGTTACTACTTATTTACTTTAATGGAGATGCCCTGCCGGTCGAGTTCCCTGACCACCTTGTCCACCGCTTCGTACTGCTCGGGGGCGATGCCCAACTTCGGGAGGTCGAGCGTGGGAATGTCCTCGTCCACAAGCATGTCCTTGTCCTCGATGCGGTCGATAATCATGCCCACGGCGCTGGTGTTGTTCGTGATGGGGTCGATGAGGATGAACGAGCCGGTGGCCTTGTTCTTCCGGTAGGGGTCGAAGAAAAGCTCCTTGGCGGTGGTCATCACCACGCGGGCTATCTGATTAAGCTGCATGGGCAGGGTCTCCTTGGTCAGTTTCCCGTTGTCGATGGAGAGGTGCTCCATGGTGTTGACGTCCACCTTGTACTTGATGTCCGTGACGTGCGAGCGGCTCAGGTTGGTGGTCTGCTTGATGAAGAACGACTTGTTCATGTCCATCGGCTCCTCGTCCATCCAGACGAGCATCGCCTCGAAGTTGCGGCCTTCGTAAGGCAGGTTGTCCGGGTGAACCAGCATCTCGCCGCGCGACACGTCTATCTCGTCCTCCAGCGTCAGCGTGACGGATTGGGGCGGGAAGGCGTAATCCAGTTCCCCGTCGTAGGTGACGATGCTCTTCACGCGCGACTTCTTGCGCGAAGGCAGAGCCATCACTTCATCCCCCTTGTGTATCACGCCCGATGCCACCTTGGCACTGAAGCCACGGAAGTTGAGGTTGGGACGCAGGACGTATTGCACGGGATAGCGGAAATCTTGCAGGTTGTGGTCGTTGCCGATGTGCACCGTCTCCAGGAAGTCCAGCAGGGCGGGGCCTGCATACCACGGCGTGCGGGCGGATTTCTCCACGACATTATCTCCGTCAAGGGCGGAGAGCGGGATGCACGTCACGTCGGGGATGCCCAGCGGCTCGATGAACTTCCGGTACTCGCCCACGATTTCATTGAAACGCGCTTCGGAGAAGTCCACCAGGTCCATCTTGTTTACGGCCAGCACCACGTGCTTGATGCCCAGCAGGGAGACGAGGAACGTGTGGCGGCGCGTCTGGGTGATGACGCCCAGGCGGGCATCCACGAGGATGATGGCCAGGTTGGCCGTAGAGCCTCCCGTAATCATGTTGCGGGTGTATTGCTCATGCCCCGGCGTGTCGGCGATGATGAACTTGCGCTTGTTGGTCGAGAAATAACGGTAGGCCACGTCGATGGTGATGCCCTGTTCGCGCTCGGCCTTCAAGCCGTCCAGCAGGAGGGCATAGTCGATGTGGTCGCCGGCATTGCCCACACGCTTGCTGTCACGCTCCAAGGCGTCCAACTGGTCTTCGTAAATCTTCTTGCTATCGAACAACAGGCGGCCGATAAGAGTCGACTTGCCATCGTCCACCGAACCTGCGGTGAGGAACCTCAAAAGGTCTTTCTTCTCGTCATTGTCCAGGAAGGTCTTTATATCTATCTTATTCTCCATAATTCTTCATTCTTAGTTCTTCATTCTTCATTTAGAAGTATCCTTCGCGTTTCTTCTGCTCCATGCTGGCCTCCTGGTCGAAGTCGATGACACGGGTCGTGCGCTCGCTCTTGGTGGTGGTCATCATCTCCTCCACAATCTTCTCGATGGTGTCGGCCTCGCTCTCGATGGCGCCGGTCAAGGGCCAGCATCCCAAGGTGCGGAAGCGTATCTTCTTCATCTGAATCTTGTCGCGGTATTGTTCGGGCAGGCGGTCGTCGTCCGGCATGATGAGGTTGCCGTCTATCTCTACGACCGGGCGTTCCTTGGCGAAGTAGAGGGGGACGATGGGGATGTTCTCCAGGCGGATGTATTGCCAGATGTCCAGCTCCGTCCAGTTGCTCAGGGGGAACACGCGGATGCTCTCCCCCTTATGCACCCGGGCATTGTAGATGTCCCACAATTCGGGGCGTTGGTTCTTGGGGTCCCACAGGTGGAAACGGTCACGGAAGGAGAAGATGCGCTCTTTGGCACGGGACTTCTCCTCATCGCGGCGCGCCCCGCCGAAGGCCGCGTCAAACTTATACTTGTCCAGCGCGTGCAGCAGGGCTTGCGTCTTCATCAGGTCGGTATGCACCTTGCTTCCGTGGGTGAAGGGGCCTACGCCTGCCTTGAACGCCTCCATGTTGCTCTCCACAATCAGGTTCCATCCGTACTTCTTGGCATACTCGTCGCGGAACTGTATCATCTCCTTGAACTTCCACTTCGAGTCGATGTGCATCAGGGGGAAAGGCACTTTGCCGGGATAGAAAGCTTTCTCGGCCAGGCGCACCATGACCGACGAGTCCTTGCCGATGCTGTAGAGCATCACGGGATTCTCAAACTCCGCCGCCACCTCGCGGATGATGTGTATGGACTCGGCTTCGAGTTCCTTCAGGTGGCTCAGTTTATATTCTTCCATTTGTTATCTGTTTATTTCTTCTCAATCTTGGGTAAAACCAACTCCAACAACTTGCCTACCGACTCTTCCACGCTGAGCTCGGACGTGTCCAGTGTCAACGCCGGATGTTCGGGCGCTTCGAAGGGAGCGGATATGCCGGTGAAGTTCTTTATCTCGCCCCGGCGCGCCTTGGCGTACAAGCCCTTCACATCCCTGCGCTCGCACTCCTCAATGGGCGTGCTGACATAGACTTCCACAAAGTCGTCCTTCCCGATGATGCGGGCGGCCATCTCGCGGATGTCGTTATTGGGGCTGATGAATGCCGCCAATGTCACGATGCCCGTGTCCACGAACAATTTGGACACTTCCGCGATGCGGCGTATGTTCTCCACGCGGTCGGCTTCCGTGAAACCTAAGTTGTTGTTGATGCCGCTCCGGATGTTGTCCCCGTCCAGGATGCGGCACAGGATGCCCCGCTTGTGCAACTCTCGCTCCAAGGCGATGGCGATGGTGCTCTTGCCCGAGCCGCTCAGCCCGGTAAACCAAATCATGACCCCATGCTGGCCACGCAATTCTTCTTTGTCGGCACGGGCCAGCATCTTGTCGAATATCGGATATATGTGTTCTGCCATATTATATATATGTATATGTTAACCTACCGCCGTAAATGGCCAAATCAACGGGATAAGGCTTACGGAGATAATCATGACTATCAGGTCCATCGGGACACCTATCTTCAAGAAGTCGGTAAACTTATAGTTGCCGGCGCCCTGCACAATCAGGTTTGTCTGATAACCGATAGGCGTGGCAAAGCCGGCCGACGCCGCAATGCAGATGGCAATGAAGAAAGGCATCGGGTCGACACCGAACTTCTCAGCCGTCTCCAAAGCCAAGGGGAAAGCCAAGGCTGCGGCGGCATTGTTCGTCACCAGTTCCGTGATTATCAGCGTCACGAGATAGAGCAAGGCCAGCGCGCCCCACGCTCCCAGAGAGCCGGACACATTCTTGATAAAGTTGGCTATCAACGCCGCCAGTCCCGATTCCTCCATGGCCGCGCTGATGGCAAAGGCGCAGGCTATCGTTATCAGGATGTCCCAACTGATGTATTTCGTATATTTCTTGGGCGGGAAAAGTTTGAGCCACGCCATCACCACGGCCGTGACCGCAGCAAAGAAGAACATGTCCATCTTCACCCGTGGGAAACTCTCTTGGAAGAAAGGCAACTCGCCGATGGTGGCTCCCACAATCATGATGATGAGAAGCGCCAACGCCGTCCATTTCTTCCACCCGGGCATCTGGCGGGTGGGTATTTCCTTCCCGTTGGTCATCATCAGGAAGACGGACGAGTCGCCCCATGTCTTTGTAAAGGCGTCATCGGCAAGAAGCACCAGCGTGTCGCCTTCCTGCAAGCGCACTTCGCCCAGATTGTCGGTTATCACCTGTCCGCCCTGGCGTATTTCCTTGATTTCGGCACCATAACGACGCTTGAAATCGAATGTTTTCAGCTTGCGCTTCAAGCCCGGAAAGCGGGAAGCGAGCACCACTTCCACCACGTGTTGTCCGTTGCCTTCGGCCACATCCGCTTCCTCCTCCTCAAAGTTGTCGGGACGCTCGGCAGGCAATAGTTTTTTGGATGTCAGGATGATAAAAAGAAGCCCCGCCACCGTGATGGGTATTCCGATGTAGGCCAGGTCGAACATTTTCAGGCCTTCGTAGCCGCGGTCTATCATCATGCCGTGCACCACCAAGTTGGTGGAAGTGCCTATCAGCGTACACAAGCCGCCCAGGATGGTGGCGTAGGAAAGGGGAATCAGGAACTTCGTGCAGGAGAGGCCCACACGCTTCGACCAATTCTTCAATATCGGGGCGAAGATAACCACCACGGGCGTATTGTTCAAGAAAGCCGAGAAAGCGCTCACGATGGGCAGGATGCGCGTCTGCGCCTTGGCCACGGTCGTTTTCTCGTTGGGCAGAAGTTTCTTGACCACGGTGCTCAACGCTCCGCTCTGCCGGATGCCCTCGCTCACGAGGAACAGCAGAGCCACCGTAATCATGCCCCGGTTGCTGAAGCCGGCCACCATCTGCCGGGGGCTGATGATGCCCGCCACCATGAACAGTACCACCACGCTCAGCAACACGATGCCGGGACGCATTTTGTCTTTAATCAGGGCTATCAGCATCCCTATCAGCCCGAGCAGTACGAAAATTATCTCAAAATTCATCGTTCTTCATTCTTAATTCTTCATTTCTACAATGAACCACGGATTCAACAGATTCTCTTTGTTATACCGCAAAGGCTCGTTCACATCCGTCCGGTAGATTTCGCCCCCGGCCGCCCGCACAATGGCATGACCCGCCGCCGTGTCCCACTCCATCGTGGGCGCGAAGCGCGGATATACATCGGCCGTGCCTTCGGCCACCAGGCACATCTTTATCGAACTCCCGCTCGAAATCATCTCCACGCAAGGAAACATGGACCGCGCCTCCGCCACGAATTGTTCCGTCTCAGGCGTCAGGTGCGAACGGGACGCCACCACGACATAGCCTTCGTGCCCCTTGTCGGAGGGCAACTTCACGGCACGTGCCGTCAGCTCCTCCAGCGTGGCGCCTTCACGGGAGGTGACGTTTTCCAGCTTGTAAGCTCCCAATGCTTCGTCGGCAAAATAAAGGACCCGTTTCACGGGCACGTAAATCACTCCCATGCGGGGCACCGAGCCGCTCACCCAGGCGATGTTGACGGTAAACTCCCCGTTGCGCTTGATGAACTCCTTCGTGCCGTCCAGGGGGTCTACAATCCAAAGGCTCTCCCACCCGCTCCGTTCCTTGTAAGGGATGGATCGTCCTTCTTCGCTCAGCACCGGATAGGGCGTGTCCGCCAGCATCGAGCTGATGACCCGGTGCGCCTTCCGGTCCGCTATCGTCAGAGGTGAATTATCGGCTTTCCTTTCTATCTGGAAGTCCGATGCCGGGTCGTCATAAATGGACAATATTTCTTCGCCGGCTTTCAGAGCCGCGTCTATCGCTTTCAGTATATAATGTTGCTCCATAATCTTACTGCTATTATCATAGGGAGCGTAAAAGTAGAAACTTTTTCAAAGACGATAGTTTTCAATCTTTATTTTATAACTTTCTTTAAGGGTTAGAATTAACGGAGTTTCGCTACGGAACATTTTCATCGCCTTAAAGGACTTCCCCTTATTCTTCCGGCGCGAACATCGGGTCCCAGGCGGGCAGGCGTTCGGGTTTCTGTTCGAAGAGTTTCATCACGTCGGCGGGCACGTACTTGGTCTCCACCACGAGGCGGAACATGTATTCATCGAACCACTCGTCGGTCATAATCAGGTGTCCCTGATAGCCGGACGAAGCGCCCCAACTGTTCTCCACCATCCACTTGGTGGGCCGGCCTTCGGCGTCCAGGTCGACGGCCATCAGGGTCATGGCGTGGCTGGAGCCGCTGGAGAAAGTCTGTATGCGTTCCTTTTTGTCCATGCCGAAGGTGGTGCCCATCAGCGACTCGTAGTCGTAATTGTTCACGTCCAGCAGGCCGCGCTTGGAGTTGAGGAACTTGCCCACGTCGCACGAGAAGTACATCATGGTGCTGTCCTTGAGGGAAGCGATGGCCATCTGTTTGATGTCCTCTATGGGCAGGTTGACGTACGTCCAGTTGCGTCCGTCGTAGCGGTGGCGGTCATAGTCTATCTCGTAGGTCTTGTAGTAGGGACGGCTGGGGTCGTTCATCAGCATCACGTAGTGGGTGAGCAGCTGCGGGTCTCCGTACTTCTCGAGGAAGGTCATGGGCGTGTGGTGTTCGGTCTCCACGGGATTGCCTTGGGCGTCGCGGCGCACGTAGTCGAACTCCGTAGGAGGAACGCCCAGGTTGAGCGCCAGCATGCGGTAGACGGTGCCCAGCATACGGGTCTTCTCCTCCACGAGAGCCTTGTCCCCCTTGCCCTCAGCCCCCATTTCGCGGAGCCGCAGGGCGTATTCTTTGAGCTTCAGGCTGATGAGTTCGGCCATCTGCGAGGTGTTGTTGCTGCTGTACGTCTCGGGCATGGCTTCCTTGGGCACGAGGCCGTATTTGCCCACGATGTCGGCCACTCCGGTGAAGGTGCCCCCGTCGCTCAGGGGGTGCTTGAAGAGCCATTGCACGGTCTCGTCCTCCATCCCGCGGCCGCGCGTGTCGATGATGCCTTGCAGGAAGAGGTTGGCTTTCTCCAGCTGGTCCCAGAAGAAGGGGTATATCTCCGAGAACTCGAAGGAGCGGAATCCGTACCGGGCCAAGGTCTTGGCGCGCATCACGTTCAGCCCCGTGAAGAGCCAGCAGCGCCCGGAGGATTGCTGGTCGGTGATGCCCTTGGAGTTGACGCGGACGGAGAAGTGCGTGTCCATCTCCTTCAGGTTGTCCTGGTTCAGGGCGAGGGCGCGGATGCTGTTGTTGCCTATGGCGTTGCGCAAAGCCCGGTCGGCGGGCGTGCCTTGGTAGCTTTGGCTGATTTGTTTCAGCATGTCGGGCGTGATGCCGCCTTCTTTCAGGTCTTGCGCCTGGGCGGTCAGAGCCGTGGCCAGGAGGATGAGGGGGATGAATTGTCTTTTCATATCGTTTACAAAAAAAATGCTACGTTTTTAATCGGGTTTTGTTTTCGGTATGCAAAGATAGGTATAATCCGCGGAATACGCAAGAGGAATACGCGCGGCGGGGCGCACAAAATCAAAATGATGCGCCAGGTCAGGCACTTACATCCTCTTTTTTTACCCAAACAGGTTTCAAAAGCCGGTTTTATGCGGCAATCCCTCACCCCTCCCCGGAACACGGGAAATCCCGACAAACGACAAACGACAATTAGTTTTTTTTGCTACACACACTGTGACGTGAG
>CASGED010000071.1 GCA_949300425.1 uncultured Bacteroides sp.
GAATGAAGAACGAAGAATTATAGTATTCAACTCCCCTCCTTCCGGAAGGAGGGGTGCCCAACGGGCGGGGTGGTAGGAAAGGAATGGTTCGACCTATTTTATAATAATAAAAGAATAGGAGTCGCTTACGCGGCATATTTCTCCTACCATCTCCCCCTGCGGGGACTCACCCCCTCCTTGCTCCCCCGTTTGTCGGGGGAGAGCAACCTTCCGGAAGGAGGAGAATTAAGTTACAAATTCTTCATTCATCATTCTTAATTCTTCATTCAAGCGCGCTTTCGCGCGCTAAATTCCCATTTATAGTATCAATTAATTCCGTACATTTACGTATCTAATGTCAGCCTTCCTTTATTCTCATCTGTTTTCAGGTACTGTCTGAAACATTTTCAGGTACCACCTGAAAGACCTTCAGTTAGTAACTGAAAGGCTTTCAGTTAGTAGCTGAAAAGTCTTCAGGTTATTGCTGAAATATGCCTGAAACGCTTTTTGTTGATTATTAGTCACTTGCGGCTTATTCATCCAATACCATCTCATTTACCGCTATGCCAAAACCGTGCCAAAAGGATAAAGTACACATTGTCAACCATAAACGGAAAATCGTCTTGCTACCGTGTGTCCAATTATTAGACACTGCCGTCCAAATATTAGACACTATTGCCATAAAGTTCCACTTTTCCCCGCATGGCGGACGGATATTCCGATAAATTCCTTACATTTGCATTATCATATTTAGATAGGAGAAAAATTGTATGAAAGCGACCATCTCATTAGACAGCTTGTGGATGACCATCCAATCGTTATCCCTCAACAATCAAAAGTGGCTGTCGAACAAACTGTTGGAAAACATCCGTGAAAAGGAAGAAGAAACGGAGTACATCAGCAAAGAAGAGATTCTGGCGGGCATCAAGTCCGGACTGGAAGACGTAAAGGCAGGGAGAACACAATCGTTTGATGACTTTCTAAAGGAACTGGACAATGATGCAGTATGAAACAGAAATCGCCGCAACCTTTAAGAAAGAATTCAAACGGTTGTATAAGCGTTACCCGTCTCTTAGACAAGACGTAGAAAACCTAAGAAATGAAGTTGTCGCCCAACCTTCTATGGGGACTGACTTAGGAAAAGGCTTACGAAAAATACGTATGCGTATCGCCTCTAAAGGGAAAGGAAAAAGCGGAGGAGCCAGAATCATTACCTTCACAGTGGTAGTAAGTATGAAGATGAGTAAAATCCACTTCCTCTACATCTACGACAAGGCTGAACGCGAAAGCATCACGGATGCCGAAATCAAGGCGCTGCTGAAAGCATGCGGGTTAGTGTAAAATAAAAGAGACGTGTCCCATGAGCGTTATCGACCATATAGCATTCGCAGTATTCGCCCTCCATACGCTGTACCTGCTGGTGTTCGCGGTGTTGTCGCTGCGGAAGATGCCGCCTTTGGCAGCCGCGGAGCAGAAAGAACGCCGTATGGCCGTGCTCATACCGGCCTATAAGGAAGACAACGTCATCATGGACTGCGTGCGTTCGGTCCTGGAGCAACGCTATCCGCACGACCGTTTCGTGGTGGTGGTCATCTCCGACCGCATGTCCGAAGAGACCAACCGCCGCCTGTCCCGGCTCCCCCTGCGCCTCATCACCGTAGAGTTTGAGAACAGCACGAAAGCCCGGTCGCTCAACACGGCGATGGACCGGATAGGCGACGCGTATGACGTGGCGGTGGTGCTCGATGCCGACAACGTGGTGGCGCCCACGTTCCTCTCCGAGATAAACGCCGCCTTCGACGCGGGATGGCAAGCCGTACAGGCACATCGCACGGCCAAGAACATGAATACGGACGTCGCCGTCCTCGACGCCCTGAGCGAGGAGGTCAACAACTCCATCTTCCGCAAGGGCCATTGCGCGGCGGGGCTGTCGTCCGCCCTCATCGGTTCGGGCATGGCTTTCGATTACGCTTTATACAAAACGCTCCTGCGCGACATCCACTCCGTGGCCGAAGACCGCGCCCTGGAGTTCGCCCTGTTCCGGCGCCGCGTACGGATTGTCTACCTGCCGGACACCCCCGTATGGGACGAAAAGATTCAGTCGGCGGCACATTTCTCCAACCAGCGCAGGCGGTGGCTGTCGGCGCAATACCAATATGTCAGGCTGCACATGCGCGACTTCTTCCCGCAACTCCTGGCGGGGAACTGGGATTATTGCGACAAGATACTGCAACACGTCATGCTGCCCCGGCTCATGAGCCTGGGGCTGACGCTGGTCATAGCCGCGGGCGTTTCGGTCTTCCATGCCCCCGCCTCCGCGAAGTGGTGGGCTTTGTTCGCCGCCATAGTGCTTGCCCTGACGCTGGCCACTCCCCGCAAGCTCTACACCCGGCGGCTGCTGAACGCCTTCCTGCGGCTGCCCCAGATGTTCGTCCTCCAATTCGCCAACCTGTTCAGACTGAAGGACGCCCACCGCTCGTTCATCCATACGCCTCACGGCATCAACCACCCTAACGCGAAAGAACAATGAAGAAACTCGGATCCATACTCATCGTAGACGACAACCGCAGCGTGCTCTCCGCCCTGCAACTGTTGCTCAGGCCCGTCTTCACGCGCGTCGTCACCCTCCCCTCGCCCGTCACCCTGCCCTCCGCGCTGCGCCAAGAAGCGTGGCAGGTGCTGCTGCTGGACATGAACTTCGGCGCGGGCGTCAACAACGGCGGCGAAGGACTCTACTGGCTGCACGAGGCGAAGCGGCTCTGCCCCGCCCTGCCCGTGGTGCTGTTTACGGCCTACGCCGACATCGACCTCGCCGTGAGGGGCATCAAGGAAGGAGCGGCGGACTTCGTGGTGAAGCCCTGGGACAACCAGCGGCTGATTGACACGCTGACCGCCGCCGCCCGCCCCGCAGGCAAAGCACCCGCCAAGCGACAAGAGCCTATGATGTACTGGGGCGAAAGCCCGGCCATGCAGGACCTGCGGCGGCTGGTGGAGAAAGTGGCCCCCACGGACGCCAACATCCTCATCACTGGCGAGAACGGCACGGGCAAGGAGATGCTGGCGCGCGAGCTGCACGCCCTCTCCGGCCGGCGGGACACGGAGATGGTGACCGTAGACATGGGCGCCCTGACGCCGAGCCTCTTCGAAAGCGAACTCTTCGGCCACGTGCGGGGCGCCTTCACCGACGCCCACACGGACCGCCCCGGCAAGTTTGAGGCCGCCCACCACGGCACGCTCTTCATGGACGAGATAGGCAACCTGCCCTACCCCCTGCAGGCCAAACTGCTGACCGCCCTCCAGCGGCGCAGCGTGACGCGCGTGGGCAGCAACACCCCCATCCCCGTGGACATCCGCCTCATCTGCGCCACCAACCGCGACCTGACACGCATGGTGACCCTCGGCGAGTTCCGCGAGGACCTGCTCTACCGCATCAACACCATCCACCTGGAGATACCGCCCCTGCGCGAACGTCCCGAAGACATCGTCCCCCTGGCACGCCTCTTCGCCGCCCGCTTCGGCAGGCAGTACGGACGTCCGGACATCCGGCTGACCGCCCCGGCCGAACAGAAGTTGCGGCAATATCCGTGGAAAGGAAACATCCGCGAACTGGAGCACGCCATCGAGAAGGCGGTCATCATCAGCGACGGCGCCGGCCTCACGCCCCAGGACTTCCGGCTACAGCCTTCGCCCCTGCCCGCCGAGGACAGCCCTGCGGCCACCACCCTGGAGGAGATGGAGATACAGATGATCCGCCGGACGATGGACGCCTGCGCGGGCAACCTCTCCGCCGTAGCCGCCCAGTTGGGCATCAGCCGGCAGACGCTGTACAACAAGATGAAGAAATACGGACTCTAACCACCCCCGCCGCCATGAAACAACGCCTGCACGTCCTCCTGCAATCCTATCCGCTATGGGTCACGCTCACCCTCCTGCCGACCGTCGGAGCCGCCGCCGCCTGGCTATACCATATATATATGGCAGCCATCCCGCTCACCCTGTTCGCCCTGTACGCCCTCCGCCGCCAAATCCGCCTCCACCGCCAGTATGCCCGCAAGGTGCTCTTCCTGCTGGACGCCATCGGCAACGACGACTACAGCGTGCGCTTCAGCGAGAGCGGCCTGCCGGAGACCGACCGCCTGGTTCACCGTGCCCTCAACCGCATGACACAGATATTGGGACAAGCGAAAAACGAGACCGTCCAGCGGGAAAAGTACTACGAACTCATCCTGAACTGCGTGAACACGGGCATCGTGGTGCTGAACGACCGGGGCGACGTCTGCCAGAAGAACAACGAAGTCCTTCGCCTGCTGGGCATGGAGATCCTGACACACGTCGACCAACTGGCCCGTGTGGACGCCCGCCTGCCCGAACTGCTGGCCCGCTGCCGTCCGGGCGACAAACTGCAGACCACCTTCACCAACGAACGGGGCACGGCCAACCTCTCCATCCGCGTGAGTGGCATCACCATCCGCGGCGAGGCCCTGCGCATCGTGGCCCTGAACGACATCAATCACGAACTGGACGAAAAGGAGATAGACTCGTGGATGCGGCTGACACGGGTGCTGACGCACGAAATCATGAACTCCGTCACCCCCATCACCTCGCTGAGCGACACCCTGCTGACCCGCATGGACGAGAAAGACGAACTGCGCCAAGGGCTGCAGACCATCAGCAACACGGGCAAGGGACTGCTGGCCTTCGTGGAGAACTACCGCCGCTTCACCCACATCCCCACGCCCGTCCCCACCCTGTTCTACGTGAAAGGCTTCATCCAGCGCATGGTGCAGCTGGCCCGCCACCGCTTCCCGGACACGCAGGCCGACTTCCGCATCGACATCCGCCCGGACGACCTCATCCTGCACGCCGACGAGCACCTCGTAGCCCAGGTGATGACCAACCTGCTGGCCAACGCCCTGCAAGCCCTCGGCACCCGGACGGACGGACGCATCAGCATCCGCGCCTATTGCGACGAGAGCGAAGCCGTGCTGATAGAAGTGGCGAACAACGGCCCCGCCATCCCGCCCGAAGTGGCCGCCCACATCTTCATCCCCTTCTTCACCACGAAGGAAAACGGCAGCGGCATCGGCCTGAGCATCTCGCGCCAAATCATGCGCCTCTCCGGCGGAAGCCTCGCCTACCTGCCCGGCAAGGAGACGGTGTTCGTACTGAAATTTGACTAACAGGGGACTTCAAGCAAGCCGCATTGTCAACTCCGCTTACCAACCGCCCCTTCCCGTCCAAACGAAAGTAGAGCTCATTTTAGGGCTCAGGTTCACTATAAGCCTCCCCCTACGCCCCATTTTCCGCAAAAAGAAAACTATACTCCTATATTTCAATAAGTTATAAACATTATGCATTCCACATCAGCCTGACTTGAAAGGAAGCTGAAGAGAAGTCCTTATCCCCCATCGGTGAGCAACCGATGTAGCCTATTTTCATCAATAACGGAAGAGAAAGGAAGAGGAAAGAATGTGATAAATGGGAATTTAAACCACTGATGAACACGGATTAAACGAGATGAGCACAGATGTATCTGTCACCCTGAGCGTAGTCGAAGGGTCTCATGTAAGACCTCCTCATGCGTTACGTGAGATGTCTCGACAAGCTCGACATGACAGATACCTTAAAAATCCGTGTAAATCCGTACTATCTGTGTTATCTGTGGTTCCCCCCGATAAATTATCATTTTTCTATACACCCACCCCTCTCCTCGCTCTGTAGGGGAGGCTTATAGTGAACCTGAGCCCTAAAATTGAGCCCTAAAAATCGGGCATGGAACCGATGATATTTCGCAAAACACTGATTATCAACAATATTTGGCAGACAATCACTTACGACATAAGACACAGGCGCTCGCGCTGAAGCACAAGCAAAACGGCCGGATTTCCGCATGGAATATTAAGAAGTATCTTTACACGGCAGGTCCGTTTAGATTTAATGGGACACCCCTTTAGATTTAATGGGACGGGACTTCAGGTTTAATGGGACGAAGCGGCACGTTTAACGTTATTCTCCATCGGAACGGCTCATTCGTTGATTAAAAAACGTTAAGGGGGGGGGTAAATTTGGCTAAATTAAAGATAATTTATACTTTAGTGCGCTTTTTACTTAAGAGAAAGTGCAAAGAAGTATAAATCAAACAGCGGATTTCTTAAGAAAAGCAACCGGATGGCAGAGAAGCGAAAAAGACTTCTTTTTTATCTATTCATATATGAATCATCGCTTGGAGGAGAAGAGGGATTTTGTTTAATTCATTAATAACTTAAATTTTATGAGAAACAAAAAAATGACTCAGAGATTGTTCACGAGTTTGCTGGTGTTTCTGTGTTGCGTGGGTGTAGCATTCGCCCAGAACCGAACCATCACAGGTACCGTAGTAGACGGCAGTGACATCCCCATCATCGGGGCAAACGTATTGGTTGTAGGCACTACGACCGGTGTAATCACCAACGTAGACGGTGAGTTCACGCTGGAAGTACCTCCCCAGGCAAAAATCCAGGTTTCATACATCGGCTACGTGACGCAGACCGTCAGCGTAGGCAACCAGACGAAGCTCAAAATCCAACTACACGAAGACAGCCAGACGCTGGACGAGCTGGTCGTTGTAGGTTACAGCATGCAACGCCGCGAGAGTCTGACAGGTTCGCTCTCCACCGTAAAGGACGAGAAGCTGAAAGACGTAACAACTCCCAGTGTGGAAAACATGCTGAACAGCAAAATCCCCGGCGTGTACGTACAGCCGGGTACGGGCCAGCCGGGCTCTACGGGCGCCATGATGATTCGCGGTAAGGCCACCATCAGCGGTAACTCCGCCCCGTTGTGGGTCATCGACGGCGTGATTGTGGGCTATAACTCCGGTGAATTGAATCCCGCCGACATCGAGTCGCTGACCGTCCTGAAGGATGCCGCCTCTACCGCCATCTACGGTTCGCAGGGCGCCAACGGTGTCATTGTGGTGACTACCAAGACGGGCCGTGCCGAAAAGATGACCGTCAACGCTTCCGTAAAGCTGGGTATCAGCCGTCTGAACAACGGTAACCTGGAAATGATGGACGGCGCGGAACTGTACGACTACTACGCTTCGTTCAGCAACGCGGACCAAATCAACTTCACCCGCTGGACGCCCGAACTGCGTAACTCCAACTTCGACTGGTGGGACTTGGCCACACAAACCGGCTTCACGCAAGACTACAACATCTCCATCACCGGTGGCAACGAAAAGATTACATCCTACTTCTCCCTCGGCTACTACGATGAAGAAGGCGCGGTGAAGGGATACGACTACTCCCGCTACAACTTCCGCTACCGCAGCAGCTACAAACCTTTTAAATGGCTGACCGTAAAGCCTTCGATATCGGGAGCCATGCGTGACGTACGTGACGCCCAATATTCAGTAGGAGCCATGTACACCAATCTGCCTTGGGATAGTCCCTACGATGAAAACGGCGACTTGGTGTCTCATTATTATGGTGGCTGGGTGAACTCACAGAACACCAACTACCTGCTCGACTTGTCCTACGGTGACTACACCAGTTACAAGACCTATGACTTTATGGGTAACTTCGACTTTGACATCCGCTTTACGGATTGGTTGACATTCTCCTCTGTCAACAGTTATCGTTGGATTGGTTACTATTACCACTCCTATACAGACCCTCGCAGCAGCAGTGGTGAAGGCGTGAGTGGCCGTATTCAAGAATATCAGCAGAACCGCGTATACCGCTATACCAACCAGTTGCTCCGCTTCAACAAGACATGGGGCAAGCACTCGGTAAACGCCCTCTTAGGTTACGAGTTCAATGACTACCAGAACAAGGTCATCGAAGCCATCGGTACGGGCTTCAACCCAGGCTTTGAGGTATTGGATGTAGCTGCCCTACCGGAAGCCGTAGGAGGTTCCTTGGAGGAATGGGCCACGCAATCTTACTTCTTCAACGCGCACTATTCGTACGACAACCGCTATTTGGGTCAGGTATCATTCCGTCGTGACGGAGCTTCTAACTTCGGTGACGATGTGAAGTATGGTAACTTCTTCTCCGTCAGCGCCGCCTGGAACATCCATAACGAAGACTGGTTCAATGTAAACTGGATAAACTCCCTGAAACTGCGCGCTTCTTACGGTTCGGTAGGTAACCGTCCGTCCTCGCTCTATCCGCAGTATGACCTCTACTCCGTGTCCGTCAACTACGATGGGCTGCCTGCTATGCTTATCAACCAAGTAGGTAATAGCGAGTTAACTTGGGAAAAAACCTATACGGCCGGCGTAGGCTTTGACGCTGCCCTGTTCGACAACCGCCTCCGCGTGTCGTTCGACTGGTATAACAAGTACACCTCGAACATCCTTTATGCCGTGCCCGTTTCCGGTTTGACCGGTGTGACCACCCGTTGGCAGAATGTGGGCGAGATGCAAAACCGTGGTATCGAACTGAACATCGGCGGCGACATCATCAGCACGAAAGACTGGACGTGGACTGTGGAAGCCAACATAGGCCACAACTCCAACGAATTGAAGAAGCTCTACGGTGATAATGTCTGGCTGATTATCGGTGACGGTAGTGGTATTGCCGGAGCTGCCAACAAGATTCTGAAACCCGGCTACAGCGTGGATTGTTTCTACTTGAGAGAATGGGCGGGCGTCAATCCGGAGAACGGTGCGCCGCAATGGTACAAGACCGTAGCAAACGCTGACGGCAGCACCAGCCGTGAAACCACCTCGAGCTATGCCGAGGCCGACCAGGTGATTTGTGACGCTTCCACGCCCAAATTATTCGGTGGTTTCAATACCAGCGTACGTTGGAAAGACTTCGACCTGAGCGCCGCTTTCGGTTACTCCATCGGTGGCAAGATTTATAACTATCAGCGTACGGAGATTGATGCAGACGGAACCTATACAGACCGTAACCAGATGAAGCTACAGGACGGTTGGAGCCGCTGGGAAAAGCCTGGCGACATCGCCACGCACCCGCTTGCTTCGTACAACAACTCTTCTCAATCCGCACAGGCTTCCACACGCTTTATGGAAGACGGAGATTACCTGAAACTCCGTTCGTTGACCATCGGCTACAACTGGCGTCTGCCGCAGTACTACATCCAAAATCTGCGCGTCTACTTCACCGGCGAGAACCTCTTTACCGTGACGAAGTATTCGGGTGTAGACCCTGAGATTCCTGTGAACAGCAGTGGCGAAATCGTTGGAACAGCCTCTTCAGCTTATCCGTCCGTCCGCAAGTTTATGTTTGGTATTAACTTAACTTTCTAATCTGTAAAATCGTATGAAAAAGATAATTTCAGTCCTTTTAGGAACAGCCCTCTGCTGCGGCACGGCAGTGACTTCGTGCGACATCGAACGCCTTCCCAATGCCAGCATGGCTACCGAACAAATCACGTCCGACCCGCAGGCTGTGCTTGACGGTCTGTTGAGAGGTGCCTACGCCCAGTTAAAGACCTGGTCCGACCCCATGCACCGCTTGGGCGAGTATGCGGGCGACAACATGATGATCCGTGGTTCTTCCACCGACGCTTTCTATGAATTCATCTCTTACTCCCGCACACCGGACAACTACCGCCTCCAGAACTTCTGGGACTACGGTTACAAGGCGGTGGCTCAGGCGTCCAACGTCATCAACATGATAGAAGAAGGACAGAGCGAGGAGATTGACAACAAGCTGGGCGAATGCTACTACATCCGCGGCATGATGTATTTCTACCTCTGCCGTGCTTTCGGTCGTCCCTACTACCAGGTACCCGACAAGAACTTGGGTGTACCCATCGTGAACGGCACGCCGGACGATATGGACAACCTGCAACTGCCCGACCGCTCCACCGTGGCCGAGACCTACCAGCAGGCCATCAACGACTTGCAGAAGGCCGAGCAGCTGCTGACCGTCAACCAAGGTCCGGCTTACGCCTCGAAAGGAGCCGCACAGGCCATGCTTTCCCGTGTGTACCTGTACATGAGCGGTACGTATGACAGCCCCAACACGCAGTATGCCGAATTGGCTGTCGAATATGCTACAAAAGTCATCAGTTCGGGAGAATACGAATTGCTGTCCCGCGATGAGTTTATGGTGTACAATACCATCGTGCCGGAGAACAACAGCGAATCCATCTTCGTGGTGAAACGGGTAGCTTCCGAATTCTCGGGCATTGACCACTACTACGGCATCGGCGGTATGTATGGCGTCATCGGCGGTATGGGATGGGGCGAAATGTATGCCAGTGCCAAATACCTCGACCTGCTGAACGAGACCGGCCGTAACGACTGGCGTGAGGAAAGCCGCAACATTGTAGATGCCCGTGCCAACTTCATCGAGCCGCAATATTATGAAGACGAAAAAGGCAACCGTACGGAAGTGTTCCGCTTCATCAAAAATGAGACAAGTGGCTTCAACTATGTACAGGCTCCTATCACCCGTTCAAATGGCCAGATTACCTGTCGCGAGAAAGTTACGGTGGATGAAAAAGACGTGATTAAATCGTATAATCTGACGGTAGTGGATGCCGCCCAGGAGATTTATTCCATCCAATACAATGACGGCAACACCTACACAGGGGTCATCGACGACTCCATCTCTTTGAACCGCGTGTACCCGATGTTCTACATCGTAAAATGCTCACGTGAAGGGGAAGATTCCCACTTGCACTCACCCATCATCTCCCGTTTGGGTGAAGTCTACCTGAACCGTGCCGAGGCATACGCCAAGTTGGGACGTTACAGCGAAGCGCAGTCCGACCTGAACCTCATCCGTGAGCGTTCCATTCCCGGTGCGGGTTATACAGACTTGAACGCTTCCAACGCGGCAGAACGCATCGACAAGGAGCGTCAGCTTGAACTGGCTTACCAGGCAGAGCGCAGCTTCGACGTGTTCCGCAACGGCGAACCGTTGACGCGCCGCTATCCGGGTCCGCACAACGCCCTGGAGGATATTCCGGCTACGGACTACCGTGTGACGTACTACATTCCGCAGGATGCCATCAACGCTTATCCTACCAACTCTACGCTGACGCAGAACCCCACCAGCAATGACGGCGTGATAGTGAACTGACGGTCCTTTCCTGACTGACAGGACAATAGAAAAACGAGGGTGTGTCTCCGCCTGACACACCCTCGTTTTTGTCTGAAGGCAACCGCCGATGCCCGGACAAAGACGTACGGACATAAAAAAGGGCTCCGCTGAGCCCAATCCTTGTAACCTTAAAATCTAATACTATGAAAAAACATTGTAAATATACGGAGTTTTGGCGAATCTGCAAACAATAAGCCGAGATAATGCGATTATATAAGAAGTTTTATCACTTTTATGTAAGCCGTTAACAAACTAACCCGAGAAAATACCTAATTTTGCAGCTCACTAAGTAAGTGGAGAAATGGGAATTTAGATGGCACACAGATGACACAGATTTCACGAGATGACCACAGATGTATCTGTCACCCTGAGCGTAGTCGAAGGGTCTCATGTAAGACCTCCTCATGCGTTACGTGAGATGTCTCGACAAGCTCGACATGACAGATAACATCATAAAAATCTGTGTAAATCTGTCTCATCA
>CASGED010000072.1 GCA_949300425.1 uncultured Bacteroides sp.
ATGTGGGAGTAAAAGTTGCCAACCATTGGCACAACATTGCGCAGAATCCCAAGCGGGCACAATTTATCGGCTATCTGTGGGGAGATGCGCTCAATGGATATCTGTCCGACATGATTGTGACACAGGCGTATGCCCTATATAATCATCATATCATCCGTGACCGTATCTTCGCAATCTTGAAAAAACTCTGCAAAGCCAAATGCATAGAATCCATATTCACTACCCATAATTATATTTCCGTTTGCGAAGAATTTCCCATGCTTCGCAAAGGAGCAGTTGCAGCCGAAGCAGGGGAACGCTTCTGCCTGCCTTTCAACATGCGCGACGGCATTGCAATCTGTGTGGGTAAGGGAAATGCCGAGTGGAACTGTTCCGCCCCACACGGTGCCGGACGTGCCATGTCAAGGAATGCGGCCAAAAGAAATATCGCAATGGAAGAGTTTGAAAAATCCATGAACGGTATATTTTCCACGTCCGTTTGTCCCGGCACGCTCGACGAATCGCCGCAGGCATACAAACCGATGGAAGAAATATTGCACCTGATTGAGCCGACTGCCGAAGTCATTACGATGGTCAAACCCCGCTTAAATATTAAAGATATTCCCAAATGAAAAAGTACATACAACTCACTGCCGGACGAGGGCCTGTGGAATGTGCCCGCGTAGTTACGCTTGTTGCCCGTGAACTGCTGAAAGACTTTCCGGATGCGGAACTCGTGGAAAGCGAACCGCACAATACGGAACCAGACTGCTACATGTCGATGCTGTTTCTTGCCGAAGTGAATCCCGATAAGGAGCGAGCGTGGAGCGGAACAGTTCTCTGGCGTGCGACATCAAACCGTTACCGTCCCAGTCACCCTCGCAAGAACTGGTTTGTCGGTGTGGAGTTCATCAGCCTCGTCACACTTCCTGATGTATCAGACAAGGATATTATTTACGAAACCATGCGTTCCGGCGGACATGGCGGACAGAACGTCAACAAAGTGGAGACAGCAGTCCGCGCCACTCACCGACCGACCGGGATTTCTGTCAAGTGCAGTGCCCAACGCTCGCAATCGCAGAACAAGGAAACGGCACGCAGCCTGCTTCTTCTGAAATTACAACAAGCAAAAGATTCTGCAGCAGCATCGTTCCGCTCGTTCAAATGGGGTAAGCATGCTTCGCTTCTGCGTGGTAACCCCGTGAAAACATTCTCGGGAGAATTATGAATTGTTGCGGCAAATAAATATCAAACACCCAAAATTTGTGATTAAAAGATTTGCCTTTTAACAGTCGTTTGAATTTATTATTTGCTGAACGCCCAAAGTATTATGGCAATGTAGCAAATACCTTGTGTGATTATCATGAACACGAGCCAACGATTGGACAGCCAAATGCCTTCATTGCTTTGGAGGCGTTTGGCCATTTTGTTTCTGTGCCTCTCCAACAGTTCTTCTTCGGCTTTGATATGTCGGGCAGTGCATTGATGCACTTCCGCCAGTTCATCAGTGCTGACTTTGGCATGGATGACGGTGTGTCGCTCTGCCTTTACAATGGCACGGTTAATACCATTTACGATATTATCCGCACTGTCCTTTGCCGCAACCAAAGCATTGAACGCCGTCCGTTCCCGTTGGACGGTATGCTTCAAACTGCCGTTTATGCCGTGCAATTCTTCTTTGAGCGCATTAACTTCTTTCAGCAGATTGCGAAACTCGATTAGCTGGTAATTGACTTCCTGAAGCAGTCCTTCAAGTTCCTGTTTGTCCTGTTCCAACTCATCTTCGGGTGTATAATTGGCAAGCCGCTCTCGGAGAGCCGCCGTATCTGGTTGTTTCATTGCGTTGCTGTTTTTTTTAGGTTTGTCATTTACGTTTTATTCCGCCTTTGGGGCGTCTGCCGATTCTGTTTGAAGCGGCCAGCGCACATCTACGGGCAAACTCTATCTCATCCTCTTTCGGGTCGCGTCCCCATTTGAGGTCTGACTGCGAACCGCCGCCACCTCCGCCTGATGTCACCTCATAGGGGGATGTTATAAGGGTGAAGTAAGCCATCGCCAAGTTCTGCAAGTCTTGCCAGTTGGCCAGTTCCCGGTAGTCGAACTCATCATTGAAGAAGTCAAGTACCTTGTCCGGGAGATAACGATTGTAGGTTTTGCCGTCATGTTCAAACTCTGTGGGTTGACGGTTAGGCTGATAAACCGTATAATCCTCGAATATAGGATTGCTTTGGCGTATAACAGGCTGTGGCTTTTGTTGCGTACCATTTTTCACAGTCGGTACAACAGGCTGTTTTGCAGTAGTGCGGACTTGTTGCGCCTTGTCTTGATGAAGTTTTACCCATGTCTGTTTGATACGTGATGCGGTCAGGTTGCGCCCCTTTCCAAGTTCCGATGCCTTGAACTTCGTGTTGCCTTTGAGAAGCACATAGCCACGTATTACTTCCTTTTTGTCCTTGCGCAAATATAGCTCATAGCCTTTGGCGGCAAGCCTTTCTTGATAGCCGTCCCATGACCATTTGTCAAGCTCGCGCAAGGCTTCCATGCAGTCGGCACTGACTTTCGGGATGTTGGTTTCATGTA
>CASGED010000073.1 GCA_949300425.1 uncultured Bacteroides sp.
CGTGGAAGCCAATCCCCGTCAATGGGGCATCATCATGCTGGACGGCAGGGTGGTAGTAGAGGCACGGTACACGAATGTGGAGATAAACAATAACGGAACTGCCCGGTTGACCGTCTTTCCGGGAATAACGAAGACGGTAAATCTAACGAATTTCTAGCTTTATCATTCTCAGCCGGTAACCAAGTGCGTCCATGCTCTTCACGAGTCCTCTTTATCAATTGGGGCTAGATAATCGGGTCAATGTGTTTCTTGTCGCATTATTTTTAGCATATTTCTTATCCAAAACTCAGGTTAGAAATAGCATACAGATAACAAAAGAAGGTGTGTCATCCCGGCACACCTTCTTTTGTTGACTATTTATTAGATAACCATAAAAATCAATTGATGCGATACAGCAACCATGCACCTTGGAAATCCTTCCGGTTAGGATATTTGGCTTTGAAAGCATCACGGGCCTCAGCAGCGGAAGCTCTGTCGTGGTAAGTAGCTACAATGACACGGTACATAGCAATTTCGGCATTGAAGGCAACCATCGCCTGATATCCTTCGCTCACCAAGAAGTCTTTCAGACTTTCTGCGTTAGCTTTCACCGAAAAACTGCCTGCCACTACATTATAATCCTTCAAGCTGTCGGCACCCGATACAACCGTCACCTTTTCCTCGCGTACTCCCGTGGTTGCAGTGGTAGCGCTTTCCACTACTTTAGGAGCTGTTGTTACCGGAGCACTTACCACCGGAGCCATCTCCGCTTCTACAGGAGCCACGGTTTCGGTATTCTGAGTCGTTGCCAACTCTTGCTGTTTAGCGTTCTCGTACGCCTTCTTATAAGCACTCTCACTCGATTTACAGGAAGCGAATGCCAACACCATACATGCACTCATTCCCAATACAACAAATTTATTCATTTTCATTACCTGTTTAAATATTATTTCATTCTTAATCTCCAAATATCAATAAAGACGGAAGACATATACCGTGTCTTTATAATCAAGTTTCATACGCTTGGACGTCAGACTCACCACTCGGAATGACCGTCGCTCATCTTCCCATCCAAACCATTTCTTATAAGTGGTGTCGTTTACATTGGGCGACCACAAGTCGATAATCAGCGAATCCTCTACCGAGTCGTCATAATATCCATACATAGACCGATATTTTCCGTCCGTCCCCATATAGACCGCTATGAACGACCCTTTCTGAAAACCGTAGAACACGCTGTCTACCTTTTGAACTGTTCCGTCTGGGTGCTGATACTCACGCAGTTGCCAACGCCCTACCCACGGAGAATCGCCCCCATTCATACAGGACACGCAACATGACACGACAGCCAGCAACACACCTGTTTTTATCGTCACCAGTAATCTCTTCATATAAACATTCTTTTTGAGAAAGCAAAAATACACCGAAGCAATCGGCAAACAGGCGTCTGTCGAGTTAAATATGTTTAAAATGCACTTCTTATGTCTTGATAACTACCCATATCAATGCCGATTTCTCAAGAAATAGTGTTAGATTTGCATAAACAGTAATTATTAAAGGAGGTAATTATATGAAAGGACTTAATGTATTGGCAGCATTCCTGGGCGGTGCAGCTTTAGGCGCTACGTTAGGAATTTTATTCGCCCCGGAAAAGGGTGAGGACACACGTGCAAAAATCGCTGAAATTCTGCGTAAGAAAGGTATCCGTCTGAATCGTTCAGAAATGGACGACTTGGTTGACGAGATTGCCGCAGAAATGAAGGGCGAGACCGTTGAGTAACGTTTTAAAGGAGACAGAGCCACTATGTTTACCAGTGATAAAAGTATAGAGGATTTGCAACAGTTGTTTGCCGAAGTGAAAAAATTTTTGGCTCTACAGAAACAATATACATTGTTGGAAGTAGCGGAGAAGCTGACAATCCTGTTGTCTACTCTTATCCTTATACTGATAGTCATCATCCTGAGCATGGTGGCACTGTTTTATCTGTCCTTCACGGTAGCTTATTTGCTGGCACCTGTTTTAGGCAGCGTTATGTTCAGTTTCGCACTGATTACGGCAATCATTATTCTGCTTATTATCGGTGTAATCTCTTTCCGCCACACCTTGATTATTAACCCCATGGCTAAGTTTATAGCCCATTTGTTTATCCCTAATCCCAATAAAGATGAACAGCCTAGCTCCTAACACATATTCCATTCCGACAAGTCTTGAAGCCCTCCGGCAGATGAAGCAACATACCTACAGTGAACTACAGCAACAAAAAAAGAAAGTGTCAAAGTCCGCACGTCAGCTTGTCGTTCCATTGGCTCCGGCAGTAGCAAAGGGAAATTCCCTTATGCGCGCTTTCAACACAGGCATTTTGGCTTTTGACGGAGTGGTGTTAGGCATAAAGCTGGTACGCAAGTTGCGTAGAATCAGCCAATTGTTCAGCCGCTATTAAGTAGTTGCGGGAAATGTTTAGAATTCGCAGACCCTATTTTTAAGGGGGACAATAAGAAAAAGAAAAGTCCTTGAAAATTTGATTTTCAAGGACTTAAACTATTGCTTTGTGGAGCATAGCGGACTCGAACCGCTCACCTCGACACTGCCAGTGTCGAAAATACCACTGATTATCAATTAGTTATCTTATTTTAGGGAACATTTTCGGGGAATGAACCTATGCAAAGGTATTGATTATAAATCAATTGCGCAATATTCTTATCATACCCTTAATGTTAAATGTGCGTAAATTATTCCATCTCTAATCGCCCGAAATCCTTATATATGAAAAGAAAATGAAGCCGTTAGAGTAGCATTACAACGTGTAGTGCGTCACGGCTTCAAGTAAAACAATATATTCCGGGTTGAGCCTGAATTTCAGAAGATGGTCAGGTAATCAATTCGAGGGCTGGAAAATCAGAAGATCCACAACAGCTTTTGTCTGTATGGTTGAAACTGTATGGAACAGCGAAGAGCCAAGTCAGAGCGAAGAGTTCTGATAACGGCTCTTCTTTTTTGTCCTTAGAAGCCTAGCATTTGTTGGCGGTATGACATGGAAAGTCGATATTGCCGTTTTAAGTCCTCAGAGAGAAAAGAACGGTTTATTAGCCCATCTATTGATGGATGCTTGGAAGCAAAACGATCCAATTCTCGTTTTATCAATTTCTCGGAGAGACCAATCCGTTTCCCGAATTCTTCAAAATCAGCCCTGTGAATAGTCCTGGTATCGCTGAATGACATTCCTTCTCGGAAAAGTCCCTTGTCAAGTGCAAAGATTCTAGGCTTTAACAAATGCAGAGAGGTGTTTATCAGATCATAAGCGGGTGATAAGCGATATTCTTCACCTTCATTGACTAAAGTGAAGTTTTTCAAATGAGCATCGTCATTTAATGAAATGAAATTGAACACAACCAGTCGAAAGAAACGAAGCAGATCTATGGGAGCGGCTTTCACGAATCGACGGATAACTTCACCACACTCTTCATAACTTCCATTGCAATATTTATAGTCGCTGCCTCCGTTCATTTTGGTATAGCCCATCAGAGAAGCGAAATCTTCCTGTTGACGCTTCCCTATCGGAGTTATGTCAAAACGCCGGGTCAGGTAAGCTGCTTCATCATTCGCATAAAAGCACACCCCATTGACTGCGGTTTCTATTCCAAATACTTGAGAGGCAATCTGCATGGTCAGATGTTCGTTCGCCGCACAATAATCCTTGTTTAGTATATGATAACCATTGGGGCGTGGCTTAAGGATGAAAGTGCCGGTTTCATCTTCCTTGGTATAGCGTAAGTATAAGTCATCCACCAAAACAGAAAACTTTGGCTGCACTCCTGACAATGAAATCCGACTTGCATTTTGAATGGCTTCTTTTGCTTCTTCACTATCTGTAGAGGGACTTGGAACCTTCATATAGTGTGATACAGGCTTTCCATCGAATAGCCGTTTTCTGGCTTCGGGGGAATAGGTATCAAAACCGTCTGCCAATGTGGAAGGACAAACTTGTAACTGTATCATGCGCCTATCGGTTTCACGGTTACTGCTCCAATTGTGTCATGACGCGCCGTGGCAAGCAAAATGCCGAAATCATCTTCGGGAGAAATGTGTAATAATCTGGATTGTACCTCCCTGTTTTCTCCTTCGGACAACATGTTGAAGAAGAAGGGAAACAGATGCTCCGAGTAGTAAACTTCCCCTCGCAAAGGCAGGGTGAGGCTTATCGGGGGATTGTTCTTCCCTTGCAAATAGGCTTTGTCGTAGGTGAAAGAATAACCGTTCTCATCTTCTGTGAGTACTCCGGCCTTTATGTCATGTACATATACTTCACATTGTCTCATACTATTAATCCTTTAATTTGACACTAAGTTGCAGGCCAAGCACATTGAGGACAGAAATCAAGGTTTCCAGTTTGGGATTACCTTGCCCTCGTTCAATGGCTACCAAAGTATTGATTCCTATTCCCGCCAGCTCAGAAAGCTCCAGTTGGTTCACTTTCAAAATCCGCCTGCGCTCCTTAATGATGTTTCCTATTTCTTTTGTATTCACAATGGAGTGTGATTTTCTCGCAAAAATAGAGATAAAAAATGTATTGTGCAATAGAAATCACATTATATTGTGAATTTTGAGATAATCTTATTCTTAAGTAGCTTAGTGATGCTATACAACCATTTCCGGTTCTTGTACGATGTGGAGATCCAAGGCGTTTTCTATCTTGCACAAGGTTTCAAGGGACAAGTTTTCTTTGCCACGGAGCACCTTTGAAACATATTGCTGACTGCATCCCATGCGCTCGGCAAGTTTCTTCTGGGTCAGTCCGAGTTCTTCCATCCGGTCAAGCATCTTCATGGCTATCATCTGGGAATATCTTAACCATTCTTTATTAGCCTGCCGTTCTTCTGCTTCTTTTCTCCAATTTGACGATGTGGACGAAGAATAAGCCTCCAGACTTTTCACTACAGTATCCATATTTACCTCTTTCTTATGATAGTTCACTCACAAGGGCTATAGCTGATCCGGTTTACATGATACCTTGTAACTCTTCACATCCTCAAGTTCTCCTAAAAAGATTCTGAGAGTTAACAACTTGACTTTCAGGATTCGCATAAGATCGGCAAGCGAGGTTCGAACCCGTGACCCTCAGCTTGGGAAGCTAATTTTTTTATCGTTACTCATCCACCGGCGCAACTTTTCCTGATTCTTCTTATCGTACGCCTCTCCTCTTGGCAGCAGGTATTCGAACATCACCACATCATTTTCAATATGCACATGGAAGGTAAAGAATGCCCTATAGCTACCGATTCGAATGCGATAAACATAATCAAAGTCAATCAGCTTCTTGCAATCGGTAATCTGGTCTACACTTTGCGCATCAATGACTTCCTGTATGGCGGCTCTTACGGAATCCAACATTTTTCCGGAGAGCTTTTTCACGGCTTTCACAAACGCCTTGGAATATTCTACTCTCATTTCCTTTCAATGCCCAGCCAATTCTCAAAATCCTGTTTCTCTTTCTCTCCCACTTTCACATGGCCATCAGGTTCATGTTTGGAGAGCCACCGATAAGCTTCACCATCATCCATTCCGGCTACCATATCTTCCACGTCCTTGGCAAGAAGGCTTTCGATGTACCTTTTCAGATTAGTACCTTGCATAGCCGCTTTTACTGATAGGAAACGGAAAATGTCTTCCGGAATATCTATCACTTTCCTTTTCGTGAGTTTGATTGCTGTATCCATAATCATCAGTTTTATTTCTCCACAAAGATATATAATATATCTGATATATATGGTATATATGCAATATTTTTTCGGATTCCCCACCTTTTTTCATCCCCTAAAACCCTTATATATGGAAAGAATAATAAGAAGAAGAAAACGAGAGAACAATAACAACAGTATGAACAACAAAAATCAAAGAAAAATGGGAAAATTAGTAGAAGGATTAAAGATTGGGGCTTATATAGCCGAAATCGTAATGGCAAGCGCAGTAATAATCGAGCTTGTCGGAAAATGTGGCGGCAGAGCGAAAGTGAAAGCCGCAAGTGTGGAAACCGGAGCGGGAAAAGCACCGGAAACTGAGTAACGTCTTATGAATTATGACAAAACGCAAGACGTGATTATAACGATTCTGGAGGTAGCAACCTCCGTATTGAAAGGGATCAAGAAGCTAAGAAGTTTATTTGTAAAGTCAAAGAAATAAACCTCTTGGCTTTTTTGTTTGTGTGAGGACAACATTATTAACCAATAAAACATTTACAATTATGAGTAGAACAACAA
This sequence comes from uncultured Bacteroides sp., assembly GCA_949300425.1. Lineage (GTDB taxonomy): Bacteria > Bacteroidota > Bacteroidia > Bacteroidales > Bacteroidaceae > Bacteroides. Next base: position 6,235 of record CASGED010000073.1, read on the forward strand.
CTGAAACGGCTCTTATCCCTGAAGTAAAGGTAAGACCAAGAATGAGTTTACTACGTTCGGAAGTTATCGAGGATGCAGTAATCGTATCAGAGGAAGGGCGTCACCCTAATTTCATCGAAGCGAACACATCAGGGATTACGCTGAAAGAGTTGACGGAGAAGAACATTATTCCTACCTTCAGCGACAACAGCCTGACTATTTCACACCAGAACTTCATCGGTGCCGTAACGAAAGCAGCCGGAGAAGTATTCGGAGAGCTTACATCCGTAGAGTGCAGAGTTTCACACCCTATCATCGGACGCATTCCATCCGCCCAGAACAAGAAAGCGAGTGAACTGACGGAGAAAGAAAAGACGGTTTTCTATCAACGATTGGCTTGGGTATGCCATATCAAGAATCTTGTGAGAACCATCAACGGACAAACTACCCATCTTTGCGTGGGTGGAGTCCGCGCTTACAACGAGGATAAACTCTACAGCAAGCGAAGCCCCATGAAATTTAAAATCTTCGTGGGCTGGCAAGTAAGGGTATGCAGTAACCTGATGCTAACCTGTGACGGATTTACGGGAGCCATCGAGTGTATGACAGAAGCAGATATTATGCAGAAGTCTATGGAACTGTTTGGGACATTCAATCCACACAAAGAAGAAACTTTGGAACTTTTGGAAGGATTAAGAGAAACTTCACTCACCGAAGAACAATTCTGCAAGATTGTGGGACGGCTGAGACTATACCAATTCCTACCAGCGTCCGAACAAAGAAGGTTACCCTCATTGCAAATAGGCGATCAAGCCGTGAATGCGATGGTTAAGGGATATGTTTCCAATCCGGATTTCGGGAAGAAAGTCGGGGAAGAGTTCACTTGCTGGAACTTGCTTCAGCTTGCAACGGAAGCCGTTAAGTCAGCCTACATTAACTGTTGGCTGGAACGTAACCAGAACTGTACGGATTTCTCGGTAGGAATCCAAAACGCTATCCGTGGCAATGATACTGAAGGCTACGGATGGTTCTTGAGTTAGCTTATATATAATAGGTATAGGAGAGGTACACATTATCAATATCAACCGGATAAGGATTTTGTGTGCCTCTTTTTTGTTTCACCAATTAAAAAACCAAGAAAATGACAGACGTGAATATCGAACTTTTCAAGAGAACAACGCCTGAGAGGAAGATTGAAATAATCAAGAATCTTACTCAGACCGAATTATCCGGAGTATCAGAAGCTACTATACTCCGGATTATCAAAGAAGCGGGACGCAGAAATCCCGGAACAAGGAACTACGAGCTTTATATCCACCCCAACAGAAGAACCGGAAACCGATGGAATTCCGAAGTGGAAGGAATATGGCTCAACAAAGGGAAACTGTATGTCATGACCTATATTCAGCTTGAACATACAGACTGTGAAAAGGCAATACCTTCCGATGATTTTTTCAAAGAAGGAACATACAGAGGTGCGGTTATCCGGGAAGACCGATACGGAAATCCACAAACCCACTACTATGTGTATGATGAAAAAGACAAGGCTGAGATCCTAAGAAGCATCTGTCTTGAATACGTCCATACCAAGTATAAATCAAAACTTAACCATTAAAACTTAAAACATTATGTGTAAATTTCAACACCCCCAAATTCCTGCCAATGCAACGGCGGACGAAAGAAGAGCCATTTATTTTGACGCTCTCTATTCCCTTGACCTTCGGGGCAAGGTTGAGAAGTACAATGACCTGACTTACCTTAGTTGGGCTAACGCTTGGGCTGAGTTCAAACGGTGCTATCCCTCAGCCACCTACCGGATCATCAAGAATCCGGAAACCAATCTGCCTTATTTTGTTGATCCTCAAATCGGGATCATGGTTTATACCGAAGTTACTGTAGACGGGATTACTCACGAGATGTGGCTTCCGGTAATGAATGCTTCCAATAAGTCGATGAAACTTGAGCCTTATACCTATCAAGTTTGGGATAAGGATAAAAGGCAATATGTGGATAAGACAGTTCAAGCGGCCACGATGTTTGACATCAACAAAACTATTATGCGGTGTCTGGTGAAAAACCTCGCAATGTTCGGTCTGGGCCTTTGCATTTATTCAGGTGAGGATTTCCCGGAGAGTGAACCATCGGATATGCGCCAACAGACAGATACTCTCAGGAAAACAGCACGGAGAACCAAAGCTATCCCACAGACACAGCGGGGTAACACCATAACTGATAAGTATGCGGGTATCAAAGCCGCCTTGAACGCTTGCCCCGACCAACAATCGTTACTGAGTCTCTATCAACAGCACAAGAATGAGGTAGAGGGAAATAGTGAAATCAAAGCGTTATTTACAGAACGCAAGTTACAACTTCAAAAAGCGGCATGACAATGAAAAGAATTGAACTGAAAGATTCGGGTGTCCTTTTCAATGAAGAGGAACACACTTACTGGCTCGATGGGAAAAAACTGTCGGGTATTACGGGGATGTTACAAAGGCAATTATTCCCGACTGAATTTGATGGAATTCCCCAGCACTTCATTCAGGGTGCGGCGGATTACGGTACAAGCGTCCATGTTTCCTGTGAGGACTTCGATAAGAACTGGATCAACGATGGGACGCAGGAAGTAAACGACTACATTGAGCTATGTAAAGACTATGGTTTGGTTCACGAATGTTCGGAATATACCGTAACGGATGGAGAAAACTGGGCTTCGAAGATTGACAAGGTATATCGCGTTTCTGAAAATACATTTAGTCTGGGAGACATCAAGACCTATGGCCAAATGACCCCGGAGAAACTGGAGAAAGCAAGATGGCAACTGAGCATCTACGCTTATCTCTTTGAACTGATGAACAGGAAAGCGAAGGTAGACCAATTATTCATCATCCGCCTTCGCAACAAGATGAAGAAAGACGGTTCGTTTGACCATATCAAGGAAATCATCTTTGTGAACCGAATACCCTCAGAAGTATGTAAAGAACTGTTGGATTGCGATCTTTGTGGAGAACAGTTCAGGAATCCTTACGACATTCCTGATGAATACAAATCCCAGGAACAGACCATCCGTGAGCTTATCCAGACCAAAGCGGAAGTAGAGGAACAACTTGCAAACATCAAAGCAAGAATCTTGGCTGATATGGAGAAGCAAGGAGTCAAAACGTGGGCTACGGAAACAATGAGGTTGATCCGTAAATTACCTACTACACGCTCCTCATTCAATTTTTCTGCATTCAAGAGTGACCACCCCGAACTGGAGTATGACAGCTATATGAAGGTTTCTCCGGTGGCGGGGTCTTTACAAATAGTGGTGTAAACAGTAAATTCAACGATTATGGATAAAATCAAATTGGTGGTCTATAACGAGTATGCACTTGGTTACATATTACCGCAACAACCGAACCTGGTCTGTATCCTATCGAACAGCATATTGAGAGGTGCGCCACTAAAGGTTTGTAATACCCCTTATCCGATAAGTTTCAACGACAAGGTAAGGCTTGCGAGTGAAAAGGACTTCGAGGATTACAGAGTTTGTTTTGAAGGCTTTGACAATCCAGAGATGTATGAATTTGATAGTAACGTAAATAAGGAGTAAAGTATGAACGAAGAACATTTGAACGAAAACAGCAAAGAGTTCAAGGCGGCCAAAGAACTGGAGAATGCCTTGAATGACTACGGGTGGAATCCTCAGCAATTCGCCCTCGCAACCATGACTTTCCACAAGACCCTGCAACAAAGCCTGTTCAGGACTATCGTGGAAATCCTGAAAATCTACGCTTCCCCTGAAAGGAGGACGGATTTGAGAAACGAGGCATCCAAAAGAGGTGCCCAGAAACTGATGGATGTATTGGTAGAAATGCAAGTACCGTTCATCTAAAGCGGTTGGAAGAGATACCGCACTGATATTCCGAGGAGGGATATTCCTGTAACAAGGAATGTCTCTCCTTTTTTGTTTAACAGCTTTCTAAAAATCAAGGCAACTATGTTATATTACAATTTCAAGAATTACGAAGAATTCAAGAACCTGTTTGGCATCGTCAAGCACGGTAACAACCATGAGAGCCGGAAGAACAAGATCTTGCTGGCTTATCTGAAAAATAAAGACTTGCTGCATCAAGCGGTAACGAGTAATGACTATTCTTTCCTGCATATTGCCAATATGACGGAACTGGAGAACCGGATGACGAATGAAATCTTGATAAGCGGGAATGAGGATGAAGAGCTTCCCTACGATTTGCGACTGATGGGCAGAACCTATTATAGCTCCATCTATGAGACGGATGAGAATCAAGGACTATGCGAGGACGGAGATCCCAAGTGCGTGAGATACTACAACCACAAGACCGGGAAAATCTTCAAGATGAAAGCCGGAAAGTTGTATCGGAACTTAATCTTGGAAACGGAATTCGGGAGGACTCTTCCGAAACAAGTCGTCACCTACCTGTGTGAGGAGTTCGCTGCAAAATGGCAAACTTATACGATGGGCAAGCTCCCCAAGAACAAGCTGTATGTGAACCAAGACTTTAAACGCATCTATTCTTCGGATTGCTGTGAAGGGGACTTCTACTCCTGCATGGTAGACAAAGGTTATCACAATTTCTACAAGTACTCAGTCAACGCGAGTGCCGCCTATCTGGAAAATGAGGAAGGCAAGATTATCGCCAGGTGTATCATCTTTAATGAAGCGAAAGACCAGAATGACAAGGTTTATCGGTTGGCGGAGCGTCAATACTCCACCGGGAACAATGATGTATTGAAGCGGGCGTTGGTAGATGCTCTTATTAAGGGGAATTACATTGACGGGTATAAGAAAGTAGGAGCCTCCTGCAATGAGAGCAATGCTTTTGTGGGGATAAACGGAGAATCCTTAGCCGACCGGAAATTCAGGATTGCCTGTGACCTGGATTGGGATGATGATCTGAGTTATCAGGATTCTTTCAAGTCCTATGATATGGATACGAGGACAGCGGCCAATTATTGTTACGGGGATTTAGATCTTGCGACGACTGACGGTTGTCTTGACGATAACGATGAGGATAGGGCATACGATGACTATCACGATCGGTATTGTGATGAAACAGTCCTGGTACATGTACATGGGCGTGACTATGATTGTGACACAGACGACTTGGGTGATTTTGTCTGGATTGATGGTCTGGATGAATACCACCACAGAGACGATGTTATTTCCTGTGATAATTGCGACCGCTACCACCTGAAGGATGACAGCTATTATTCCACCTTCACAGAAGAATATTACTGTTGCGAATCCTGTCGGGAAAAAGCCGAGAAGAAGTACAAGGAAGAGAACTGGTTTTACTCGGACTATGACAAAGAGTATTACGAAGATCTTGACGACATCACCTATTACTGGCGTTGGAACCGGGAAACGGAAGAGTACGAAGAGAGAACCATCAGCATTGAATCCCTGAACCATCTCCTTTTTGAAGATGAGTTCTTTGAGTTTGACAACGTGTACTTCGATCAAGTAAACCCTGCGACCAACTTGCCCTACGGATATAAACTAATCAAAAAAGTAGCCTGATTATGGAATTACTCAAACAACTTTATAAGATCCATAGCCCCAGCGGAAACGAGCGGACTATGAAGAATTTTATCCGGAGGTGTGTAAGGAAACATATCCCCGGAGCAAAGACAAGGACGGATAAGATGGGCAACCTGTATATAATAAAAGGTATAGCCCAGACTTACCCTTGCATAATAGCCCATCTTGACCAAGTGCAGCGGAATCATTCAAAAGACTTCATCCCCATCGAAACCAAGGAACTCATCTTCGGTTACAGCCCAAGAAACCGGAGGCAAGAAGGATTGGGTGCTGATGATAAGAACGGCATCTGGATCGCATTAAGGTGTCTGGAGAAGTATGCCACCCTCAAAGTGGCATTCTTTGTAGAGGAAGAAACCGGATGCCGTGGAAGTTCACAGACAGATATGGATTTCTTCAAGGATTGTCGGTTTGTGATTCAACCAGACCGCAGAGGGTATCAAGACCTCATAACAAACATCGGGTGGACTGACCTTTGCAGCGATGAGTTCTTGAAAGCAATCGGATATGAACAATTCGGCTATCAGGAAACCGAAGGGGCGATGACAGATATTCTTGCATTGAAAGAGAGCGGTTTGGAGGTCTCTTGCATCAATCTAAGCTGTGGTTATTACGAGCCACATACTGATAATGAATTTACGGTAAAAGCAGACCTGATGAATTGTTTACACCTGATCCAGCATATTATCGAAAACTGTACTGAAATCTATCCCCATACAAATACTTGGGAAACAGACAACCGGACAGGTATAAATGATTGGGAATACGAGGAAATCTTAACTGAAATCTACGAAATGCTTGAGGTGGACGAAACTCTGAGCGTGGATGACCTGGAATTTATGTATGGACGGTATTATCCGGAACTTAGAAGGAAAGACTTCGAGCGGATCTATATGGATTATCACGGACTTAAAGAAAAGGAGGAACAAGACTATGGGATGCAAACTCTATGTAGCAAAGAAGTATGTCGTTGAATACAGCGGCTACGGGGAATTCAACTGGCAACAGGAAGAGTTTCGGAATTTGATGGACGCACTGGGGATAGAACTATGTGGCGAATCCGAAAGTGGGGAACTCTGGAGCTTTGAAGTGAGCAAGGAGGATTGGAAGCGGGGAATGGAAACCTTGAAGTCTGGAAAAGATGACGAGGAAATCCTCCAAGCCCTGCAATCCTTGGGAAAAACGAGAGGAGAAATGATCGGAATCATGGAAACTTATCTGGAAGAAAGCGACCCGAATTATGACTGGTTAGAATTCTGTTTTTTGTAAAATCAGAATCTTGTAGCACCTATATAATAAGGTGTAGGTAAATCTGGGGAAATCCGGATCCTGTGGGAGAGTAAGAAACGAGAGAATCTGAAACCTCACAGGATTTGTTTTGTAGAATTTTGCTTCACGGTTATTAGACGGTCGTTTAGTATCCGAGAATCGTGTATAAAAATGTTAATAGGATGATGGAACAACAGAATTATATCGCCTATCTCCGCCAGTCCACCAAGAAACAGGAATATTCAGGACTGGGAGTAGAGGCACAAAGAGAAATCATACAGAATTATTTGAAAGACCAAAGACCGCTTGCTGAATTTATTGAAACAGAGAGCGGCAAGAAATCCGACCGCCCCAAACTTATAGAGGCGTTGGAACTATGTAGAAGAACCGGGTCAACCTTGATTGTAGCCAAACTGGACAGGTTGAGCAGAAATGTAGCTTTCACCAGCAGACTTTTGGAATCAGATGTGGAAATCATCTTCTGTGATTTTCCGGAGGCCAACAAACTGGTGCTTCATATCATCAGCAGCATCGCCGAGTATGAAGCGAATCTCATCAGCCAGCGAACCAAACAATCCCTTCAAGCCAAGAAAGCGAGGGGATGCAAGTTGGGGAAATCCGAAAACCTGATGAACAAACTACCGCAGGCTATCGAGAACAGCAACCGGACCAACCGACAGAAGGCATTGGATAACCCGAACAACAAACGCGCCATTGCTTACTTGAAAGTGTTGGTCAAGGAAGGGAAATCTTTATCGGAGATGGCAAGATTTCTGAATGAAGAAGGATTTGTGACAGCCAAAGGATACCAGTTCAAGGCTTCGCAGGTGAGTGTGTTACTGAAAAGATATGGATTAAAATAAAAATGATGGAAACGAACTACATTATTATCTTGGATTATTCAGTGGGCGAAGTCATAAAGATCAAGCTCACCCAAGAACAAATCAAGGAATTAGAAAAGTACGATGACTTTGAATCATACCTAAGCACATTGGAAGATGAATATGACTTCCGGCTCAAGGATTGCTTATGGATGACCACAGAGAGTTATCAGGAAAGAAGTTATGGATTCTAAACGTAACAAGCAATGAACGGGAAGAGGGATCAGGAAAAGATCTTTCTTCCTTTTTTTGTTTCTCCTCCATTCTTGTTTATGACCAAGAATTACACGAATTCAACAAAGACAAGTAGTGTAACCTTTTTCTTTCTTCTACACATATACTTATATAGGAAACAAGAAATTTTTGGTTCAACAGGAAGAGGATGAGGAAATAACCCTATCTTCGATGTTGTTTGTCAGGAGAGATTCTGAGTAATAGTAGATAACAATATTCCGATGAGGATGCCAAGAATGAATGTTTGGAAGAATAGATAACAAGAGGGACTTCGCCCTCTAAGAAGTGATGAAGATGAGGGCAGATTTTTATCATTTTCTCTCTACCACTCTCTGACCGCGAAGCGTGTCTTTGTAAATATCTAATAGCCAATAATTTATAAATCAATATTCTTCCTATACCCGCTACTTTTTAGTTCTCTATATATAGTATTGTGTTCATCAAAAAGTGGCGGGTGCCTAATTACCCGATTTGCATTATTCAGTTAGAATAATTACATTTGCAAAAAAAATATGGTATGTCAGAAGTAAGAAACCCTTTCATCGTCACCGGAAAGATTGAGCCGGCCTATTTCTGTGATAGAGTAGTTGAATCACAGAGATTGGTGAAATCAATAGTCAATGGTAATAACTTGGTCATTATCTCTCCACGCCGTATGGGAAAAACCGGGCTGATACAATTCTGTTATGACAAGCCGGAAATCAAGGACGAGTACTATACCTTCTTTTTGGATATTCTTCATACCACCAGCTTGAGGGAATTCACTTATCTTTTGGGAAGATCCATCTATGAGACCCTGCTTCCACTCAGCCATAAGATGACCCGCTTGTTCATCCAGACATTAAGATCCATCAGCGGCAAATTCGGTTTTGATCCTCTTTCCGGTTTCCCTACTTTCAACATCGAACTGGGGGATATCAACCGGCCCGAATATACGTTGGAAGAGATATTCCATTACCTTTCCCAAGCCGATAAACCTTGTATTGTGGCCATTGATGAGTTTCAGCAGATAAGCAAATATCCGGAGAAGAATGTGGAAGCCCTCTTACGTACCCATATCCAGAAATTAGGGAATTGCAACTTCATCTTTGCCGGAAGTGAGCGTCACATGATGGAAGAGATGTTTACTTCCACGGCAAGACCCTTTTATCTTAGCTGTGATATGTTGGAATTGAAAGCTATCGTACCGGAAGTTTACATACCCTTTGTCATCAGGCTATTCGAAGAGCGTAACCGTAAGATACTCCCGGAAAACGCGGAGAAGGTTTACCAACTCTTCAAGGGACATACGTTCTATATGCAGAAGACTTTCAATGAGGCATTTGCTGATACAGAAAGCGGACAGGAGTGTACGTTGGATACCCTCCGGAAAGCGATAAACACCATCATAGCCTCCAACGATACGATATTCAGGGAAATCTTGTCCAACATCCCCGACAAACAAAAAGAATTGCTCTATGCCATAGCGAGAGATGGAGAAGCCGAACGCCTGACTTCTGCCCAGTTTATCAAGAGACATAACCTGACCTCAGCCAGTTCCGTCCAATCAGCCATGAAGAAGCTTTTGGAAAAAGACCTAATCACTGAAACGGGTAAAGTCTATTCAGTTTCGGATAAGTTGTTTGGTATGTGGATGAACCGGTTATATGGGAACGGGAATGCTTTGTGACTCCCGGAAGGTTATCCTTTCAGATACCTGTAAGCCTTGATGTATTTGTTCAACCTCGCCAAGTCTTTCTCCGTCACTTGCTCCAACCTCGATATATCCATGTTATCTTCCAAGTCATGTAATTTCACAGCTCTGCCCAACGGGTTCAACCTTGTCCTCTTAACGAAATCCTCATAGCTTTCACCTTCATTCCGAGAAACAGAGAGTACGGCATCCACAATGTTTCTTGGGAAGCCTTCGGTGAGTAGACCTTCCGCTGTAACCTTCGTGTCTTCAATCGTGTCGTGTAAGAGAGCCACAATCTTTTCTTCATCCGTAAAACATCGGCAACATACACGCAAAGGGTGGAAGATATAAGGTTTCCCTGCCTTATCCACTTGTCCGGCGTGAGCTTCTACGGCTATTCTCAGAGCTTTTTCCAGTAATTCGTTCATAGTTTATTCGGGTTATAATTGATAGGACAAATATAATAATTTTGGTTCCAATAAGTATTGATAACATTCAATTAAAGCGATTTTTCCACTTTTACCGTCCGAAATAGCATTAAAATCCTTATATTTGAAGAAATAATACTCACAATAAGAGCGTTACATTGACAAAATTCGCTATATTTGCGGTGTCTTGGCTGGAGAAATGGTCAGGACATAAACATAGAAAGCGTTTTTTGCTTTTATCCTAAGATCAAAGTCTGGAAAATTTTGAAACTTGGAAGGATAAGAGACAATGTGACGCTCATTTCTGTTTGCATGTACATGGTATAGCCGATGCTGTATCATTTTACATAGCTAACGGCGTGAGTATTGTTTCTTCATATTCATTTCCAAGTAGGTATTTCCAGACACCAGATCTTGATGAATAGCAAGACAAGCCTCACGCCTTTCTTTTTGCTAACTTATTACTACCGGGGGCTTGTAGTAGCATAGGAGGATAAACTATGAGCCAAACATTATCACAACTCAAGCAGGATTTGCTGCATCCGATTACAGACTTGCAAGAAGTCGTATTAGTTTTTTACACTACCCCCAATCAGCTATTGTGGCGCACTCTAGCAAACGAGACTTGTACTAATATATATTTCATAAAGCGTACAAAGGAAATTAATGAACTGTTTGACAATTTATTTGTGTGGAATATAAATGATTACTTCATATCATCCATTACCATGAGAATAACACTTCCTGCTGATGGAAATGATTTTAACTATCAATTTATAGCTCCGATGTATTTAACCCCTAATTATCCTTGCGGTAATACTGTAAAAGATTTTGTCGAGTTGTTTATTGATAAACTTGGGAATGGCATTATTCACTTATAAAAATATGATTATGAATACTAAAATAAAACTGTTAACAATCACGCTTGCATCTCTTCTTAGTTATGCGCTGGTAGGATGTGGAAATTCATCCACTAAACAACAAACAGAAACAACCGTTCAACAAAAAAATCTTTTGGAAGATATTTTTAAAGAAACGTTTGCAAAAAAAGAAAGTTTTTTTGAGCTGATTCGGAAAGATGCAGTAAAAGAGCGCATAATTAGTGAGTATAGTCAAAATTTTTACGACAAGCTATGTCAACAAATACAAGTTTCATCTTCTATTTCTTATACAGATGGGAAATATGAAGGCAATGGAACTGGAGGACGTTATGGTAATGGGGAGGCTTATTTATCATATATCCCTGCAAATGACATCTTAACCATTAATTTTACAATAGGGAGAAGAACTATTCAACGCGATGGTGAGGTGTATTATAATACTGAAGGTTGGGAAGTGAAATATCCTAAAGATGAATTTGATGAGGACATAACTTCTGAACCTGTATTAATGTATGAGCTATTTGAAAATGACGGATTAATAACATATAGCCCGATATGGCTTAGTATAACGCCTGTTAGAGTTAAAGGAGGTATCGGAATTGGATGTATCTTTTGCACTAATAAATTAGGTTATTCAAGTAGTAACATTGCAAAGATTCTTGTAAAAGATAATGCATCAGGTAGAGTGTATAATATAGCATTCGATGAACCTTATTACGAGGAATACTCAGGATTCAAATATGCAGACGTAGGTGTGGGGATATTTAATGATACATTTATTCAATTTATGAATACAATAACAGGATTAGTAGATTGTACAATATCATTTATAAATGAAGATGGAGAAAATGCAGTTATAAAGAATCCAGAAAACTTATGCAATATCCGTGATGCCTTCGATAAGTTTATGGAGGATTATAAGAAAATGGAATAACAATGAATAGAGTAATATTTTTATTACCGCTGATACTTGCATTGCTTGTGTCCGGTACAGCAGAGGCCAAGAAAAAGAAGTACCCAAACGGTGATTACTACGAGGGGAAAATGAAAAAAGACCAGCCTAATGGTTTTGGGAAGATGTATTATGCTAATGGAAACTTTTATGAGGGAAACTGGGTCAATGGGGTAGCCAATGGACAAGGACGTTTTATAATCAAAAGTCCTATTCCTGTAATAGCCCAAGATAAAAGTAAAGGCCCTATAAGTAAACTGTTGGAAATTAATAGCGTTACAACCTATGAAGGCATGTGGCAGAATGGAGCAATTGTAGAAGGTAAAATGACAGATGCCAAGAATAATGTTTACGAAGGTACCTTTGCAGCTATGGAGTTTTTAGAAGGTAAAATGACGTATGCCAATGGTGCTTGGGTCAGTGGAACATGGAAAGATGGGAAAATATATAATGCTGATTCAAACGGAGATATTGGTATTGGAGTCTTTAATGGCAAATGGGTGAACGGGAAATTTACGGATGGATTTTGTAAAGTTGTTGGCGATAATTTTTCATATACAGGAAGGATATTAGAAGGAATTCCATTTACCGGAAATGGGAAAGTGGTATCTGGAGAGAATAGCTATGATGGCAAATGGGAAAATGGGAAGTTTTTTGGGAAGTGCAAAGTTCAATTTCCCAGTAGTGGCCAATTCGGAGTTAAGTCCTTCGAGGGTACCATTAACATGGATGGAAGTATGAGTGGGCTTACTATTTATACAAATGGAGATAGATACCGGGGCGAAATCAAGGACTCTCAAAGAAATGGTAAGGGAGTCTTCGTGATTAAGAAACCAATCGTTACAATAGAAGGCGAGTGGTTGAATAATAACTTAGTGACCGGGAAAGGGTATATTGTATATTCTGCCAATGATTATTCTTTCACTGTAGGAAATAACCAAGGCAAATATGAAGTGAAAGTGAAGAATCCGTACAACTACCAGGCTTCATTTCAACTTTCAAACGAAATGAAATTGGACAATCTTATATCGGAAATAGGTGCCGTCGTAAAAAGCAAACTGTTATTGACAGAAGAACGTCTTGAGAAATACAGACGAGCAGAAGATGCCAGAATTCTGTCTCAGGTAAAAACATTTAGGGGAGAGCACTATGGGATAGGGAAAATGACAGTAACTCCAGTAGGCGTTTCCGAAACAGTTTTCTTATATGATTTTTATGATGTGGAATACCAGTTTTATCCACAAGCCACTAAAGACATATTCTATGGAAAATTTCATGCTTGGAATGGCCGATATTATGGAGATTGGGACATGCTTTATTCTGTGGAAGGTAATTATAGAAAAGGAATAAAAGAAGGAACTTGGATTTTTGAAGAAGAAGAAAAGGTACATACAGGTGTAGGATTTGCCAAACGCCGACTAACAATAAATTATTTACATGGCAAAAAACATGGTTGGTGTACGCTGGAATGTTTTACGAGCAGTGGTTCAAGAAGTGTGATAAAAGCATACTACAAGAATGATGTTTGGTATAACAAAGGTACTCAATATTATTATCATTTTGGAACTACGGAAAGAAATGTATCCTTCGATGCAAATGGCAAAGTTCATGGTAATGTGTATCTAAGGAAAGGTGATATAGAGTTAAGAGAGACTTATGAGCATGGTAAACTTATAAAATCAGAGAAAAGGAATGTAGCGAAAGGCATTGTATTGTCTCCAAAACGTGGGGAAAACAGATTTCAAGAAATGTGGGAGCTGATTTTACCTACAGATTATCCAAAAGGTACTTATGTTGCTTACGATTATCGAGTAGACAGAGATCCTTTAATCGGGTTAACATATTTTGATTTAACCGATGAAGGGGGGGAGTATGACGATCAATATATACGTCGTAAAAAGGGTGAGTGACAAAGTAATGAAACGTAGTATTGTTTCATTATTTCTTATTATACTATTTAGTTTATAAAGCTAAGATTCAATAGTGTTGGGCAATAGATGAATATGCTCATTCGTTTATTAGGGAGTAATTTTACTTTTATATAATGCTGAACGCACTGGGACACATCACAAGTCCCGGTGCGTTTCTTTTTTACCCACCCAAATGTAAAAAACGCCATCCTGCACCGCCCAAATCCTAATACTTGAAATAAAATACCAAAATGATATGTTTGATTTTATTCGAGAGATATTAGGAGCAGAAAGAAATTCCGTTTCTAATCGCTTGGAAAAAGACGTTGCGCCAAGTGTTACCGCTAAAAAAGACAGCACCGGGAAATATCAGAAAGACATTGCCGCCTTGGAAGAAAAATACGGCAAACTTTCCACTCAAACCGGACTCTCCATTAACCTAACCCTCAAAGAAGCCTTAGCCCTGATGCCGAGGAATAGAAAAAGAATAGACGCTTATGCAGGGCTGGTAAGTTATTTGAAAAGAGAGTACGGCATTACATTAACAATCACATCACAAAAAACTAAACCTCTATGATGACAAACTATTTTATAGCAAACGGGATAATCCTTGACACAGGGATGGATCCCGAAGAAATAGAACTAAGCGTACAAGAAAAACTGGATGAAACCACAAGCGGGATGGCTCAATTCAGGCTTAAAGAACTGAGTGATTCCTGTGTTTCAATGATGTTTATACGTGATTTCATTATGGGCGATCTTTATAACTCCATTATTTATGACTCTGATATGAACCTAATCCTGAATATAGGAATAGAGGCTTTCATACCCTCAAAAGCAGGTGGTTATCCTCTCTTATATCCTCTTGGTTTTGACGGGAAGAACTTCTATACTGATATGACATCTTTCATCCGTTTCTATAAGACCTTACTCTTAATCTATCGGGAACAGCAAGTGGAAAGCATTGGGGTGAGATGTTTTAGTGACAGGCTTTTATTGAGGATTGAATACTAATGAAGGAGGAAATGATAATGGCAAAAAATACTACAGAAAGATTGGCTAAGAAATTTATAGCCGTTGGAAAGATTTATGATACCGCACTGATGACTGACCAAGAGATAGAGGATGCGGTTCAGAAAGACTTGGATGAATTTATAGGTAAAGACAAGGTGAATTTCGGTGTAACCACAACCGACAAGATGATTTCATTGGTTTTCATAAGGTTCACGGAGTACTATAAGCAGAATAATGTGGATCTTAAAAAGGATATGCTTGATGCAGACGCTTTCATGGTAACAGGTGAAGGGTTCGGAGGTTTTACTATGCCTGTCAAGTTCCCGATAGCCCCATTTGGATATACACCTTACCTGATGGGGCAATCTGATTTCAAGACAGCTTATAAGGACTCGGCAGAACTTCTTGGGGCTGATAAAATAAGGTGGATGAAAACAGAAGTAATGCCCCATTCTGTTGTAATCAGAATCAAATAACTGAAAAAGAAGTGAGTCCGGTCTGTGATGGATAGGACTTCACCGGATGTTTTCTTTGATAATCATAACTTCAAGACCGCTATACCTATGACGGGTGTAGCGGTTTCTTTTTAATATGAAAAAAGGCGGTTTTCTTCCCCTCAGAGCCTCATAGATGACATAAGATCCTTGTCCGATGAAGAAAATGGCGGTCGGAAAGGAGGGAAATCCTTATGTCTGAGAAGAGTAAATGTTTAACTAAAAATGATTGAAGCAATGGAAGGAAAAGTAATCAAGAAGAAATCAGAGTTGCTGGAACAGATACGCAGTGACCTGAGAGCTTGGGAAGAATGCGAACCCGATTTTGACAAAGGCTATTTCGATGAGTCCGATGTATGGTCGTTCTATGAGTTCCTGCTTGAACGACATGCGGACGATTGGACGGTGATAGATGATACGAATGTTGATGAGGGAGGATCGGAACGATGAAGGAACTGTTTCATATCACCCCCAACACCACAGGTCCGGGATTTCACATGACATTGAAAACAGGAGAGATAGATGTACCCGATGCTTGTGGAGGAATGATCGTCAGTCCAGCTATGGGGTCCGGCAAGACAGAGAGCATCAAAAGCTTGATTCGGCAGAAATATGATGATGGTATATTGTATTGTGTGGATACTAAGGAAGAGCTTAAGAAAATGTTCCTATGGATTCAGGAAGAACTGGTAAACGATCCTTCCTGTAGTCTGAATTCCGGTGACGTGATGATTATTTCGAGTGATCCGGAGTGGACGCATTATCTTTCCTTGTACAGAGATAATCCGGAGATCTTGGTGGAGAAGAAGGTCATCCTCATTACCCACGTCCGCTTTTGGACAGACCTCATCAACTACTTCCTTATCTACAAACCCAACGGAAAGGTAGAAGCTTTCGATGGGGATTTCAAAGCACTGATGACAAGGGAGGATCTGCGGAAGTATGTTATATTCGATGAGACACCCACCTTCATCAAACCGTTTATAGAGTTTGACAAGCCTTTGTTGGGAGTATTCGGAAAGACAGACCAATCGGGGAAGATTGTATGCAAGACTCCCGATGAATTGTCTCTGTTCTATGACAAGTTCCTTCGGGGAACGGAGTGGGACTTCTTCAAAGGTAATTTCAAGATCAACCGCATCAAAAGGGATGTGGTGCTGAAGCTCATTCCCAGGTACTACGATTCTTGGCTGTTGTCAGGGAAAGAGAAAACCGCGGGGATTACGTTCTATCCCATCGACCTGTGCCCCGAAGGCGTGGAGATCAAGACCCACGTCCTGATATTCGAGGGAGCGGGGAACATCCTGTTCAAAGACTCCACCCGGTTCAGGCTCCTGGATGTGGAGAACAAGTACAACACCGTCACCGAGTTCAAGAAGCTGAAGTTCGGCCTCACACGGAAAGAGGACAACCCCAAACTGTTCAATTCCTTCATCTCCCGGATAGCCAAACTTATCAAGCGGCCTACCTTGGTGGTCTGCTGGAAAGATATTGAGGGGAAGGAAGACAAACCGGGGATATCGGAATATGTAAACCGGGTGAGGAACGCTTTGTTGAAGAAGAAAGTAGACCCGGGATTGCTGACCGTCACTTACTATGGAGCTACGGATAACAAGAGCACCAACAGCTACAGGGACATCGAACAGATAATCCTTTGCGGTGACTGGACGCTCCCCAACACAGAATCAGCCAAGATCCGGCAAGCATACGGGACTTCCACTGATTCACAAGACCAGAAAGATTGGTATTTCAGCCAGTTGATAACCCGTATCGGAATCCGCAAGCATATCGAAGGAGAAACCTATACCGTCTACTATACAGAGGATTTCGATGAGAAGTTCATCGGGAGGATGGACGCTTATTTCAACGAGAACAAGTTGGCTCAGAAGAAGTCCCGGCAGAAACAGAGGGATTGGATGAAGAAGTTGGAAGGCATGAAGATCCGGAGCAACATCAAGAAAGAAATCATCAATTTGGCCCGGTATGACAAGAAAATGCAGGAAGCCATCGTTCACGAAGAGGAATACACCAAGGAAGTATCATTCTCTTACCTGGAGTTGGTGCTTACGAAGAAGAGGGCGCATGAACGAAGGAAGTATAAAACCTTGTCAGACGCTTTGGCCGCAATGAAGATAACCTTACTCATTCGATAGAGCTACCCGCTACTTTTTGGTGAACACAATAGTATATATAGAGAATTAAAAAGTAGCGGGTATGTAAGGAATATTAATTTATAATATACTGATTATTAAATAAATAGAAAGACACGCTTCGCAGTCCGAGAGTGATAAGGGGAAATGATAAAATCAGTCTTTTCTTCATCACTTTTTGGAGGGCGAAGTCCCTCCTTCTTAAGAAAACAATAATCATAGTGATGGGAGCATGTACATTCAAATACCGTGGCATCCTCATTCAAATACTAATAAACCAAAAAATTATAATTCTGATGATAAAGAAAACAATCAGTTATTACAAGAATTCAGAAGACTCAAGCAGCCGAATCTATCTGAACTTCGACTATATCCTTGAACAGATCCAGACAGGGCATGACTTACAAACGGGACTTGACCTGATAGGGCAAACGGAAACAGTACGCCGACAAACCACCGAGGCAGATTATAAACAGGAGAAGAACAAACTCCCCATGATAGCAGCCTCTGGCATACTCGGATACAGAAACGATGACCCACGAAACCTGCGGGAATATTCCAACCTCTTCATCTTGGACTTCGATAAATTTCCTGACCATCAAGCAGTGGAAGCGTTCAAGCAGAGGCTCATCCAATATGCCAACCAACTTCACATCTACGCCCTATGGATTTCCCCCAGCAACAAGGGGATAAAAGTGGCGATGCTCCATGACAACCGGAATCCGGAGTGTCATTATAACCTCTTTTGGCAGATAAAGTTAAGATTATTTCCTAATACCGAAGAGTTTGACAAGAAATGTTACAACTTCAGCCGTACGTGTTTCCTGTGTTATGACCCGGAAGTGTGGGTTAATCCCGACAAAGATAACCTGGAGCCTTATCATTTCGAGTATGACCTCAGCATTCCCTTGTTGCCACCCAAGAACTATAACAACGGTGGTTCCAGCAAATCGTTCACCCATACGGAAGAGGAACTGAAACAGAACAGCATCTTCCAGATACTATGGAAAGACAAGACCTTGATAAACTATGCGAACAATGGTTGGAGAAAGAAGTACCCCGATTCGTATGAGGACGGTCACAGACATCTTTCCATCCTTTCCCGGGCCAAATGGTTATGCCTCTACGGAGTGCTCTATGAGAATGCTTTGGAGTATCTGCAAGCCACTTTCGGACGGCATGGCATTTCACCCGAAGATATAGAAGGAATGACCGTCAACAATTACAACGCCAACCGTTCCTTGTTCGGAAGTGAGCGGGCCAAGCTCTACCAACGGAAAGAGGAAGGGAAGAAGTATCGTGTGAAGCAACTGTTTGGTGAAAGGAAGTAAAAAATCCCCGGGGAAGCATGAATTTCCCCGGGGACTTTCTTTTCACGACGAGCCTCCTCGACCCTGTTAAGGAGCCTCCTCGGCCTTGCCTTTAAGCCGGATTGGCATCGCCTCCGAAACATTTTGTCAACACCTTTTTTTAAGGTTTTTTCCGTGGAACAGGATAAGCCCAATATTCCACTCCATCCAACAGATGACCGTTGGCTTTGGTGCTGCGCTTCACTCCGTCTGCTCCCCAAGTCCCCCACTGCTTGAAGAAGAAAGCGATACCCGAAGCATCGCATTGATCCTTGACGTTCAGCGCCCAGGATTTCTCCATCCTGCGTGCTCTGTTACCCGACTCACCACCCACGATGACCCAGTCGATACCGTTCAAATCCAGTGTTCCCAAGTCTTCCAACAGCGGCTCGATACTGAGAAATCTGACAGGCGCATCCACGTTCCGAAGAAGGTCTATCCGATTCTTCACTGATTGGCATTCCACCGTAGTTCCTACCCAAGCGTTATCGGGTACGGGACGGGTGGAGAAATACTCGGCCATTCTTTCAGTACGCTTGGTAAGAATCTGAAACGTGTGTTGGGGACACTTTTCGATAACGTCCATCACCTTGTCAATAAGGCTAAAAGGAATATCGTAGTGAAACAAGTCTCCCATGCTCACAACGAACACCATCTGGGGTTTCTTCCAAGTGAATGGTTCGTTCAGGCATTGCGGATGAATGGTCGGGGTGAAGCCATTCTGATACTTGGCTTGTCCCATCGCACACAGCCTTTTGGCCATTGTTTTAGCGTAGCAATCCCTACAACCGGGACTGATCTGCTCACACCCAGTGACCGGATTCCAAGTAGCCCCTCCTCCGGTCCAAGCAATCTTAGTTTTATCACTCATAGGCAATAAAAGTTTTTAAGTTAAACATATGGTTTATTTATCACATCAACGGACCCCGGGATGATTGGGGTTCATCTCTATCGTCCGTCGTTCCAAGTCACGCTTTTTCTGTTGCAGGTAGTCCTGATATTCGGGACTGTCCTCTTCCACCCACTCGAGGTTTTCTTCACTGTAGTTCAGGTAATCCCCATCCTTGTGTAAGACTTTCGGATTCCTCAGCTTCGATTTGTCGCCGTCTACAAACTCGGCCAAATCCATCAGTTCATCCATCGGAATATGCTTCACGTCTCCTCTTCCATATTTATTTATGAAATGGTAGCAGATATAAGGTTCTGAGATAGGAACCGCCCCTCTGTCTGTATCACGATCTCCAACTTCTTTCACTACGGTTATCGGATGCTTGGCTCTTGAGTCTTGATATACAGTTCCATCGAACTTTACCCAGATACCCTTTATCGCTTCACGCATATCATCAGTCGGTGAAAACCTCGCTACTTCCTTCCATTCCAGGTTGGAGGCGGCACAGTTCCCCTTGTTCCCGTCCTTGTGAATAAGGATATGCTTCTTTCCATCCTGCGGTTCGGGTTTCCAACAGTCGGCTACGAGTATATCCAAAGCAATCTCACCATGCGATTTAGTGTTCAGATATTTTAAACCATCCGATCTTTGATGAATCATTAAAGGTCCGTTCTTGCTCGGATCGTTGTATTCTCGATAGACGTAGGTTCCCGATTCGTTCGTCCATGCGTTGTAGTGATGGGAGTATTTCATCCACCAAGAGTTGATGTACTTGTCAGGTTTTGGTGTATATTTTACCATTGTTGTTTAAGTCTTTTAGTGAGAGCCACAGCCATACCTTGCGAGCATAGCCGTGACTCTCGGAAGGTTAAATAATTGCTCTTAACTTCCGCCATGCCAGTTTTTCCACGTCTATGATGACCAAGGTATCAAGGTTCTCTGCAATGCAACAAAGGTTGAATTGCGGACAAGCCTCATGCAGCTTCTTGTTTACGAAGTCAATCGCATCGTGTGGAGCAGCATATTTATCCGGAGCCAGCAACTCCTGATAAGCGTAAGGCTTGGAGACTTTCGGAAACGGATTGCTTTCAATGATTCCGATAGCCATTCCTATGAAGGATTTTGGGGGATTCCATGATCCCATCTGTGCTAAGATCTTGAAGCGGGAGATTATGAGAGCCTCCACTTTCTGAGTTCCGTCCATAAAAGCTTCCTTGATGAGTGGAAAATTATGTCTGATTACCTCATGCAAGAAATACTCTTGGTTCGGAGCCAACTTCAATTTTCTAATTTCCGCCATTAAGTTTGGATCAATGGCTATGTTTTGGAAGCAAAGTTCTGGTTGCATGGCACCATAACTTTGGGCCAATCTCCAGAAGTAACCATCATTATTGGTCTGTGCGCTACTGTTACTGTCAGTCGTAGCACTATACTGAGGCGTAAAGCCGAGGTTCGTTCTCTCATCCGCTGCGTAAGCGGTTGCCTGCTCCGATTGCTCGGTCACAGGACTTAGTTTTTTATTTTTCATTATTGTTCTTTATTCTAGCACTTTCAATGCCTATGTCCAGTAAGTCAAAGAGCGTATGCCTTTCTTGAAAGACGGTGCAAATATCTGTATTATTTTTAAAGCGGCAAAGATATAACAACTTGAATGTCAATATAATACAACATCTATACAACAAAAATCCCATACAGGTCTGTCCGATGCGGCGCAAGTAGGGAAAAAGAGTGTTGAGTATTTGACTTTTTGGAGGCTTTGCCGTATCTTTGCACTTGTATTTTAAACGCGATTATGAAAACGATAGCTATTTTGAAAGAATATACTCGGATTTTTGATGAGAGCAAAAATCTGCTTACTTCCGTCGTCAACCTACAAGATCCCGACCTGACAAGTTTGGATGTTCCGGAGCAAGGTGTAGATGATAGCCAAAGAGGAGTCCTATACAGGGAAATAGAGAAGATACAGTGGGCGGATTTGTTGGATGAGATGAACTACAACGCCGAGCCATACACATTCAGTTCATATTGGGCGCATTATAAGAGGCAGTTCGATTTTCTGTTTAGCAAGTTTGATTGGAAGGATTTCAGAGATAACAATTACGATCTCATGTATGAAGGAGAAGGAGATTCTATATTCAAATTCTATTTTTCCAAAGGTGATGCGGACAAGTATGGGGTGGTGTGCGCGTTCATCAGGTTGCTGGTACGTAAGGTGAGTGAATTGGAAAAGTTTTTCTGCGATAGTAAGAAATACCTGTGCGACTTTAATGCGAAATACGATACCTATGAAAATTTAAACATTAACACAAGTCGTGTCGAAGAGATATATGGCCGGTTATTGAAGGAAAAATTGTTGGATGAAGTGGATGATGGGAAGGAAATATTCGTCTATAGGCTGAAAGGAAAAGGGAAGGATAATCCTGGATTTATCCCTACCCCGCTCAAATGGAAGGGGAAAAACATCCTTCTGTACATGCTTTTGGACAAGTTGATCGGAGAGGCGGACGGGTGTAAATGGCAAAAAACATCCTGTTTCTTTGTAGGGAAGGACGAGAAGCCTTTTGATCCTCACACGATAAATATCCAGCTCCAAAAAAGAAAGAATGCTTTAAAAGAGGCAAAGAATAAAGAGCAGTATAAGAAAGAGGAGGAGCTGATCTCTTATATTTTGAACGGTAAAGCTCCTGACTGCGGTTAAGGAGTCCTCCACACCGAGGCTTCCCGATCTTGCTGAGGAGCCTCCTCAGTCCTGTTAAGGAGCCTCCTTCGCTTCGCCTCCCAGGCTCTTTGTCTGATAGCCAGACTTTCATCGGATAATCACACCATCCTCATTAGTTATCACCAGCAAGTCAGTTTCACGGCCTTTGTGTCCGGGATATTTGTGCGTACCATCGGCGTAAACGCAATCCACGCCTAGCTTTTGTAATATAGTGACTGTTATCCTGAGCAGATTTCGGGTGGAATCCAGCAGTAAGGTCATGCGAAGTATCTCCACGAGCCTCTGTTTCAGTTTGTCGGGTTCTTCTTGGTAAAATTTTAGCAAGGTTGCCTTATATTTCTCCACCCTACTAACATCTTCTAGGAACTTCTTCACTTCCACAGTCTTTTCGAGTGAGGATATGTCTACCTTGTTATCAAGTAGCTTTCTCAAGTCAAGAAGATCTTTTTCCCTGAACAATACTTGCAGAAGGGTATCAAGATCTTCAGAGAGTGCGTACTGATTGCTTTCATTCTCTTGGCCATCGCATAGTGCCACCACTTCTTGAGGTCGGTTCTTTGCAGCGTCTTTGTAGATGTCTATATATTTATTGGTGGTTTGATCATAGTGCTCCACCATCTTGACAGTTTGTCCTGTGTATTTGCTAATCTGCTCGTAGTTCCATCCTCTTGCTACAAGCATAGATATAAAGGTTCTTCTACCTGTGTGAGTACTGATACACTCGTATCGGGGCCGTTTGGTTTCCCGGGGTTGGTTTTCGCCTTGATAGTGATAAGATTGTAGTTCTTCTCCACAAATACCAGCTTCCTGGGCTATCCGCTTGATATTCTTGTTGATTACATCTTTGCTGATGGAAGGCAATTTACAGTGGTATTTATCTACAAGTATCCTTTTTGCTATGTCGAAGACAATTCCTACTTCCACTCGTTTCTGCGGTGTTTTCTTGGGGGTGATGGTGATGTAGTATTTCCCGCCTATCTCATCAGCCCGCTCATCCAAACGGAGAATGTCTGCTATTCGGTGTCCGAAAGTGCATTCCAGTAGAAAGATGTCACGGACTTCTTCATTCTCTTTACTTTGAGGCTTATAATTGTAGAGTGCCATGACTTCATCGTCACGTAACGCAATATGGTTTGGGGCGGATTTATCCTTGAAATATCTCACTTGGAGTGCTGAGATTTCCTGCTCCATAAGGTATTGTTTACTTCTGGCGGCCAGTACGACTGCCGATTTTGCATATTTCAGGATCGAATTGAGGGTTGATATAGCGTATGGTTCACCATTATCATGTGTGTAGTTATTATAGATGTATTGACCGAAGTCGGTAAAGAATTCCGTAGTGAAATAGCTGAAGCTGTCTACTTTCTTGTGCTCATCCTTCTGGAGATGAGTTAAATAGAACTCCAGCGCAGGAAGCCCTTTGTTGAGGTAATTGTCTATCGTGCCTTTTCCCAAGGTCGTATTGTTGTAAACAGCATCGTGGACAACCTTGACGATGTTGTCTATTCTGTTGTCTTGTTCTTGTTTCTTTTGCCTTCTCATGGTTCGGTTGAACAATTGTGTTACTACTTCTTTATCAAATGTTTCTATGCCGCAAAGGTACGATTTAAATACCACAAAGCACTCTTTTACTTCTTCTATTTTTTGGTTGGCTATCCGATTGTTTTCGTTGTCAACGTCACTTAGGATAGGGCTGATGTAGGCTTTCTGTACGCTTTGGTTCCATTGACTTGGATATACTTTGACTTGCAGATTGAGTTTGTATATCCTATCTTCTATGCGCACAATGAAGATAAGCATACTGGGGCGTTTGCTCTTAGGCTCTTTCAGGTAGAATCTGCCGTTCAATTCTTGTGGGAAAAACTGCTGTATCATCAGTGTCGAAACCATCCTTGATTTTCAGCGGTTTAATGAAAATGTGGGGAACAAATTCGGGTAACAAAATCGGGTAATCTAATCTCAAAAAACAGTGTCGTAGGTGCACCCCACTGATGTTGCCCTAAAAAAGAAAACCGCTAACTAAATGATAGTCAGCGGTTGAAGTGTGGAGCATAGCGGACTCGAACCGCTCACCTCGACACTGCCAGTGTCGCGCTCTAGCCAGATGAGCTAATACCCCAAAAGTAAACGTTTGCACGTTTTTCTGATTTTGACGGTGCAAAGATAATGGATATTTCTGAAATAATTGCTATGTTTGCAAGAAAAAATAAAGAAAATCTTTATGCTGATTTATAATACGACTTATCATGTGGAGGATGGGCAGGAAAAGTATTTCTTGATTTGGATGCAGGAATACTATCTGCCGGAAGTGGAAAAGTACGGAGTTTTACATGCACCTCGCATCGCACGGATACTGAGTCATCGGGAGGAAGGTGGTGAGTGTTATTCCGTTCAGTTTGAGGTGGAAAACTCAGCAGTATTGCATCGTTGGCATTGTGAACAGGGCGTGAAATTGAACGAGGAAATGTTGAAGATATTTAAGGATAAAGTGGTGGGCTTTCCTACCTTGATGGAGGTTGTGGTGTGATAGTGCCGGTGAAGGAGAAAATAATTATGGGAATAGACCCGGGCACCAACATCATGGGTTATGGGGTGCTGCGTGTGGCGGGCGCTCGTCCGGAATTGGTGGCCATGGGGATTATAGACTTGCGCAAGGTGGATGACCCTTATCTGAAGCTGAAACGTATTCAGGAGCGGGTATTGGGCATCATTGAGAGCTATTTGCCGGATGAGATGGCCATTGAAGCGCCTTTCTTTGGTAAGAATGTGCAGTCGATGTTGAAGTTGGGGAGGGCACAAGGCGTGGCCATAGCGGTAGCCTTGAGCCGGGATATTCCCATTACCGAGTATGCTCCGTTGAAAATCAAGATGGCCATTACGGGCAACGGGCAGGCTTCGAAAGAGCAGGTGGCAGACATGTTGCAACGGATGCTACACTTTAATAAGGCTGAAATGCCGACATTTATGGACGCTACTGATGCGCTGGGGGCGGCTTATTGTCATTTCCTACAGATGGGGCGTCCGGTGGTTGACAAGGCTTATCACGGTTGGAAAGACTTTGTGGCTAAAAACCGGGATAAGGTAAGAGGAATTTAGGAGTAGATAATATATATAATATGGTGTGACTATGAATTTGAACGATTTAGTTATTGTAAGTGTAGCTACGGCAACGGCTGTAGGCTGTGCCCCGGTTAAGAACGAATATGCTTCATACGAACTTTACCCTGTGCGCTCGGGCAGTTTGACCGAAATGGAGTATACTCCTCAGGCTACGCGCTTTTCAGTGTGGGCGCCTACGGCGGATGAAGTCCGCCTGATGCTTTATGAGGAAGGCGAAGGTGGCCATGCTTCTCAGAGTGTAGTGATGGAGGCCGGAGAAGAAGGCGTTTGGAATGCGAAGGTTGAGGGGGATATGTTAGGCAAGTTCTATACGTTCAATGTGAAGATAGACGACCGCTGGTTGGGTGACACACCCGGCATCAATGCCAAAGCCGTGGGAGTGAACGGGCGCCGGGCTGCCATCATCGACATGCGTGCCACCGACCCCGAAGGCTGGAGTGAAGACCAACGTCCGCCATTGAAGTCGCCTGCCGACATCGTTATCTACGAGATGCACCACCGCGATTTCTCCATTTCGCCCACATCGGGCATCGAGCATAAAGGCAAATTCCTGGCATTGACAGAGGAGGGCACCCGTTCGCCCGAAGGACTTGCCACAGGCATAGACCATCTGAAGGAATTGGGCGTGACCCATGTTCACATCTTGCCTTCCTACGATTATGCCTCGGTGGACGAGACAAAACTGAATGAAAACAAATATAATTGGGGATATGACCCGCTGAACTACAACGTGCCCGATGGTTCATACTCCACCGACCCTTACGACCCCGCCGCCCGCATTCGTGAGTTTAAGCAGATGGTGCAGGCATTGCACAAGGCGGGTATTCGCGTGATTCTCGATGTGGTTTACAACCATACGTTCAACATCGAGGGGAGCAACTTCGAGCGCACCGCTCCCGGCTATTTCTATCGTCAGAAGCCCGATGGCACTTATGCAGACGCTTCGGCCTGTGGTAATGAGACGGCTAGCGAACGTCCCATGATGCGCAAGTTCATGATAGAGTCCGTGCTCCATTGGGTGAACGAATATCACATCGACGGTTTCCGCTTCGACCTCATGGGTATTCATGACATTGAGACGATGAACGAGATACGCCGTGCCCTTACAGCTGTTGACCCCACTATCTATATCTATGGCGAAGGGTGGGCGGCTCAGGCTCCCCAACTGCCTCAGGATTCATTGGCCATGAAGGCCAATACATACCGTATGCCCGGCATTGCGGCCTTTAGTGACGAACTTCGCGATGCTTTGCGTGGGCCTTTCAATAACAATGAGCAAGGAGCTTTCTTGGCCGGATTACCGGGAAATGAAGAAAGCATCAAGTTTGGTATCGTAGGTGCCATCAACCATCCGCAGGTCAACAATGATTCCGTCAACTACAGCCAGGCGCCTTGGGCAGAGCAGCCTACGCAGATGATAAGCTACGTGTCCTGTCACGATGACATGTGCCTGGTAGACCGCCTGAAGGCCAGTGTGCCCGGTATCACGCCCGAAGAACTTGCCCGGCTGGACAAGTTAGCCCAAACAGCCGTGTTTACCTCGCAGGGCGTGCCCTTCATTCAGGCAGGGGAGGAAGTGATGCGCGACAAGAAGGGCGTGCACAACAGCTATCAAAGTCCCGACTCGGTGAATGCCATCGACTGGAGCCGCAAAGCCCGACATGCCGATGTGTTTGCCTACTACAAGGGACTGATACAGTTGCGCAAGCATCATCCGGCTTTCCGCTTGGGCGATGCCGACCTGGTGCGCCGGCATTTGGAGTTCCTGCCCGTAGAAGGCTCTAACCTTGTGGCATGGCGCTTGAAGGAACATGCCGGGGGCGATGTGTGGGAAGATATTGTCGTGATACTCAACTCCCGTCGTGAGCCTGCCCAGGTGACACTCCCCCAAGGCGCGTACACCATTGTGTGCAAGGACGGATTTATTAATGAGCAAGGCATGGGGCGCGTCAGTGGCGCGGAGGTTATTGTGCCTGCCCAGTCGGCTATGATATTGTATAAGTAAAATGTGTTATGGTAGTAGTCAAATTCAATAAAAAGAAACTGTGGCTGGTGGCTTTGCCTATATTCGTATTGGTGGCACTGGCCCTGCTGTTCATCCCTTTTAACCAAGAGGCGGACGAACCGCTGGACGAAGTGGCAGTGACCGACTCGGCGGAAGTGGAAACCATCTCCTATAAATATGGTATCCCGGAGGATGATTATAACGTGAAGTATGGCATCGTGAAGCCTCGCCAGAATCTCTCGCACATCCTGACCGACCACGGTCTGTCCTTGCGCGATGTCCACAACCTGAACGAGAAGTCGAAGGGGGTGTTCGACGTACGTAAGATACGCAGCGGACAAGCCTACGCAGTGTTCTACTCCAAAGAGGATAGCCTGGGCGCCCCGCGTTACTTCGTGTATGAGGAAGACCCTAAGTCCTACGTTGTGTTCGACCTGCAAGGCGATTACCGGGTGACCCGCGGGCAGAACCCCGTGGAGTGGCGTCAGCGGGAGGTGAAAGGGCAAGTAGAGTCTTCCTTGTGGGTGGCCATGCAGAGCAGCAACACCTCGCCCCAGCTGGCCGTGGTACTGTCGCACATCTTCGGGTGGAGCATCGACTTCTTCGGCCTTCAGAAGCAGGACGAGTTCCGCGTCATCTACGAGCAGGAGTATGTGGACGACAAGCCCCTGCAGAACTTCCACGTGCTGGCCGCCTCGTTCCGTGCCTCGGACAGCACGTACTATGCCATCCCCTTCGTGCAGGACGATGAGGAACTCTACTACAACGAGCATGGTAATAGCCTGGAGGGCGCTTTCCTGAAGGCTCCGCTCGACTTCTACCGTATCTCCTCCCGCTTCAGCAACAGCCGCTACCACCCCGTACTCAAACGCTACCGCGCCCATCATGGCGTGGACTATGCCGCTCCTACGGGTACGCCCGTCTATGCCATCGGCAGTGGCAAGGTGATAGCCAAGGCCTATCAGGCGGGCGGCGGAGGCAACTATGTGAAGATAAAGCACAACAGTGTCTACGTCAGCACCTACATGCACCTGTCACGCTTCGCCAAGGGCCTGAAGGTGGGCGACCGCGTGCAGCAGAAGCAAGTGATAGGCTACGTCGGCTCTACAGGACTGTCCACCGGGCCGCACCTCGACTTCCGGGTACACGAAAACGGTCGGCCTATCAATCCGCTCACCATCAAATCGCAACCCAAGAAACCTATCAGCGATGCCAACCGTGCCGCCTTTACGCACGTGTGCGATTCGTTGGTAAGGCGCTTGGGGGCAATGTAGAAACGGGAATACACTCCCATAGTGTGCCCACTTGGGTATGCCATAGTAAGTACACTTGGGTATACCCAAGTAAATAGACCCTGTAACCAGTTAAAGAATAAATACATGATATGACTGAACAACAAACTATCGTATTGAAAGACGCCGTAGCCCGCAATCCCCTTGTGCGGTTGGATGCCCCGGTGGACGTGGCCTTAGGGGTCGGTGAGCACATCGCCTTGGTAGGTCCCAACGGGGCAGGGAAGAGCCTGCTGGTGGATATGCTGACGGGCAAGTATCCCCTGCGCGAGGGCAGTTTGGCATATGATTTCCGTCCCTCCGCTTCATCGTCCGCTTACGAGAATATACGTTATATAGCCTTTCGCGACACCTATGGCAGTGCCGATGCCAATTATTACTATCAGCAACGCTGGAATGCCCACGACCAGGACGAGACGCCTACCGTCCGCCAGCAACTGGGCGAGGTGAGGGATGAGGAATACCGCCATCGGCTGTTCACCCTCTTCGGCATAGAACCTCTGCTCGACAAGAAAATCATCCTCCTCAGCAGTGGGGAGTTGCGCAAGTTCCAGCTGGCCAAAGCCCTGCTGACCGAGCCGCGCATCCTCATACTGGACAATCCCTTCATCGGGCTGGATGCCGCTACCCGCAACTTGCTGACGGACCTACTGACCCATATTGCATCGATGGGAACCCTGCAACTGGTGCTGGTACTCTCTATGCTGGATGATGTCCCTTCGTTCATCACCCATGTGGTGCCTGTTGCAGACAGAAAAGTGGGCGCAAAAGTGACCAGAAGCGAATGGATGGAACATCTGGCGGAGCGCGATAAGGAGCGTGAGGCGGACGACCGGGCCGCTTTATCGGACTTGCGCCGCCGGGTGGAGAATCTGCCTTACAGCCACACGAATTACACCTCGTCCGAAGTCGTGAAGCTCAACCGGGTAAGCATCCGCTACGGCGAGCGTACCATCTTGCGCGACCTGGATTGGACGGTGATGCGGGGCGAGAAGTGGGCGCTGGGCGGCGAGAACGGTGCCGGCAAGTCTACGTTGCTGAGCCTGATATGTGCCGACAATCCCCAGTCCTACGCCTGCGACATCCGCCTCTTTGGCCGTAAGCGCGGCACGGGCGAAAGCATTTGGGAGATAAAGAGCCACATCGGATACGTCAGCCCCGAGATGCACCGCGCCTACCTGAAGAACTTGCCTGCCATAGACATTGTGGCCAGCGGCCTGCACGACAGCATCGGCCTGTACAAGCGTCCACGGAAGGAGGAAATGGACGTATGCGAGTGGTGGATGGACATCTTCGGCGTGGCTGCGCTCAAGGACAAGCCTTTCCTGCAATTGAGTAGCGGCGAGCAACGTTTGGCCCTGCTGGCACGTGCCTTCGTCAAAGACCCCGAGCTGTTGATACTGGACGAACCCCTGCACGGACTCGACACCTACAACCGCCGACGGGTGAAAGCCATCATCGAAGCCTTCTGCCATCGGCAAGACAAGACGCTGATTATGGTGACCCACTACGCCAACGAGCTGCCTGCCACCATTACAGACCGCCTTTGGTTGAAGCGCGATAAATGAGGCGACAGCCTTGCTTTCGGGTAGACAAATGAAAAAAAACGCAGAGTTTTGATAGTGTTTTAAAAATAATGCCTACATTTGGACGTTGAAACAATAAAAATGTATAGAACTATGAGTAATCGAAACAAGAGATTCTTTTTACCGGAAGACGAAATACCAAGATATTGGTATAACATACAGGCGGACATGCCCAACAAACCCATGCCGCCTTTGAACCCGGCCACCCATCAGCCACTGAAAGCGGAAGATCTCTATCCCATCTTTGCCGAAGAATTGTGTCGGCAGGAACTGAACCAGACAGACCAATGGATAGAGATTCCCGAAGAAGTGCGCGAAATGTACAAATATTATCGTAGCACGCCCCTTGTCCGTGCCTACGGGCTGGAAGAAGCGTTGGGCACTCCGGCGCACATCTATTTCAAGAACGAAAGCGTTAGCCCTATGGGCTCGCACAAACTGAATTCCGCACTTCCGCAGGCTTATTATTGCAAGAAAGAAGGGGTGACGAACGTGACTACGGAGACGGGTGCCGGACAATGGGGAGCCGCCTTGTCCTATGCCGCCCGACTCTTCGGTCTGGAAGCAGCTGTCTATCAGGTGAAAATCAGTTACGAGCAAAAGCCCTACCGACGCAGCATCATGCAGACCTACGGAGCGCAGGTCACTCCTTCGCCTTCGATGTCTACCCGTGCGGGTAAGGACATCCTGACGGCTTGTCCTAATCACCAAGGTTCGCTGGGTACGGCTATATCAGAAGCCATCGAGTTGGCGCGCACCACGCCCAACTGTAAGTACACGTTAGGTTCTGTGTTGAGCCATGTGGCGTTGCATCAGACGATTATCGGTTTGGAGGCAGAAAAGCAAATGGTTTTGGCGGGCGAATATCCGGACATGGTGATAGCTTGCTTCGGCGGAGGCTCCAATTTTGGCGGCATCGCTTTTCCCTTCATGCGTCACAATATATTGGAAGGCAAGACGACGCGTTTCATTGCCGCCGAACCGGCTTCGTGTCCGAAGTTGACGCGCGGAAAGTTCCAATATGACTTTGGGGATGAGGCTGGCTACACACCCCTGTTGCCCATGTTTACGTTGGGTCATAACTTTGCTCCCGCCAATATACATGCGGGTGGTTTGCGTTACCACGGCGCAGGTGTCATTGTGTCGCAACTCCTGAAAGACAAGATGATGGAAGCCGTAGACATCCAGCAGTTGGAGTCGTTCGAAGCCGGTTGTCTGTTTGCCCGCGTAGAAGGCATTATCCCGGCTCCCGAGTCATGCCATGCTATCGCGGCCACTATCCGCGAGGCCAACAAATGTAAGGAGACGGGTGAGGAGAAAGTCATCCTCTTCAATCTCTCAGGCCACGGATTGATAGACATGGCTTCGTATGACAAGTACTTGGCGGGCGATTTGGTGAACTACTCGCTGAGCGATGAGGAAATTCAGAAGAATCTGGATGAAGTAAAGGATATTTGAGATAAATAAATCCCTCGAACCATAGGAAATAGGGACACGGACGGAAAAAGAAGTCTGTGTCCCTATTTTGTTAATCAGGCATTCAACGCCTGCTCAATGTCCGCAATGATGTCATCGGCATTCTCGATGCCCACGGAGAAGCGGATGAGGTCCGGACGTACGCCTGCTTCAATGAGTTGCTCGTCCGAGAGCTGGCGGTGCGTATGGCTGGCGGGATGGAGCACGCAGGTGCGGGCATCGGCCACGTGGGTGACGATAGCCGCCAGCTTCAGGTGGTCCATGAAGCGGATGGCCACGTCGCGTCCGCCCTTCAGACCGAAGGAGATGACGCCGCACGAGCCGTTGGGCATATACTTCTGCGCCAGTTCATAATATTTGTTGCCGGGCAGGCCGCAATAGTTCACCCATGCCACTTTGTCGCTCTTCTGGAGGTATTCGGCCACCTTCTGTGCGTTGCGGCAATGTTGGGGCATACGCAGGTGCAGGGTCTCCAAGCCGAGGTTCAGCAGGAAGGCGTTCATCGGGCTTTGGATACTGCCCAAGTCGCGCATCAGCTGGGCCGTGGCTTTGGTGATGTAGGCCATCTTGCCGAAAGCCTTCGTGTAGGTCAGGCCGTGGTAGGACTCATCGGGCGTACACAGGCCGGGGAACTTGTCGGCATGGGCATCCCAGTCGAAGTTGCCGCTGTCCACAATGCAGCCGCCTACGCTGGTGGCGTGTCCGTCCATGTATTTAGTGGTAGAATGCACCACGATGTCGGCTCCCCATTCGAAGGGGCGGCAGTTGATGGGCGTGGGGAAAGTATTGTCCACGATGAGGGGCACGCCGTGCGAGTGGGCGATGCGGGCAAACTTCTCGATATCCAGCACTTCGAGCGCGGGGTTGGAGATGGTTTCGCCAAACAAAGCCTTGGTATTGGGACGGAAAGCTTTGCTGATTTCCTCTTCCGAATCATCGGGGTTGACGAAGGTCACGTCGATGCCCAGTTTCTTCATGGTCACGCCAAAGAGGTTGAACGTGCCGCCGTAGATGGCCGACGAGCATACGAAATGGTCGCCCGCCTGGCAGATGTTGAACACGGCATAGAAGTTGGCGGCCTGTCCGCTGGAAGTCAGCATGGCGCCTACGCCACCTTCCAGCGCGGCAATCTTGGCGGCCACGGCGTCGTTCGTGGGATTCTGGAGGCGGGTGTAGAAGTAACCGCTGTCTTCCAGGTCGAAGAGACGGGCCATCTGCTCGCTCGTGTCATATTTGAAAGTGGTGCTTTGATAGATGGGGAGCACGCGCGGCTCGCCCTTCTTAGGAGACCATCCGGCTTGTACGCAGATGGTTTCTGGATTCAGTTGTTTGGTCATAATTCTATGTTTGTTATCAATTAAATGCGAAATATGGCGCAAAAGTAAGGAAAATAATGTACTTTTGTCCACGTAAAACTGATTTTTAGCACGATTATTCATATTAATTATGGCACGCACCCTGCTGATATTCTTCTTTTTGACCTTGTCCGTGGCCCTGCAAGCCCAGCAAACCACCGATACGCCCCGTCCGGGCGAAGGCATTTCCACCTTCCTGGAGCGCAACGGGCGTCCCAGCCGCACGTATTATCGGGAATTCCTGCGCCTGAACGAGAAGAAGCTGAAGGGCAAGCACGAATTGAAGCTGGGCGTGAAATACATCCTTCCGCCTTTGCGGGGGAAAGCCGACGCCTCCGCGGGGAAAAGCGAGGCGCAATGTTTGGAGGAACCGTTGTTCGGCAAGAAGCTGAAGGAAGTGCGGGTGAAGGGCAACAGCCTGAAGGGCGCGTGCTTCTACATCGTGAGCGGGCATGGAGGTCCCGACCCCGGCGCCATCGGCAGGGTAGGGCGGCACGAGCTGCATGAGGACGAATATGCCTACGACGTGGCTTTGCGCCTGGCCCGCAACCTGATGGAGCAAGGCGCGGCGGTGCGCATCATCATTCAGGACAAGAAGGACGGCATACGCGACGACCGTTACCTGAAGAACAGCAAGCGGGAGACGTGCATGGGCGATGCCATCCCGCTGAACCAGGTGGCGCGCCTCCAGCAACGTTGCGACAAGATAAACGAGCTTTACGCCAAGGACCGCAAGACGTACAGATATTGCCGCTCGGTCTTCCTGCACGTGGACAGCCGGGGCAAGGGCGAGCAGATTGATGTCTTCTTCTACCACGCTCCGGGCAGCAAGTCGGGCGAACGCATGGCACGCGGCATGAAGAACCTTTTCCAGCAAAAGTACGACAAGCATCAGCCTGCGCGAGGCTTCGAGGGGACGGTCAGCGCCCGCAAGCTCTATGTCCTGCTTCACTCTACGCCTCCCGCCTTGTATGTGGAGCTGGGCAATATACAGAACACGGCCGACCAGCGCCGCTTTGTCCTCAGCGACAACCGTCAGGCTTTGGCCAACTGGATGCGCGACGGGCTTATCCGGGATTATAAATCAAAATGAACGATAGAACCATGATGGATTGGATGAATGAATTGTTACGGGCGCTCAGCGAACTGGATGCTGACGTATTGCTCTTTATCAACGGGATGCACAACGGTTATTTCGACAACTTCATGTACGCCTTCAGCGGGAAGTTGGTGTGGGTGCCGCTTTATGTCTCGTTAGTGTATCTTATCTTCCGCAACCTGCGCTGGCAGGCGGCTTTGGGGTGTGCCGTGGCCATTGCGCTCACCATTGTCTTTGCCGACCAGGTGGGCGCCTCGCTGATTCGTCCGGAGGTGTGCCGCCTGCGTCCTTCCAATCCGGACAATCCGCTTTCCGAGTGGATACATCTCGTGAACGGCTATCGGGGCGGACGTTACGGCTTCCCCTCGTGCCATGCCGCCAACACGTTCGGGCTGGCATTCTTCATCTATTTCCTTTTCCGCAACCAGGCGTTGACGTACCTCGTCATGCTGTGGGCGTTGCTGACTTGCTATTCGAGGGCTTACCTGGGCGTACACTATCCGGGCGATTTGCTGGTCGGCGCCCTGTTGGGCCTGGCCGGCGCGGCCTTGTGCTACGGGCTTTTCCGCTGGGTGTGCAAGTATCGCAGGCCGGCGCGTCTGTTGGACGTATGGGTGCCGGTGGCTGTCGGGTGCCTGACGGTCGCGGGGCTGCTCGTCTATTCCTTTTTCTGACTTCTCTAAATCGGGGCTGATTCTTCCTCCGCCCGCACGTTGAAGTAATCCTCCAGTTCCTTCTCGGCCGTGCCTCCGGCGTTGTCGATGTCGCGCAGGATGACGCCGTGCTCCAGCAGGACGATGCGGGGGCAGATGTCCACCGTGTGGTTCAGGTTGTGGCTGGAGATGAGGACGGTGGCGCCGTGCTCCTCATTATACTTCTGCAGCAGGTGCTTGATGATGGCCTGGCTGGAGGGGTCGAGGAAGTTGAACGGCTCGTCCAGGATGAGCAGGCGCGGATGGTGGAGCATGGCGGAGATGATTCCTATCTTCTGCTTGTTGCCCATGGAGTAGTTGCGGATGAACTTCTTCTGCCCGGTGACTTCGCCGTTCATGAAGCGGTCAAAGGGGCGCAGGCGTTCGTCTACCTCTTCCTTCCGCAGTCCGTACATGCGGCCGATGAAGTAGAAGTATTCCTCCGGCGTCAGGTAGTCGATGAGGAAGCCGTCGTCGATGTAAGCGCCCGTGAAGGTCTTCCAGTCCTCGCTGCGGCTCACGTCGATGCCGTCCACCGTGACGTTGCCCCGGTCGGCCTGAAGCAGGTCGAGGATGAGGCGGAAGAGGGTGGTCTTGCCCGCGCCGTTGTTGCCTACCAGGCCCAGCAGGGTGCCGGGGGCGATGGTGTAATTCTCGATGTCTACGGCGGTCTTGTCGCCGAATCTCTTTTGTAGTTGGTTGATGGTTAGCATATCTGGTTACGTCTAATATTCATATAAAAACGATTCGTGTTTTGTTAGCGGTTTGCTCTCCCCCGTAGTTAGCGGTTCGCTCCCCCCTGTAGTTAGCGGTTTGCTCTCCCCCGTAGTTAGCGGTTTGCTCTCCCCCGTAGTTAGCGGTTTGCTCTCCCCGTAGTTAGCGGTTCGCTCTCCCCGTAGTTAGCGGTTCGCTCTCCCCGTAGTTAGCAGTTCGCTCTCTTTTCGGGTCATTTCTGCCTGCTGTCGCGGAAGCCTTCCAGGTTCTTATAGCGTCGCTTCATGAAGCGGCAGTAGACGTTCTTTATCCACAGGCGGGAGGTGAGGATGAAGCCCGCGCCCAGCACGCAGAGGATGATGCCGGTGACGGTGTCGCCCCACACGGCTTTGAGCGCGACGTTCAGCAGCAGGGGTACGCCGAACACGGCGCCGGTGATGAGGCCTTGCAAGCCCGTGCCCGTGTTCTGCCGGCCGGTCAGCTTAGTGTTCAGGTTTACGGTGTGGGTGTTGTACACCGCCATCTGGAAGAGGCCGAAGTAGACAGGTCCGGCGGTGAACAGGCCCCACGCCACGCAACTGAGCACCGTCAGCTTGCCTGTCACCATGGCGGGCGTCATCAGCGCGAAGGGGATGAGCAGGGCGAGGCTGTAGAGCGTGTACTTGGCGCGCAGCAGGGAGCAGATGGACTCCTTACGGCTCATGAGGCCGTCGATGTAGTTGCCCTCGTAGCCCATGATGGTGAGCAGGAACATGATGCCGAAGATGATGTAGTTGTAGATGAGGATGAAGTCCGTCATGCCCGCCGAGTCGTAGGCCTCCGTGAAGCTCAGCAGGGCGCTGAACGCCAGCACCAGGAGGACGATGCTGCGCAGGGACGACTTGCATACCTTGTTGCGCAACATCATCTTCAGCTCCAGGCGGATGTACTCGCCCATCTCGCCGTAGCGGTCGAGGAAGCGGTATTCGGACACCCGGCGCACCTTCACCGTCGTGTCCTCCACCTTGTTCAGTTCATTGTAAATGAGGCCCTGCATCACCCGCCGGTTGACAAGCCACAACGCGGCGATGACGCCCAGCACGAGGAGGAAGCTCACGGGGTTGCCCGTGATGAATCCTTCGCCCAGGGTGACCGACCAGTCGAACAACGGGCTGTCGTCGGGGATGAACATCGCGCATCCGATGCCTCCGTACACCGCCAAGGGCAGTATGCCCCACCAGACGCGCTCGTTCATCAGCGTGCGGCAGAGGAGGAACCAGTAGTTGTTCATCACCATCAGCAGCCAGATGCCGACGCTGTAGGTCAGCACGCCCGCGACGCCGTAGAAGCGTGCCACGCTGAGGATGGCGAGGGGCACGAAGAAGAAGAGCCACACGAAGTTGAAGCCGTTCAGGCCCGAACGCAGCAGGAGGCAGTCTATCAGCCGCTTCCGCCTGACGGGCAGCAGCAGGTAGGGCTTCACCTCCTGCGTGGGTGTCTTCTGGAAGGGGAAGCGCATCAGGAAGTCCAGCGCCAGGAAGATGATAATCACCCCGTTGATAAGCTGGTACGGCTCGCGCGACTCTCCGTCGAAGGCGAAGGCGAACAGGGAGCCGAAGAACACAAGGTAGCCCGCCCAAAACACGGCCATGGCGTACATGAAGACGCGCCCGAACTTGTTTTTGTCGTACATCGGGTGGCGTTTGTCGGCCAGACGGCCGTGGCGGCGGAGTTCTAAGAAGAGGTTCATAAAGTGAAGTTATAAAATGGGAATTTAGATGGCACACAGATGACACAGATTTCACAAGATGACCACAGATTTATTCTTTAAACCTGTAGGCGAATCCCTTTAAAATCTGTGTAAATCTGTCTCATCAGTGTCATCTGTGTGCCATTAAACACAACGATAAATTATCATTTCTCCGGCACGGTCATCACCACCGTAATCTTGTTGCCTTGGGCAATCATGTCGGCGGCAAACTTCTGCACGTCGGCACGGGTGATGGCGTTCACGGTGGCTTCGTAGTCCTTCGTCATGTCTATGCCGGTGTAGAAGTATTCGTCCAGGTTGTTCAGCCAGTAGCCGTTCTCCTTCTGGTTGTCGGCGTACTTCTTCAGCATGTACTCCTTAATCTTGCTCATCTGCTCGTCCGACGGTCCTTCCTTGGCTACCCGTTGCAGTTCGCGGTCGATGATGGCGTTCAGCGTCTCCATCTTCTCCGGGTCAGTCTGGTAGACAATCTGCATCATCAGCCGTTCTTTCGGGTATTTGTTCAGTCCGCCGTAACAGCTTACGCCGTACGTGCCGCCTTCCTTCTCGCGTACTTCTTCCGTATAGATGATGTCCATCGCCTGGGTGAGGTAGCTCATCAGCAGCTGGTTCTTCAGGTCGTACTTGCACGTGCCGCTGTAGAGCATGAAGACGGTTGCCATCGGCGTCTGTTGCTCTTTGGCGTAGATGTTCTCCAGGTTGCCCTTGGCGATGTCCATGTGGTTGTCGCGGAAGGTCTCCTTGCGTCCCGTGGCGGGCAGTCCGCCTAAGTATTGGGCGATGAGCGGCTTGGCTTCTTCCAGATTGATGTTCCCTACCAAGAAGAACGTAAAGTCGCCTGCATCGGCAAAGCGGTCTTTGTACATGGCCAGCACCTTGTCATAGTCTATCCGGTCTATCATCTCCGGTTGCAGGGAAAGGTAGCGCGGGTGCGTGCCGTACATCATCTTGCTGATGGTGTCGTTGATGCTGGCCAAGGGGTTGGCTTGGGCGTTCTCCAACTGGGCTTTCAGGCGGGTCTTGAAGGAGGCGAAGGCTTCTTCGTCCTTGCGGGGAGCGGTGAAGCTCAGGTAAGTCAGCTGCATCATGGTCTCGAAGTCCTTGGGCGAGCAGTTGCCTTGCACTTGCTCTACGGTGTTGCCGATGGTCGCGTCCACCGACACCTTCTTGCCGGCCAGCATCTTGGTCAGGTCTACGTTGCTGAAGTTGCCCAATCCGCCTGCTGATACGACGCCGTTCAGTACTCCCGCGTTGAAGTTCAGTTTCTCCTCGTCGGGGAAGAGGCTGGTTCCGCCCAAGCTGACGCCTTTCATGCGGATTTCATCGGCCTTGAAGTCGGTCTTCTTCACATACACCTTCACGCCGTTGGAGAGCGTTAATTCCGTTGTGCCATAGATGCCGTCCGTCTTTTCCGAAACGATGCTGCCGCCCTTGGGGGCTTCCTTCATCAGCGGCTCGTCGCTCACTTTGTCCTCGTAGGGCTGTACGTCCAGGTTTTTCATGCCGTTCAGTTGGGCGAGCACTTCTTCTTTCGTAGGAATGACTTCGCCTTCCTTGTCGGGGGCGGTAATCATGACGACTTCGTTGTTGTCCGGTATCAGTTCCTGCTGTACCAGTTGATTGATGACGGCCACGGGGATGTTGGGCGCCAGTTGGTTGAGTATGGTGTACTCATATTCAATGCCCGGCATCGGCTCTTTGTCGAGGAAGTGCCGGATGCACTCGTTGACGTAGGCGTCGTTCTTTGTGTTGGCGCGTTCGTTGTAGGCCGACTCTACTTGTTGCAGGATGTTGGCGCGGGCACGGGCGTACTCAGACTCCGTGAAGCCGTAGCGGCGCATGCGCTCCACTTCGGTGAAGAGGGCTTTCAAGGTTTCGGGCAGTCCGTTGTCCTTGGCTGTTCCGCTGATGACGAAAGCCTCTTTCGTCTTGGCCAAAAGGAAGTCGCCGTAGTAGGAGTAAGCGCGGACGTAAGGAGGATTGGCGCTTTGTGCCAGCTCGCTCAGGCGTTCGTTCATCATGATGTTTACAGCGGCCAGTGCGTAGTCCTGTATCAAGTAGGCCATGTTGTTTTTGATGCTGTCCGGTGTGGCGTCGTGCTTGAAGTAGATGTCAATGCTCGGCTCGTCTATCTCTTTGTCCTTACCTATATATATAATAGGCTCCGCATTGTCGGCCACGGGGTAGTAGATACGTTCGGCGGGATTGACCGGAGCTTTCACGTCGGCAAAGGTCGATTTGATTTTAGCTTCCATCTGGTCCACGTCGATGTCACCCACGATGACGATGCCTTGCAGGTCGGGGCGATACCACTTGGCGTAGTAGTTGCGTATGGCCTGGTAGGGGAAGTTGTCTATCACGTCGATGCTGCCGATGGGCATGCAGTCGGCATACTTCGAGTCGGGATAAAGGGTCGGTTGGGCTTCCGTGATTAGGCGCATAATGCCGATGTTGCGGCTGCGCCACTCTTCATGGATGACACCGCGCTCCTTGTCAATCTCCTTGTCGGACAGCAGGATGGCGTTGCTCCAGTCGTGCAGGATGAGCAGGCAGGAGTCTACCACGGCGGGATTGGTGCTGGGTACGTTGCTGATGTTGTACACTGTCTCGTCTACCGAAGTGTAGGCGTTGAGGTTG
Organism: uncultured Bacteroides sp.; assembly: GCA_949300425.1. Taxonomy (GTDB): domain Bacteria; phylum Bacteroidota; class Bacteroidia; order Bacteroidales; family Bacteroidaceae; genus Bacteroides. The sequence continues at coordinate 46,351 of CASGED010000073.1, forward strand.
GTGCCGAACTTGATGCCCTTCGTTTCGCACCACTGCACGATGCCCAAGCCGCGCTCATCGCCGGGGAAGTTCTTCGTGCCGTTGAATGCCATGTGCTCCAGGAAGTGCGCCAATCCGCGTTGTTGCGGTTCTTCGAGGATGGAACCTACCTTCTGCGCGATGTAGAACTCCACACGGTTTTCGGGCTTCTCGTTGTGACGGATGTAATATGTCAGTCCGTTATCCAGTTTTCCGATGCGTACGTTCGGGTCAACCGGGATGGAAGGCATTTGCTGGGCAAAGGCCATACCTGTGCAGCCGAACACTAAGGTCGCGGCTACGACCATGGTTTTAATAAGATGTCTCATGTCTTTATTGGTATAAAATGTAGTTTAATCCGGGATAATTAATGTAATGGCTTCATGCAGTATGCCAATCTCCAGGGGGAAATGGCGGTCGAGGATGCGTCCGTCCAAGTCTACCGGAGCGTTCTGCGCGCGAAGCACTTTGACGTGTTGGGTGCGGTAGGGGTGTACCATCTTGTAGTTGAGGATGCGTCCCTGTATCAGCATCCATAAGCCTGCCCATAGCTGGCGTAACTCCGGCCGATAGATGACGGACACGTCCAGCCACCCGTTGTAGGGCACGGCGCTGGGCGTTTGTCCCCATCCGCTGGCACTGCCTATACAGACGCTCATGATGCGGCCGCGTATGTGCTCATCGTTTATCTTCAGGTGCATGCGATGTAGTTTCCGTTCGAAGATGAGAGAGAGCAATGCCATGAAATAAGAAAGATACTTCACGCCCCAGAAGCGTTTGCATTGGTCGGTGATTTTCACGATGCGTGCTCCGAGGCCGATGTTGATGGCGTTGAGGAAATAGCGCGTCAGATGCTGATGCCCGTCGTAGTAATGGCATGTGCCCACATCGATGCGCCGGCGTCGCCCGTGAATGATGCAGTCCACCGCCTCTTTGTACTCCGAACTCATGTCCCAATAGTCGGCAAAGTCATTGCCTATGCCGTTGGGGATGATGCCGAGGGCTATCTCCTGCTTGTCGGGCGCGTCGGAGTGCATGATGCCGTTGATGGCATCGTTCAAGGCACCGTCTCCGCCTACGATGACGATGGTGCGGTACCCATTGTTGGCCAGTATGCCCGCCAGCCGTTCCACCGAACCGAAGCCTTCGGATTGCACATAGTCGTAGCTCACGCCCCGGCTATCCATGTAGGCTTTGATTTCCTTCCAACGTTTCTGCACCTTGCGGGTGCCTGCCTTGGGGTTGTAGATGATGCCCCATTTATCTGGTGTCTTGCTCATAGTCATTCTTTTTTTCTCCTCTCATTGGTGAGAATGTCGCCCGCAAATGTACTAATTCTCTTTGAGTTTTTCTTGTACAAAGGCAATCTTTTCTTCCATAGGCAATTGTGCGTTTACCCAATGGATGGTAAATCCGCGCCGCTCCATGCCTCTGAACCATGTCATCTGGCGTTTGGCGAATTGGTGGATGGCCGTTTCCAGTTGGGTGAACATCTCGTTGTAGGTCAGCTTCCCCGTGACGTAGAGGGTCAGGTATTTATACTCCAGCCCGTAATAAATAAGGTCTTCGGGGACGATGCCGCTTTGTATCAGGTTTCTTACTTCGTCCACCATGCCTTCGTCCAAGCGTTGCCGGAGGCGGCGGGTTATCTTCTCCCTGCGAGCCTCCCGGTCGATGTCCACGCCGATGATGAGACTATTCAGGTGAGGAAATTCTCGTTCGCTCACCGGGGTACGCAGATAGTATTCTTCTATCTCGATGGCGCGGATGGCTCGTTTAGCCGTGTCCACGTCCGTCGTATTGTGCAGGGTTTTGTAATGGCTTAGAATTTCAGTCAGCTCCTCCAAAGACTTGTTGGCCAGGCGGGCGCGAAGCTCCGGATTCTCCGGCACGGGTATCAGTCGGTAGCCTTTGAGCACCGCTTCCAGGTATAGTCCCGTACCCCCGCAAAGGATGGGCAAGTCAATCCCTCGCGAAGTAATGTCCTTGTAGGCACTTAGGAAGTCTCTTTGGTACTCAAAGACGTTGTATTTGTAGCCCGGGGCGGCGATGTCTATCAGGTGGTAGGGCACGCGCTGTCCGTCTACGGTATAATCCGCCAAATCCTTGCCCGTGCCCAAGTCCATGCCCCGATACACCTGGCGCGAATCCGCACTGATGATTTCGCTCCCCAACCGTGCGGCCAGTGCCGCGGCAAAAGGCGTTTTGCCCGATGCCGTAGGTCCCAGGATGGTTATCAAGTCATAGTGTGCCATAATCGGTTCTTATTAAGATTTGTCGGGCAAAGATACATCTTTCGGGAAATAAATGCGTATTTTTGTCCAAAGAATCGCTTCTTGAAGTCTTTAATGTAATTATTAAGAGAAAACATGATGCAACAGATAGCTTTTAGATTGTCCACCAAAAGACGAGGGTGTCATTTGATAACTCGGGAAATCGTAGAGCACCTCCCGGTGCCTTTGCCTAAGGTCGGCTTGCTCAACCTCTTTGTGCAGCACACTTCGTGCGCTCTTTCTATCAACGAAAATGCCGACCCCGATGTGCGTGGTGACATGGATCGGATATTGAATCATTTAGTCAAAGAAAATGAACCATATTACGAACATACGTTGGAGGGGTCAGATGACATGCCTGCCCATGCCAAATGTTCACTTTTCGGCGTAAGCTTGACAATCCCGATTACGAATGGCAAATTGAATTTGGGCACCTGGCAAGGTATTTATCTTTGTGAATTTCGTGATTATGGCGGAGAGAGAAAGGTCGTGGCAACTATCTGCGGTGATTAACTCCCTGTTTTTCCTGTGTGGAAATATTCCACATCCTTGTAGATGGATTCTACATGGATGGAAGGTCTGTTGATGTGAAAATGAAAAAGGGACTTTTCGTGGCAGAAATTGAAAATTAACAAGTTAAGGCGTTCTCCTTGTTCCTATTTGGAAAAAAGGTATTATTTTTGCATCCTGAAAGATGGAATTTTAGTATCTAATTTGCTAAACAAACATACATGAGACTATTTTTTACCAAGAAAGAACTAAGGCTGAAAAAGAAGCGCTTAGTGGCCATGCTGGTGTGCATGGTAATAGTACTGGCTTTGTACATCGTACTGACGTGGGAGAAAAAAGTGGTGCCGGTGCCTCCGGTTGTGGTCGTGCAGCCCGTGGAGCAGGAGGATGTGGAGATTTACGGTGATTACGTAGGACGCATCCGTGCGCAACAATTTGTAGAAGTGCGTGCCCGTGTGGAAGGTTTCCTTGAGAGTATGGCTTTTGAGGAAGGTACATATGTGAAAAAGAATCAGGTTTTGTTTGTCATCGACCAAAAGCAATACCGGGCCAAGGCGGACAAAGCCCGTGCGCAATTGCGCAAAGATTCAGCTCAGGTGCGGAAAACCAAGCGTGACTTAGACCGTATTCGTCCTTTATTTGAACAGAATGCTGCCAGCCAATTGGATTTGGATAACGCCATTGCTGCTTATGAGACGGCCGTGGCCAGTATGGGTATGAGTCAGGCGGACTTGGATCAGGCAGAACAGGAATTGGGATATACGTGGGTGCGTTCGCCCATATCGGGGCACATCAGCGAACGTCACGTGGACTTGGGTACGTTGGTCGGAACCGGCGGCCAATCCTTGCTGGCTACCATTGTCAAGAGCGATACGGTGCTGGTGGACTTCAGTATGACGGCTTTGGATTACCTGAAGAGCCGGGAACGCAACGTGGTTCTTGGTCAGCGCGACTCTACCCGTTCGTGGCAACCTACGGTGACCATTACGTTGGCGGATGATAGCGAATATCCATACAAAGGATTGGTTGATTTTGCCGACCCGCAAGTGAATCCTAAGACGGGTACGTTTTCTGTCCGTGCGGAGATGCCTAATCCCGACCGAGTCCTTCTGCCTGGTCAGTTTACGAAGGTGCGTGCGTTGTTGGATGTGCGTGAGCGGGCTACGGTGGTGCCTCAGAAAGCTTTGATTATCGAAAAAGGAGGGGCTTATATCTTTGTCATGCGTCGTGACTCGACGGTAGAGCGCCGTTTCATAGAACTTGGACCTGAGTTTGGCAACAATGTTGTGGTGGAACGAGGCATTATTCCGGGCGAGAACATCGTGACTGAAGGGTATCACAAATTGAATCCGGGCATGAAAGTTCGTGTGGGCCGTCCCGGTGATATCAAGAATGAAGAAAAGGAAGAAGAGTAATCTCTTATAATATAGCAACGCATGAAAGTAAGCTTTTTCATCGACAGGCCGGTGTTTTCGGCTGTCATATCCATACTGATAGTTATCGTGGGCATCATCGGACTGACGATGCTGCCCATTGACCAATATCCGCAAATCACCCCTCCCGTGGTGAAGATTAGCGCATCCTATCCGGGTGCCAGTGCGCTGACCGTGTCGCAGGCTGTGGCAACTCCTATAGAACAGGAACTGAACGGTACACCGGGAATGCTCTATATGGAGTCCAACAGCTCCAATTCGGGAGGATTTTCGGCTACCATAACTTTCGACATCTCTTCTGACCCCGACTTGGCCGCGGTGGAGATACAAAACCGTGTGAAGTTGGCTGAGTCGCGCTTGCCGGCCGAGGTTGTGCAAAACGGTATTGAGATAGAGAAACAAGCTGCCAGTCAATTGATGACTATCTGTCTTACCTCGGATGACCCTAAGTTTGACGAGATTTATCTGAGTAATTTTGCTACACTGAATGTGCTCGACCTTTTGCGTCGTATTCCGGGTGTGGGACGTGTGTCCAACATCGGTAGCCGATACTATGCCATGCAGATATGGGTAGACCCTGCCCGTTTAGCCAATTATGGATTGACTATAAAGGACTTGCAAAATGCGTTGAAGGACCAGAACCGTGAGTCTGCCGCAGGTGTGTTGGGACAGCAACCCGTGACAGGACTTGACTTTACGATTCCTATCACGGCGCAAGGACGTTTGTCCAGTGTCGCCCAGTTTGAGGAAATCGTGCTTCGCGCCAATGCAGACGGTTCGATGATACGCATGCGTGATGTAGCCCGGGTCTCGCTCGAGGCCCAGTCGTATAACACCGAGAGCGGTATCAACGGAGGCAACGCGGCCGTACTGGGGGTGTATATGTTGCCAGGTGCCAACGCCATGGAAGTGGCTGAGAACGTGAAAAAGGCTATGGAAGAAATCAGTCGTACTTTCCCCGAAGGAATGCAATACGAAATGCCTTTTGACCTGACCACCTACATCAGCGAGTCCATCCACGAAGTGTATAAGACTTTGTACGAGGCGTTGATATTGGTGATTGTGGTGGTTTTCCTTTTTTTGCAGAATTGGCGGGCTACCATCATCCCTTTGGTGGCTGTGCCCATCTCGTTGATTGGTACTTTCGGCTTCATGCTGATATTCGGCTTCTCGCTCAACATGTTGACGTTGCTGGGATTGGTGTTGGCTATCGGCCTGGTGGTGGACGATGCTATCGTGGTGGTTGAGAATGTAGAACGTATCATGGAAGAAGAACATTTGAGTCCTTACGAGGCCACCAAGAAAGCCATGGATGGATTGACTTCCGCTTTGATAGCTACCTCGTTGGTGCTTTGTGCTGTGTTTGTGCCTGTGAGTTTCCTTTCCGGCATCTCCGGTCAACTCTACCGTCAGTTTAGTGTCACGATTGCCATGTCCGTATTGTTGTCCACTGTCGTGGCCTTGACGCTGAGTCCGGTAATGTGCTCGCTCATCTTGAAACCGGTAGATCCTAATAAGCCTAAGAATCGTTTCTTCCGTGCCATCAACCGTTGGCTGGATTTCGGCAATAGCAAATACTTGTCAGGCATCGGCCATGTAATCAAGAATCCGCGTCGGGTAGGAGCAGGCTTCTGTTTGGTACTGATACTGATATTTGTCCTCTATCGGGTGATACCTACCAGTTTTCTTCCCACGGAAGACCAAGGATACTTTACCGTCGAGCTGGAAATGCCCGAAGGTACTACGTTGGAGCGTACACGGGCCGTGACCAATCGGGCTATCGCTTTCCTAATGAAGAATCCTTCCGTAGAATACGTGCAAAACGTGACAGGTACCAGTCCGCGTGTGGGAACCAACCAGGCACGGTCTCAGTTGACCGTTATTTTGAAGGAATGGAAAGAACGTGACGATACTACTATTGAAGACATCATGGCCGATGTTAGCCGGGAACTGAGAGAATATCCCGAATGTAAATTCTATCTTTCCACTCCTCCGGTCATTCCCGGTTTGGGTACATCGGGGGGATTTGAAATGCAACTTGAGGCTCGTGGAGACGCTACGTATGACAACTTGGTGCAGGCGGCCGACACGTTGATGTATTATGCCGCGCAACGCAAGGAACTGAACGGGCTTTCGTCTTCGCTCCAGGCGGAAATCCCTCAACTCTATTTCGATGTGGATCGTGACAAGGTGAAGATGTTGGGTGTGCCCATGGCCGATGTGTTCAATACGATGAAAGCCTTTACCGGGTCGGTGTATGTGAACGACTTTAACATGTTCAACCGTATTTATCGTGTCTATGTGCAAGCTGAGGCTCCTTATCGTGAGCATCGGGACAACATCGGACTTTACTTCGTGCGGAGTGGTGATGGGGATATGATACCTCTAACCGCATTGGGTAACACCGAATATACTACCGGGCCTGGCAGCATCAAGCGATTCAATATGTTCAACACCGCCATTATCCGAGGTACTTCCGCCCAAGGTTATAGTTCCGGACAAGCTATGGAGGCGTTGGAGGAAGTGGTGCGCCAGCATTTGCCGGACAATATCGGCATCGAGTGGAGTGGTCTTTCTTATCAGGAAAAACAGGCGGGCGGACAGACAGGCATTATCCTTGGGTTGGTATTCATCTTCGTGTTCCTCTTCTTGGCCGCTTTGTACGAGAGTTGGAGCATACCGGTAGCTGTATTACTTTCCCTTCCCGTGGCCGCATTAGGCGCTTATGTCGGTATCATGGTGTGCGGGTTGGAGAATGATACTTATTTCCAGATTGGTTTGGTGATGCTAATGGGTTTGGCGGCCAAGAATGCCATTCTTATTGTTGAGTTTGCCAAAGATGAGGCCGATGCGGGAGTCAATGTATTGAAGGCGGCCCTTCATGCCGCACGGTTACGTTTTCGTCCCATTTTGATGACTTCGCTTGCTTTTATCTTGGGTATTTTCCCGCTGGTTATCGCCACTGGTCCGGGCTCTGCCAGTAGGCAAGCCATCGGCACAGGCGTATTCTTCGGTATGATAGCTGCGGTGACTATAGGCATTTTGCTTATACCTTTCTTCTTTGTAGCCATTTACAAAGCAAAGGATACCATGCATGGTGCTATCCCCACTAAAACCAAGCGCGGAGTAGCCAAATTGGCGCGTAGCATTACGCATCTTCATAGTAACAATAATGATAAACAGTGACATCCGATATGAGAAAATACACCATATTATATATTATTGTATTCTGTACCGTCCTCTTTACGTTGGGCGGATGCAAATTGGGAAAGCACTATGTTCGTCCTGATATGGAGTTGCCTCGGACGCTGAGTGGTCAACTTGATTCGTTGGGTGCGGACACACTTTCTATTGCGGATTTGCCTTGGGAGCAACTCTACACCGATACCCTGTTGCATAATCTTATACAACGTACATTGGAGTATAACAAAGACCTCCTTATGGCCACAGCCCGCGTGAAGGAACTGGCTGCCTTGAAACGTATTGACGTGGCTAATCTTTTCCCTGAAGTAGGATTGCGTGTGTACGGAGAAAAGGAAGGGGACAATTATGGAGGAAACAATTACAGTTCGGACGACCAGTTCGATTTGAAAGCGACTGTTTCTTGGGAACTCGACCTTTGGGGAAAGTTACGCTGGGCGCGGGATGAAAGTCTGGCCGATTTTCGGGCTTCGATGGAAAACCGGCGTGCTTTGCAAATGAGTCTGATAGCCGATGTGGCGCAGGCTTATTTCGAATTGGTAGCATTGGACAACGAGTTGAATATTGTCCGTCAGACCGTGGATGCCCGTCGGGAGAGCCTTCACTTGGCTCGCATCCGTTATGAGGGTGGACTGACTTCGGAAACCGCTTTTCGTCAGGCGCAAGTGGAATTAGCTCGAACGGAAACTTTGGTTCCTGATTTGGAACGTCAGATTACTTTAAAAGAGAATGACCTTGCCTTACTCATCGGGGAATATCCTCATCGCATGGGGCGTTCCGTTCTTCCTGAGGACGTACGTTTGCCCGAGACGTTGCCTGTAGGCTTGCCCAGTACTTTGCTGGAACGTCGTCCGGATGTCCGTCAGGCTGAACAGCAACTTATTGCCGCCAATGCCGCTGTAGGTATCGCTTATACCAGTCTTTTTCCTACGATTTCTCTGACTGCTCAATTGGGAGCCGAGAGCGAAGAATTGTCCGACTTGTTGAAATCGCCCTATCATCTTATTAGTGGTAGTCTGTTGCAGCCCATTGTAGGTATAGCTAAGAACCAAGCCCGTCTCAAAGCGCGGAAAGCGGCTCGTGAACGTGCCCTTTATGCTTATGAGAAGGCCGTTTTGTCCGCCTTTAAAGATGCGTACGATGCCATAGCTGCTTTCAACAAAATGCAGGAGATATACGATTCGCGCCTTTCGTTGGAGCGGTCTTCCCGTTCAGCGTTGGATTTGGCTCAGTTGCAATACGTCAACGGAGTTATTGGTTATATGGACTTGCTCGACGCGCAGCGTAGTTATCTCGACGCGCAGATAGGTTTGAGCAATGCCGTGCGTGACAAGCAGATTACCATCGTGCATTTATACAAGGCTTTAGGCGGAGGCTGGGAGTAACGGTGTTTTTTCTGATTTCAGTGACACGTTGCGATAGCCGTTTCAGTCGGCGGCTTAGAAATGGGGACATTTCTGTGTCAGTCATATTTGTATGTGCGTTACACGGATTAAAAAGAGATGTGAAACATCCGTGAAGGATGCATCTTTCACAGCATCTATTTTAAAATCAAACGGTTATGGCTTTGTGAAGGTGTGAAACTTACAACGGAAAGATTTATGTAGAGGGTGAAACATCCAATCTTTCCGGAGCAAACACAACCTGTTTTCAAACGTTCAAATAACGTTTAATCAGAAGGTCGCTCCCATTTAAAGGGACGGGGCGGGAGATTAAATGATATGGGGTGGGACATTAAATGATAATTTAGCGTTGTGTTTAATAGCACACAGATGACACTGATGAGACAGATTTACACAGATTTTAAAGGACTTCGCCTACAGGTTTAAAGAATAAATCTGTGGTCATCTCGTGAAATCTGTGTCATCTGTGTGCCATCTAAATTCCCATTTATGAAACAGGAAATTACTTGGGACATCGGAGCGTAATTACCGTAATCTCCGGCCAGGCACCGAAGCGGAAGGGCAGCCCGACGTAGCCGATGCCTACGTTGACATAGAGGGCACGTTGTCCTTCATAATACATGCCTGACCATTCGGGGTATCTTAACGAGGCGATGGAGTGGCCGAAGAGGCTCATCTGCATGGCGTGCGTGTGGCCGGAAAGCATGAGGTCGATGTCCGACTCAGGCAACACCTGACGACGCCAATGCGTGGGGTTGTGGCTCAGTAGGATGCTGAACATGCCCCGTGTTCCTTGCAAGGCGTGGGGCAGGTCGGCATGTTGGGAGAAAGGAGGCTCGCCATCGTTCTCCACACCGATAAGGGCGATGCTGTCCCCTTGATGGCGCAATATAGCGTGGGCGTTGTTCAGCATGCGCCAGCCCATGCCCTGTTGCAGGTCTTTGAGGTGTTGCAGGTTGTCGGTCTCTTCTTTGGCGTTAGCCCAGCGGTAGTAAGTGCCATAGTCGTGATTGCCTAAGATGGAATATACCCCGTCCGGTGCGTGGAGGCGGGAAAGAATGGAGGTGAATCCGTCCAACTCGCGGCTTTGTTGGTTCACCAAGTCACCGGTGAAGACGATGAGGTCGGCTTTCTGTGCGTTGGCTAAGTTCACCATCCGCTCGATGTCGGCTTCCTTGCCTTCCCAGCTGCCGATGTGTATGTCGGACAGTTGCACGATACGGTAACCGTCGAAACCTTGGGGCAGGCGGTCCGATTCGTAGGTCACTTCCTTCACCTGAAAATGGCGGATGCCTTCGGTGGAGCCGTAGAGGATGTTGCCGAAGCTGATGAGTGCCAGTGCAAGCCCCGTTAAGGTGAAAGGACGGAGCGGACACCGCCGGAAGACCAAGCGCACGCCCATGCCCATTAAGGAGCAGAGCATGAAGATTGTTTTAGGAGCCGCCAATAGGAGCGTGATAACGGCTAAGACACCAATGGCATGCGCGTTGTGGGACATGGCGTTGGCACCACCTAAGTAGAGATAATAGATGTAGGCGGCGGTGAGCAAGAGGGTGGGAGCCCAGTAGGCCCAAAGCAAACAGTGACGTTTTGTCTTGCGCACGAGGTAGACAAAATAGATGTAGATGTCCGGCAGGAACAAGAACAGGATGAGGATGAGTGTGATTCGGTGCATAAGTCGTTTTTATTAAATTGATTCGTTTTTTAAGTTTGCCCCCAAGAACTTTTCCATTTGTTCAATGGGCATTCCACGACGCCGGGCGTAGTCCTCCAACTGGTCGCGCCCGATGGGGCCAATGGCGAAATAGCGTGCGGCGGGATGGGCCAGCATCAGCCCGCTGACGGAGGCCGAGGGGTGCATGGCTCCGTTTTCGGTCAGGGTGATGCCTATCTGTTTCATGTCGAGCAGGCGGTCTATCAGGAAATTGACCGATTGGTCGGGCAACGATGGATAGCCTACCGCGGGGCGTATGCCTTGGAAGTTTCCTGTCAGTAGGGACGGGATGTCCAACTGTTCGTCGGGCACATAGCCCCAGAGCGTTCGGCGCACGTATTGGTGCATCTTCTCCGTGGCGGCTTCGGCCAGACGGTCGGCCAGGGTTTGCGCCAAAAGCTTTCGGTAAGGGTCGTTCCCGGCGGCCACATCGCCGGAGACAGAGGAGGCGAATACACCCACCGTGTCGGGCTTGCCCAAGGCGAACGGGCGTACAAAGTCACTCAGGCAGAGGTGAGGCTCTCCTTGAGTGCGAGGCATCTGTTGGCGTAGCAGGGGGAAACGCATCCCGTCCAGTATCAAGTCATCTCCGTCCGCATAAGCCTGGCACAGGCGGCACAAGCTCTGCACGTGCAGGTGTCCTTCCAACTCGTCCAGCATGGCCAAGGCGTCCGTCCGAAGTCCTTCCGCTTCGGGCGTATGGACGGCGGACGGTTTGAAGCCCCACGCATGGAAAAAGTAAATCCAATGGATGTAGGGCGTCACCTCTTGGACGGAGTAAGTAAAACGGTTCATCGTTCAAATGTGAGTGCTTCTCCCCGATAGGTTTCGTCTACTTGCTGTCCGTCATATACCGTGTGTCCGTTGACAAGGGTACGTTCCACGTGCCAATCGAACGTGCGTCCTTCCAAGGGACTCCAGCCGCACTTGCTCAGGATGAGGCTCTTGTCCAGCATCCAAGGCGAGTCGGGGCGCACCAGCACCAGGTCCGCCTGATATCCTTCACGGATAAATCCTCGTTGGCGGATATGGAAGAGGCGGGCAGGGGCGTGGCACATCTTCTCCACAATTTTCTCGATAGTGAAGACACCTTCGTTCACCAACTGGAGCATGCTTATGAGCGAGAATTGCACCATAGGCATCCCCGACATGGCTTTCAGGGCGCCGCCTTTCTTTTCGGTTATCAGGTGCGGGGCGTGGTCGGTGGCGATGACGTCTATTATCTCGTCATTGACAGCCTTACGCAGGGCATCTCGGTCGGCTTTGTTTTTCACGGCCGGATTGCATTTAATAAGAGTACCCAGTGTGCGATAATCGGCTTGGCTGAACATTAAGTGAGCTACGCATGCTTCACCCGTAATGCGCTTGCCTTCCACGGGTCCCGCCTCTAATAAACTTATTTCGCGGGCGGTGGAGAGGTGGAGCAAATGCAGGCGTGCTCCGGCTTCGCGCGCCAACCGTACAGCCAGACTGGACGAGGCATAGCAGGCGGCCGAGGAGCGGATGTTGGGATGCTTGCCCACGGGCACATCTTCCTCATCGGCATATTGGGCTTTGTATTTCTCCGTATTCTTGCGGATGGTGGCCGTGTCCTCGCAATGGGCGGCTATGGGCAGGTCGGTACCTCCGAAGACGGCGCGCAGGCTGTCTAAGCGGTCTACCAACATGTTGCCGGTGCTGGAGCCCATGAAGAGCTTGACGCCGCATACACGGTTCTTGTCCAAACGGGCAAAGTCCGCGCTATTGTCGTTCGTGGCGCCATAGTAGCACGAGTGGTTTACGATACATCGTTCGTCCAGCAGGGCGAGTTTCTGTTCCAATGCTTCAAGGGTGGTGGTTTGAGGCACGGTGTTGGGCATGTCCATGATGCTGGTTACGCCTCCCGCAGCAGCCGCCCGGCTCTCGCTCAGGATGTCGGCTTTGTAAGTCAATCCGGGGTCGCGGAAGTGTACATGGTCATCGATGACGCCGGGAAGCAGGTAGCATCCCGTGGCGTCTATCGTTTCGTCACAAGGAGCGGAGAGGGGTTTGCCGTGGGTCAATACTTCGGCTATGGTGCCCTGGTCGGTGATGACCACGGAGCCTTGCGTCGTGGTGCCTTCGTTGACGATGAGGGCGTTGTGTATCAGTGTACGTTTCATTGTATATTTTTTAATTAAGAATGAAGAATTAAGAATGCCCTGCGGAGGGATGTAGCTTTATTCTTAATTCTTCATTCCTCATTCTTCATTCTTTTGGGGGTATTTCTTAAACCAACTGTCCCACTTCAGGCGGATGACGCCGAAGACGGCTTCGCCAAAGATGCTTGAGTTCATCTTCGAGGTGCCCAGTTCGCGATTGATAAAGATGACGGGCACTTCCTTTACCCGGAAACCGCATTTGTAGGCAGTGAACTTCATCTCTATCTGAAAAGCGTAGCCTTTGAAGCGGATGTGGTCGAGCGGGATGGTCTGTAACACCCGGCGGCGGTAGCACACGAAGCCCGCTGTCGTGTCGTGTATAGGCAGTCCGGTGATGAGACGCACGTACTTCGAGGCAAAATAGGACATCAGCACCCGCCCCATGGGCCAGTTCACCACGTTCACCCCGCTTACGTAGCGCGAGCCGATACTCAGGTCGGCGCCTTCCTCGGCACATGCCTTGTAGAGGCGGGGCAAGTCATTGGGGTTGTGGCTGAAGTCCGCGTCCATCTCGAAGATGTATTCATAAGCATGTTCTAATGCCCAACGGAAGCCGGTGATATAAGCCGTGCCAAGGCCTTGCTTGCCGCTACGCTCTATCATGAACAGACGTTCGGGGAATTCTTTCTGCAAGTCTTTCACGATGCCGGCCGTGCCGTCGGGCGAACCGTCCTCGATGACCAGTATGTGGAAGCCGTGCTCCAGGGCGAATACGGCCCGGATGATACGCTCGATATTCTCCCGCTCGTTGTATGTCGGGATGATGACGATGCTATCGGCTGTTTGTGTGTCCATACTCATATTTATTGCTAAGAATTATCTAAAACAGAAATCTCAGTACATCGTTCAGATTCGCCCATATCAGCAAGGCGAAGAGCAGGAACATGCCCGCCATCTGCGCCCGCTCCATGAACTTGTCGCTGGGCTTGCGGCGTGCCACAATCTCGTAGATGAGGAAGAGCACGTGCCCGCCGTCCAGGGCCGGGATGGGCAGGATGTTCATGAAGGCGAGGATGATGCTGAGGAAGGCCGTCATGTACCAGAACTGGTGCCAGTCCCACGTGGCGGGGAAGATGCTGCCGATGGTGCCGAAGCCGCCCAACTGCTTGGCCCCTTCCTTGGAGAAGAGGTACTTCATCTGGTCGACGTATCCCGCCAGGGTGTTGACGCCCAGCTCAATACCGGCGGGGATGGAGGCGAAGAACGTGTATTCCTTCTGCACCACGGGCAAGAGGCGGTCGGTCTGCATCACGGCATAGACGCCCACCTTGAAGGCGGTGTCAGCCTCTAAGGTCAGGTTGTGGGTCAGGCCATTGCGCACGTAGGTCAGGTTGACTTGGCGCAGGGCGGTGCGCAGGCTGTCGTCCGTCGTGGCGGCTTCGGCCCGAGTGCGGCGTTCGGCCATGGTCAGCAGGAAGTCCTGGAAGGAGATGCTCCGTCCGTCCATGTGCGTGATGCTGTCGCCCGGCTGGAGTCCGGCCAACTGGGCGGGACCTCCTGCGGCCAAGCTGTCCACCACGTAGGGGTAGCGGAAGTCGGCAAAGCGGGTGCTGTCCGCCAGGAGGCGGTCCATCAGATTGTCGGGGATGTAGACCGAGGCGGGTTGTCCGTCGCGCAGTACGGTGACTTGGCGGGCGTCCACAATGCCGGTCAGCAGGTCGGTGCCCATGCGCTCGAAGGGTACGCCGTCGGCACTGATGAGCACATCGCCGTCACGGAAGCCCACTTGGTGCATCGTCTCGTTGAAGTCCATGCCAAGCGGCGCCTTCTGCACGGGGATGTAGGCGTCGCCCCAGGCGAAGAGTATCATGCTGTAGATGAAGATGGCCAGCAGGAAGTTGAACACCACGCCGCCCACCATGATGAGCAGCCGTTGCCAGGCGGGCTTGGCGCGGAACTCCCACGGCTTGACGGGCTGCTTCATCTGCTCGGTGTCCATCGACTCGTCTATCATGCCGCTGATTTTGACGTATCCGCCCAGCGGGAGCCAGCCGAGGGCATACTCCGTCTCGCTTTTCTTCGGTTTGAATTTAAAGAGGGTAAACCAAGGGTCGAAGAAGAGGCAGAATTTCTCTACCCGCGTCTTGAACAGCTTGGCGAAGAGGAAGTGCCCCATCTCGTGGATAATCACCAGGAGCGAAAGGCTCAGGATGAGTTGCAGGGCCTTGATAAGGAATGTTTCCATTTGTCTTTAATTATTACTGCTTATGTGTTATTACTTCGTTTCTTTTTTCTCGTTTTATAATAGGCTGATAGTCAGACAGATATTTTTCTTCTGATTTTCCCCGTGGTCGAGGGTGACCCTGGAGGGTGTCGAGGGTGACCCTCGACCCTCTTTAGGGTGACCCTCGATGATGCCGAAGGTCACCCTCGACAGTCCGTAGGGTGAGGCGAAAGCCTGTTTGTTAAGATTTCTTCCGCCGTGATGCGTGCCAACCTGTCGGTCGCCACATAGTCCTCGTACGTGGGCTTGGTGATGAACGGCACACGCTGCATGGTTTCGGCGATGACGTCGCTCATGCCCAAGAATGACACGCGGTCTTCCAGGAAAGCCCGCACGCAGACCTCGTTGGCGGCGTTGACGATGCAGGGCATGTTGCCCCCCCGGTGCAGGGCCTTGTAGGCAAGAGCCAGGTTGCGGAAGCGTTCGGGGTCGGGCTGCTCGAAGGTGAGGCTGGTGCACGTGTGGAAGTCCAGCCGGGGGAAGGAGGCGCGGATGCGGTCGGGGTAGGAGAAGGCGTACTGGATGGGCAGGCGCATGTCCGGCATACCCAACTGCGCTTTCACCGCTCCGTCCTCGAACTGCACCATGGAGTGGATGACCGACTGCGGGTGTACCACCACCTCTATCTGCTCCGGACGCACGCCGAAAAGCCATTTGGCCTCGATAACCTCAAAGCCCTTGTTCATCATGGAGGCGGAGTCGATGGTTATCTTGGCGCCCATGGCCCAGTTGGGGTGGCGCAGGGCCTGCTCCTTGGTGACGGTGGCCAGCTGCTCGCGGGTGAAGGTGCGGAAGGGGCCGCCCGATGCGGTGAGTATCACTTTCTCGATGGGGTTGCCTATCTCGCCCGCCAGGCATTGGAACACGGCGGAGTGCTCGGAGTCTACGGGGAGGATGGGGGTGCCGTTCACCCGCGCCAGTTCGTTGATGAGTTCACCGGCCACGACCAGCGTCTCCTTGTTGGCCAGGGCGATGGGCTTGCGGGCACGGATGGCGTTCATCGTGGGGCGCAGTCCGGCGTAGCCCACCAGGGCGGTCAGCACCATGTCGATAGACGTGTCCTGCACAATCTGGCAAAGGGCGTCCTCGCCGGCATACACCTTGATGGGGAGGTCGGCCAGGGCTTCCTTCAGGCGGGGGTAGTGCGCCTCGTTGGCTATCACCACGGCTTCGGGCCGGAAACGGCGTGCCTGGGCAATGAGCTTGTCCACCTGGTTGCCCGCCGTCAGCACGTAGGCTTCGTACAGGTCGGGATGTTCCTCGATGACCTGCAGGGCCTGGGTGCCGATGGAGCCGGTGGAGCCGAGTATGGCTATCTGTTTCTTCATATCTTTGTCTCTTATATTCTTATTATCTGTCTGCTAAAACACAATGTACTGCACCGGGTCGACGGGTCGCCCCCTGTGCCACAACTCAAAGTGCAGGTGGGGGCCGGTGGTCAATTCTCCGGTGTTGCCCACCAGGGCGATGGCCTCGCCTCCCTTCACCGTGTCGCCCTCGCGCTTCAGCAACGAGCCGCAATGCTTGTAAGTGGAGATGAAGTTCTGGTGGTGCTGTATCTGGATGACATATCCCGTCTCGGCGGTGTAGGTGCTGAGGATGACCGTACCGTCCAGCACGGCCAGCACGCTTTCGCCCGGCGTGGCGGCTATGTCGGTGCCGAAGTGGCGGGCGTCCGGGTTGAAGGGCGATGATACGATGCCCCGTGTGGGCGGATAGAATATCATGCCTTCCGCATCCGAGCGTAAGGTCAGCGCGCTCAGGTTGTATTTCTCGCGCTCCTCGTATTGGCGGCGGAATTCTTCTTCGCGCTGGGTGCGCTCCATCAGCGAGTCGCGGCGCAGGGCGGTGAGCGAGTCGATGGATTGCACCGTGTCCGTGCGCACGTCGCCCCGGAAGATGTCCTGTATGTTCATGATGTAGAGGTTCTGCCGCGTCAACGCCTGTTGCAGGGAGTCGGCGCGCAGGGCGTTGTCCACCACTTGCGAGCGTATCTCGCTGTTCATGTAGCCGGGCAGATAGTTGCGCAGGGGGGTATAGGCCACGATGAGCGAAGCGACGACGAACAGCAGGCCCAGCACGAACACCAGCCACGACAGCCCGTTCAGCTTCGACACGTGCAGGGTGACGATGTCCTCCAGCGTGTTTTCGTTGGTGAGCGTCAGGCGGTACTTGAAGCGGATGTTGTGCCACCAGTGCTTGCGTTTCTTTCTCTTCGTGCTCATGCTTCTTCTACATTATCTATATTCAACAAACCATCGGGCAGGCTGACGGTGATGACGCGGTGCTCGTGGTCGATGTCGGTGATAAACTCCTCCTGTGCGGGGATGAGCAGCTCTTCCCCGTTGTGGTCTATTATAAATAAGGTGTTGACGGTCGAAGTGTCCACGTCCGTCACTTCGCCCAAATGTCCGTGGTATACCTCTTCCATGCGGAAGCCCACGAAGTAACTCCACGTCAGTTCGCCTTCCTCTTCGGCCTGGCGGGCGTGGTGGACGGGGAAGTAAACCTCCACGTTGGTGAAGCGGCGCGCCTGCTCGGCGGTGTCCACGTCCTCCAGCTTGATGAGGGCGGTGGTGTCCGTGCGGAAGCGGTACTCTTCGATGTAGAAGGGCACGAGGATGCCGTCCATGAGGCAGACAATGTAGTCCGCCTCCACGCGGTCGAAGATGTCGTCCGTGAAGGTGAACAGCAGTTCGCCCCGCACGCCGTGGGGCTTGTTCAATATACCTATTTTATATACTTCGTCTCTGCGTATCATAGCTTCTTATATTCTCGTGATTCTCGCTCCGATGGCGTTCAGTCTCTTTTCGATGTCCTGATACCCCCGGTCTATCTGCTCGATGTTGTGTATGCGGCTGATACCGTCGGCGCTCAGGGCGGCGATGAGCAGGGCGATGCCGGCGCGGATGTCCGGTGAAGTCATGTTTCCTCCACGTAACTTAAATCCGTGGTCGTGGCCGATGACTACGGCACGGTGCGGGTCGCAGAGGATGATTTGCGCCCCCATGTCGATGAGTTTGTCCACGAAGAACAGGCGGCTCTCGAACATCTTCTGGTGGATGAGCACGCTGCCCTTGGCCTGCGTGGCCACCACGAGCATCACGCTCAGCAGGTCGGGCGTCAGGCCCGGCCAGGGCGCGTCGGCGATGGTCATGATGGAGCCGTCCATGAACGACTCAATCTCGTAGGTGTCCTGTGCGGGCACGTAGATGTCGTCGCCCCGTTGCTCTAAGCGGATGCCGAGGCGGCGGAAACTTTCGGGGATGATGCCCAGGTGCTGGTGCGACACGTTCTTGATGGTCAGTTCGCTCTGCGTCATGGCCGCCATGCCGATGAAGCTGCCCACCTCTATCATGTCCGGCAGGACGGTGTGTTCCGTGCCGTGCAGTTGCTCCACGCCGTCGATGGTGAGCAGGTTGGAGGCGATGCCCTGTATCTGTGCCCCCATGCGGTTCAGCAAGTGGCAGAGTTGTTGCACGTAGGGTTCGCAGGCGGCGTTGTAGATGACGGTGCGTCCTTTGGCCAGGACGGCCGCCATGACGATGTTGGCCGTGCCGGTGACGGAGGCTTCGTCCAGCAGCATGTAAGTGCCCGTCAGGTGGGGGGCGGTTATCTCGTAAGCGCTTCGTTCTTCATCATAGCGGAAGGATGCGCCCAGCCGTTGGATGCCGATGAAGTGCGTGTCCAGACGTCGGCGTCCTATCTTGTCGCCTCCGGGGCGCGAGATGACGGCCTTGCCGAAGCGTGCCAGCAGGGGACCTACCAGCATGACCGAGCCGCGCAGGCTGGCGCATTTCTTCAGGAATTCATCGCTTCCCAGATACTCCATGTCCACCTGTGCCGCCCGGAAGCGGTATGAGTCTATGCCCAGTTTGGAAACGCTGACGCCCATGTCGCGGATGAGCTGGATGAGGTTGTTCACGTCCAGGATGTCGGGCACGTTGTGCACGGTCACTTCCTCATCAGTCAGCAAGGTGGCGCAGATGATTTGCAGCACCTCGTTTTTGGCTCCCTGCGGGGTGATGTCGCCCGTCAGGCGATGCCCGCCTTCTATGATGAATGATGCCATATTGGTTTATTTGTTTTTCTTCTTGTTATTGTTGTTCCGGTTGTTGCGGTTGTTCAGGTTGTTCACCTTGGGGCGGTAGTAGATGTCGATGCGCTCCTTCATCAGCCGCAGCAGTTCAGGGGTGAGTTGCAGCTTGCCTTCTGACAATTCCGCCAGGTCTTCGGCTATCTTCTGGTCGTCCACCGTGTCTTTGTTCCACGTCATGTAGTCCTTCTTCATGTGGTTGCAGATGAGGGCCACGAGATTTTGCTTCTCATCGCCTTCGGGCAGTTCGCACGCTTTTTTTATCAGCACCTCCAGCGTTCGCCCGTAGTGGCGGTAATGCATCTTGCCGCGAGGGTAGGGGATAGGCTCCGGTGGGGTGTTCAGCTCGTTTTTTCGGATGACTTCGTACGGATAGTCGATGTCCAGCTTGAAGTCGGACATGATGGCCAGGTGGTCCCAAAGTTTATGCTTGAACTCAGGCACGTCGCGCAGTTGGGGAAACATGTTGCCCATGATGCTGATGATGGTGTTGGCGCAACGCTGGCGCTGGGCGCGGTCCGGTATGGTCACCGCATAGTCCACCATGTTTTGGATGCTTCGGCCGTATTCGGGCAAGGCCATCTTTTTTTGTTGGGTATTATATTGCATGTCGTCAATGATTAAGTTACAGAGATTCATCATTAAATAAGTTTTTTAGGTTTACCGGCCACGAACTCTTTCAGGTAGAAAGGCTCGAAGTAGGCCACGTCTTCAAATTTCCCTTCAGCCATGGCCTTCTCGGCCAGGGGTGCCATCATGCTTGCCAGGGGCTGTATGCCTTCGATGAAGTGCGCGTTGGGATGCTTCAGGCTTTGCGAGCATTTGGCCGCGCCATTGCCAAAGAAATACACGGGCTTTGTTTCGAGAAACTCCCGGTAGGTGTTTTCGTCCACAATGTCCGCCGCAATGTCGCGCACGGGGCGGAGGGCACGGTCGTAGATGGCGGCATACACCTCCATGCGGCGGGCGTCTATCATGGGGCAAAGCAGGGCGTCGTCCGGCAACTCGTCGTGATAGAGCAATACGGGCACGCACAGCACTTTCAGCGTTGGCAATCCGATGAGCGGCAGGTTACGTCCGTAGCAGATGCCCTTGGCCATGGATACGCCGATGCGCAAGCCTGTGTACGACCCCGGTCCGCAACTGACCGCTACGGCATCCACGGGGATGGCATGGCTGTCGGCAAACGAAAGCGCTTCGTCCACAAACACGCCTAACACCACGTTGTGGGAAGGACCGTTCAAGTCTTTTTTCTCGAACAAATTCTGTCCGTCCTGGCTCAGTGCCACCGAGCAGGCGGAAGTAGAAGTCTCAATATGTAAGATACATGACATAATTCTTAATACATCTATTATATATTAAATCGGCTGACAAATTTACATGATTATTTTCACTAATTAAAATAATCCCGTATTTTTGCGCAAAAGTTAAGAAGCATTATGATACAATCAATGACTGGCTATGGTAAAGCCATGGTCGAACTTCCCGATAAGAAAGTAAACGTGGAGATAAAATCGCTTAACAGCAAGGCGATGGACCTCTCCACCCGCATCGCTCCCGCTTACAGGGAGAAAGAGATGGAAATCCGTAACGAATTGGCTAAGGCGCTGGAGCGTGGCAAGGTGGACTTTACCTTGTGGGTGGAGAAGAAAGATACCGAACAATCCGCGACCCCCATCAGCCAAGAACTGGTGTCTGCTTACTATAAGCGTATCAGAGAGATAGCCTCGGCGACGGGCATCCCCGAACCTACGGATTGGTTCAGCACCTTGTTGCGTCTGCCGGACGTGATGACGAAGAATGAGACGCAGGAACTGGACGAGGAAGAATGGGCGAAAGTGCATGCGGCCGTAGAGGAAGCGTTGACCCGTCTGGTGGAGTTCCGCAAACAGGAAGGAGCCGCTCTGGAGAAGAAGTTCCGTGAGAAAATAGCCAACATCACCCGCCTGCTTGCCGAAGTGGAGCCTTACGAGAAGGAGCGTGTAGGCAAGATTAAAGACCGCATAGTCGAATCAATTGAAAAGACCGTCAGCGTGGATTACGACAAGAATCGCCTGGAGCAGGAACTTATCTATTATATAGAAAAACTGGACATCAACGAGGAAAAGCAACGTCTGAGCAACCACCTGCAATACTTCATCACGACGCTGGAGAACGGTAACGGCCAAGGCAAGAAGCTGGGCTTCATCGCCCAGGAGATGGGGCGCGAAATCAATACCTTGGGCAGCAAGTCCAACCATGCCGAGATGCAGAAGATTGTGGTGCAGATGAAGGACGAGCTGGAGCAAATCAAGGAGCAAGTATTGAACGTCATGTAAACAACATTCTTCATTCATCATTCTTAATTCTTCATTTAAAATGGGTAAACTGATTATATTTTCCGCCCCGTCCGGTTCGGGCAAGTCCACCATCATCAACTATCTGTTGACGCAGAATCTGAATCTGGCGTTTTCCATCTCCGCTACCAGCCGTCCTCCGCGGGGTACGGAACGCGATGGCGTGGAATATTTTTTCCTCTCACCGGAGGAATTTCGCCAACGCATTGCCGCGGGCGATTTCTTAGAGTATGAAGAAGTGTACAAAGACCGCTTCTACGGCACGTTGAAGTCGCAGGTAGAGAAGCAACTGGCCGAGGGGCAAAACGTGGTGTTCGATGTAGACGTGGTAGGCGGATGCAACATCAAGCAGTTCTATGGCGACCGTGCCTTGTCCGTCTTCATCCAGCCGCCCTCCATTGAGGAGTTGCGCCGCCGTTTAGAGGACCGTGGCACCGATGCGCCCGATGTGATCGATGCCCGCATCGCCAAGGCTCAATACGAATTGAGCTTTGCGCCGAAGTTCGACCATATTATAGTGAATGACGACTTGGAGAAGGCCAAGGCCGAAACATTGTCCTTGATAACTGAATTTTTAAAGAAATAAATGGGAATTTAAACCACTGATGAACACGGATTAAACGAGATGAGCACAGATGTATCTGTCACCCTGAGCGTAGTCGAAGGGTCTCATGTAAGACCTCCTCATGCACTACGTGAGATGTCTCGACAAGCTCGACATGA
>CASGED010000074.1 GCA_949300425.1 uncultured Bacteroides sp.
GTATGCAATAGCGTATATAGACTTCCGACAATTGAGGGAAACGTTCATGCAAACGAACCGTAAAGTCCTTGTATACATCGTCTACAACCGCTTTCAGCTTTTCCCACTCCGAATCGTCCAAAAACTTAGGCTCTTTGCGCAGACGTTGCATCAGTTCCGTATCGTTAGTCAGAGCATGTCTCAACTCGTGCTCACGACCTTCTATATCCGATAGCCTGCCGGAAACTTCCTCGACATGCGCCTTTTCTTCTTCTAAATGAGTTTGCAAGGTATTGATGACTTCGTCCTTCTCGTGCAATTGCCGTTCACGGCGGCGTAAGCGGTCACGGTATGCCTTGCGTCCCCAAACGATAATCACCAACAAAACTACAGCCACGGATATGCCTATCAAGATGCTATTATTGCGCTCGCGGCTGACGCGGGCATGGGCTTCGGAGAATTGCTCATTGTCATACTTCTCCTTGACTTCCGCCACCTGGACAGACACCTGCTGCCGGGCAGCCGCAGGTTGGTAATGGAAGAGGGAGTCGGCCGCCCAAGCGGCAAGGTCGGGCAGCTTCTTCGCCTGATAGTATTGGAAGAGCATCTCATAGACGTGGTAGCGGATGTTGTTCTGACGGGCAGGCAAGGCAAGGGCCTGGTCGATGTAGACTTGCGCCGAGTCGGGGCGATCCAGTTGGAGGAAGACGGTTATCAGAGAAAACAGTACAACCCCCTTTTGGTCGGGAAACGTGCGGAACTTGAAGTCTTTTGTTTCTTGTAGCAGGGGAAGGGCCTCGTAAGGATGCTGACGGGTGGAGTAGAGGGCGGCGAGTTCGTATTTAGCATTCATCTCGTCAAACTCATTGTCAACCTCGTGCGCCAGTTCAATCGCTTTGCGATAATGGGCGACACCCTCCTGCCAATGGTCGTAGAGAGAATCGCCGGGCAAGGCAGCTATATACAGACGCCCCAAGTTGGCATGGCATGAGGACAACCGGGACGTATCGCCCAATTGTTCGGCAAGGCGCATGGCATTCCGGTAGGCTTCCGTCATCTCATGGCGCAGTTCGGTACGCAAAGTATATAATTCGCCCAACCTCATCCAGCACAGGAGCACCTGCGTCGAATCGCCTCCCTGACGGGCAAGGCGGAGTGCCTTTTGGTACATTAGTTGGGCATCGGCAGCATTGCCCCTCCGCTCCAAGCCTATGCCATGCAGAAGAAGGGCGCGAACCCGCTCACGGGGTGTGCCATGCTTTTCCAAGTAATCGACAATAGGTGCCGTTACGGAGTCGGGCACAGCTTGCTGGGTTTCGAAAGTGGTCAGCCACGCACGGACCAGATGGCGCACCACCCGTTCGTGCTCATCGGCATCGGGAGCGACCTTTTCGAGGGAGTCCAGCCAAGCGGAAGCTGTTTGCCCGCTCTTGGGAGGCGATGAAAGAATGTCGAGCAAAGCTTCACGCCGGGCTTTTCCACCTCCACACGAAGCAGCCAGCACGCAGACAGTCATCCCCAATAAGAGTACATAGAGTATATTTCGCATCAATTAATGAATCTATAATTAATTACCAATCCGGTGGCAAAAGTAATAAATTTTACTCTGTTCCTATCCCAACCATACATAATTTATAATTCAATAAACTGAAAATCCGATAAAACGTCAGATTCATTCCTAATTCAAACAAGCTTCATCCGGCAACGCA
>CASGED010000075.1 GCA_949300425.1 uncultured Bacteroides sp.
GCCCATAAGCACGGTGTGCCTCTGATTGTAGACAATACATTTGCTACCCCTATCAATTGCCGCCCCTTCGAATGGGGAGCCGACATCGTGACCCATTCTACCACAAAATACATGGACGGACATGCCACCAGTGTAGGTGGAGTCATTGTAGATAGCGGCAATTTCGACTGGATGGCTCATGCCGACAAATTCCCCGGACTGACCACCCCCGATGAATCGTACCACGGGTTGACCTACGCCAAGGCTTTCGGCAAAATGGCATACATCACCAAAGCAACCGCTCAATTGATGCGTGACTTAGGCGCCATCCCCTCACCCATGAACGCCTTCCTTTTGAATTTAGGTTTGGAGACACTCCATCTGCGTGTGGCACGCCATTGTGCCAATGCCCAAAAGGTAGCCGAATGGTTAGAAGCGAACCCGAAGGTGAAATGGGTGCACTATTGCGGCTTGAAGGGCAACAAATATTACGAATTAGCACAAAAATACCTCCCCAACGGCTCATGCGGTGTCATCGCTTTCGGCTTGAAAGGCACACGCGAAGATGCCGTGAAGTTTATGGATAGCCTGAAGTTGGCATGTATCGTGACCCACGTGGCAGATGCCCGCACCTGTGTCTTGCATCCGGCAAGCCATACGCACCGCCAACTGAGCGATGAACAATTGATAGAAGCCGGCGTAGCTCCCGACTTAATCCGCCTCTCCGTAGGTATCGAGAACGTAGACGATATCATCGCTGATTTGGAACAAGCGTTGCAAAACATTTAATTTCATAGAACACAGAGACACGGAGACACAGAGTCTTATTTTATATTCTCTGTGCCTTTGTGTCTCTGTGTTTTTTAAAACATAACTCAACTAACGACATGACACCACACAATTGGTACACCCGGCGCATAGACGAAACTTCAAAACTGCTTTCCCATACCAAAACACAGATTAACCGCATCAGCCTTTTGCGTGTCCTCCTTTTCGTAGCGGGCATTGCGGGACTTATCCTGTTTTATAGTTTCGGCACGGGAGCGATTGTGCTGACCCTGTGTTGTACATTCTTGCCTTTCTTTATCTTGGTAAAAGTGCACAACCGCCTTTATTTCCGCAAAGAACGTTTGGAAGTCCAACTCAAGCTGAACCAAGACGAATTGAAAGGATTGGAAGGCGACTGGTCGGCTTTCGATGAAGGACGGGAGTTCATCGATCCCGAACATCCTTACTCGTACGACCTCGACCTCTTCGGACGTAAATCGCTCTTCCAAGCCATCGGACGTACCTGCACACACATCGGAAAACAGACCCTTGCCGTATGGATACAACATCACCTGACGGAAAAAGACACTATCGAAACCCGTCAAGAAAGCATCCGTGACATGAGCCAACGCACCGAGTTCCGCG
Source organism: uncultured Bacteroides sp. (assembly GCA_949300425.1). GTDB lineage: Bacteria > Bacteroidota > Bacteroidia > Bacteroidales > Bacteroidaceae > Bacteroides. The sequence continues at coordinate 1,393 of CASGED010000075.1, forward strand.
AAGCGTTCCGAGTGACAGGCTCGGTAAACCGTGGCACAGACTCCGATGAAGAAGAGATACGCCGCTGGAGCCGGACACCCTCTATCCTTCAACACCTTTGGTGGGTGAAGCTCTGCCTTTGGGCTGTACCTGGCATCAATATCCTCTTGTTAGTACTTGGACTTTTGAATGTCATTTCGCTAAGCTGGTTCGGCATGATGTTTGCCGTTTTCGTTATCCTCAGCTTCGCCCTTATCAAGCGGATTACCCTTATTCAGGAAGCCTACGGAGAAAAGCTGAAGACCCTGAACCGCTATGCCAAGCTCATCGCTTTAGCCAAGCAAGAAACGTGGCAAGCCCCTGCCTTGCGCGAGTTGACCGATAAGTTAGACATCGACGGACATTCTCCCGCCGAAGCCTTGATGCAACTTTCTAAGGAACTGGACCGCCTTGACTTACGCAATAACCAACTCTTGTATATCATCTTGGAAGGAAGCCTATTCTTCCAACTACGCCAAATCGTATGCATCGAACGCTGGAAAGAACGTTACGGAATGTATCTGATGAACTGGCTCGAAGCGGTAGGCGAACTCGATGCACTCTGCTCGCTCGGTACATTTGCTTATAATCATCCGGCATACACCTATCCTACAATCGCCGATGAACCCTTCCGCTTCCTTGCGAAAAACATGGGACATCCGCTTATGCCCGAAGCCCAATGCGTGAAGAATGATGCTACCATCCCTTCTCGCCCCTTCTTCCTCATCATTACCGGAGCCAACATGGCGGGCAAAAGCACTTATCTCCGCACCATCGGCGTGAATTACCTCTTGGCATGCATGGGTTGCCCCGTATGTTGCGAAAGCCTTACCCTCTACCCTGCCCAACTCATCACCAGCCTGCGCACCACCGATTCGCTCTCGGATAACGAATCGTATTTCTTTGCCGAACTGAA
>CASGED010000076.1 GCA_949300425.1 uncultured Bacteroides sp.
GCTCACCAACAGCGACTTGCCGAAACGGCGGGGACGGCTGAGAAACATGTACTTACCAGCGGAATGCGTCATGCGGTAGACGTGTTCCGTCTTGTCGATGTACAGATAGTTTTCTTCCCTCATATCGGAGAAGGTCTGTATACCTACGGGGTAGAATTTCAATGCGGGCTGCTCCATTGTCTTATCCTTTGATTATAGAGAGCAAATATAGGATTTTTTCCGGACTTCCGGGCTGTATTCGTGGAAAATATCACTGCAAAGTAACCAAAGAGATTTGGGTACATTGTCAAACATGCAGCCATACTGCCCGCAGATATCTGCGCCAGACGGCGAGGTGCGTGGTGGTGTTCAGTTCCTTGCAGATGCGAACGCAGGTGTCTGTCAGTTCATCTTTGGCTCCGTCCATATCAGCCGCTGTGGCGGTGACGGCTAACGCATGCAGCGTCTCGTTCCCGACCGAGAGGTCTTGGACAGCTTTTACCACTGAATCGGCATCCGTCAATACTTTATATAAGGTTGGCGCATAGTTGCGGAAGGACTCGATGAGTTTTTCCTTCCCCGGTTTGGAGGTTTTGTCACGGACGGCCTGTACCGTTCCGCTTACCAGCTTTTCATGGGCCTTCCCCGCAGTAAGGAAATATTCGGCAAGGAAACCGTGCCAGTTGGCGAAAAGCGTGTATTCGTCGCTTTCCCTATTTTTCAAAACGCCTATGTGGGTATAATAAGCTGTGGTGACGGTCTCGTCCTTTTGTCTGCTGGGGCAATAGGCTTCCTCCGTGATGTCCACCTTGCGGATGATTTCCGTAAAATCCTTGTGCCTGAATTCCGCCTCCGCCTTGCCGCCTTCCAATTGTACGCCGGGAGTCGGGGTAAGAAAAGGACGCAGCGTAAGCCTGCTCCAGTTTTCTTTCACATAACCCGGATTGTCGCGTTCATAACGCACGAGGTTGACGAGGAGTTCCGCTTCCTTGCCGGTCATTTGCGCCAAACGTTGGCTCAAAGCGGTGTCGCCCTGCTTATGGAGGTCCTTGCAGAGGGTAACCAGCGACGGCCTGGCGGTAAGACGCTCTATAATATCGTAGAGCATGGGCAGTGTGCGTTCCCCATATCCGCAGGCTTGCAGGAACCCGATTAACAAATCTACGGCACGTCCTTTCTCGGTGCCGACCGACAGCCGGTCGCCTTCCATGTTGTGCAGGCGGACTACGTGAAGGTCCCAGATGTTGGGATAAGACACCGTGAGCCAACTGTCCGGCTCAAAGCCCTTCACCCGAAACACCAGTCGCTTTTCGCGACGGAAACGGCAGATGTAGCCCTCGCAGCCGGCAAGCGGGCCGTCGATGACACGCACTATTTCGTTAGGTTCGTCCGTTTTCGCATTGAACGCATAGTCGGTGTAAGGACGTTCCAGCACAACCACCTTGTCAGCATAGTTCTCGTTGTAGTCACGGAAAGCCCGCATCTGCTCTTCAGGAATGACGCGCATGGCAGCCCTTTCACCCTTTCCTTTTTTGCGTTCATACTGCATGTCCACATCTCCAGAACGTTCTCTTATGAAATCCATCAAGGCGTCCTGCGTAGCGAGAACGAACACGATGCCCGCAAACAGAGGCTTCCTACTCTCGTCGCTGTCGCGACGCACGTTGACCGTGGTATGGGTCGGCGCATAGATTTCAAGGATGTTCTTCGCCTCCGCCTTTTGCTTTTCCAATAGTTCCACCAGTTTACGCTCCTGATGGCGCTTGGTGCGCATGACGTACCAACGAAAGTCCACATGGTTCAGTTTGTCGGACAACATAGAATGAATGAAGAATGAGGGTATTCCTCACGTTCCTCTCATGGCAATCGCATGACAGTTCCGAAGTACCTTGTTTCAGGTGTAACGGCGGTATTCTGGAAGAATCTCAACAGCAATGGGCCACCGTTGTTATGTGACGGGAAGCACAAAGCGCAGCGCGCTTCATATCCAATGTCTCCATATCACAAACGTTTAAATTTCAATCAATTAAACCTTTTAGGATTCAACATCCTACTTTCATTTTACAATATGAAGCGTCGAATCCGCCGCAAAAGTAATAAAAAGATTTCATACGAAGGTACTTACCGTAAGAAAATTTTCCTACACTATTGATTTTGGTTTAACAAAAGCCACTGACACACCGGACCGTGGTTCGACATCAACCGCTTGGAAAATAAATGGCGGAACACTTGCATAGTACGAAAAATCGTACTATCTTTGCAGTGTTCAAAATCAAAGAGATATGGCAAAGAAAAAAACAACTGAAAAGATTGAATTGACCGAAAAAGAAATCGACTTGATAATGGCAATTCGGAATTACAAAAGCTCTTATCCAAACGGTTATCCCGAGATCAGATGGTACATCGAAAAGCTCTTCAATGAACTGATGGCCGAAGCGGAAAATGAGATTTAAAAACAAAAGCCTCTCCAATAACGGAGAGGTTCATTAAAATATAAAATGGATATGGAAACAGTAATGATTCAACAGCAAAACACGCAAACCATGCGCCAGAAACTATATGACCTTTTGGTGGCCATCTCTTGGGCTGACTTGTCACGGACATACTTCGGAAAGTCCAGTTCGTGGCTCTACCATAAACTGGACGGACGGGACGGTAACGGGAAACCGACTTCTTTCACTCCGGAAGAGACGCAGCAACTGAAAGGCGCGTTGGTAGATTTGTCTGACCGCATACGGCGTGCCGCCGACAGCATTTAGGAGGCTCCGGGTACATATCCCCCGGTTTGAACACAAGTCGCTCCTGGCCTCCGGGCGCAACCATGGGAGCGGGACGCGTAGGGCATCCCGCTCTCTTTTTGCCCGGACGGGAAAGAATGCTTATCTTTGCAGTGCCGAACAAAAATAACATGATGGCCCCCTTGCAACAGTATAATACGTAAACAACCGTGTTCAGGTTTGTAATTTTCCTGTCGGCGCACTGTTGTGAGGGGTTCGCCCTATATATAATGGAACTGAAAGAATTCATCAAACAGACGATAACGGACATTAAGGATGCCATTAGCGAGCTGAACCAAGAATCTGAAAGTGATAATGCCGTTGTCACCCCCCAAAACATCGATGATTTGAAGCATCCCAAGACAGAAGGTACACATAGGAACGTGACTGACATACAGTTCGATTTAAGCCTGTCCGTGATGGAGGAGAAAGGCAAGGAAGGGAAGCTGGGCGTGATGGACAGCATCATAAAGTTTAGGAGGCTCGGCAAAAACGGGTACCGCTCAAGAGAATGTCAATCGCATACAGTTTACGATTCCCGTATGCTTTCCCAGTCGTACAGCGAAGAAATGATTTTGCCTTTCGTGATGAAGTCATAGCAGCGGTCGGCGTACCAGATGA
>CASGED010000077.1 GCA_949300425.1 uncultured Bacteroides sp.
AACGGATGTTGTAAATATCACATTCCGGAACTCACGACCATCCCTGTGGTGTAAAGCAAGCGTATGTTCGTCCTTTCTTTCGATGACAGTGTACGTGTCCAGCCGTTCAGAACGGATAGAATCGAGATTTTGTGCCGTCTCTTTCAACCTGTCTTTTTCCATCCCTTCCACAAAGGATGTTTCACAGCGGAACTGTTTGGCAATGGAATCCGCCAAGGAACAGCCACGCTTGTCACGCCAGTTGAAGGCAAGGTCAGCACATAACATCAGTCCGGCTGTCTTTTTGTTTTCGGCGAGCCGCAAGAACATTTCCTTACGATAACACAAGTCGGGATAGACAGACCGCAATACTTCGTCTTCGCGTGCGAACCATGCCAACATCTCGCTTAGGCGCATGAAGTCGCCGGACAGCACGCTTTCCGTCATCCATTGCCTGAGTGTACTGCATGGAGCCTTCGCCACGGCTTCCGACACGAGCCTGTCAACCTGTGATGTGATTTTCGCGTCCATGCCCAGACTTTCGCACCAGTTGAAAACCACATTGCCCACGCTGCGGTACCTGTATTCGTAAACTCCGTCAAGCCCTACGGCTATAGTGTTCTCCGTGTATAGAAGCAAGGAAAGGATAATCTGCTCGTCGAACGCCGCCGCTTCCTGTTCCGCCAGGCGGTGAAGCCTGCCGTAGATTTCATAAAAGAAAGCCACGTCGCCGTCCACGTCCATTGACGGATGGTGAAGACGTTTCCATTCGGAAACAAATTGTTCTATCGTGAGCATGGTTTCTTGTCAATTATGCAGCCACACCGTCCGCAGGAACCTGCGCCATACGGCAAGGTGGTTGGTGGTGTTTATTTCCTTGCAGATGCGGACGCAAGTGTCTATTAGCCCGTCCTTTGCCGCGTCTTTTTCTTGTGCGGAAGACTTGACGGCCATGACGTTCAGCGTATCTTCGCCGACCTTGAGATCCTGTACGGCCTTTATGGCTGAATCCGCGTCAGTCAATATCTTATATAAGGTAGGCGCATAGTTGCGGAAAGACTCGATGAGCTTTTCTTTCTGTTGTTCCCCGCTGACTAATTTCTCGTTGGCTTTCCCCGCCGTCAGGAAATACTCGCGGAGAAAGTCGTCCCAGTTGGCGAAGAATGTAACAATCCCGTTTCCTTCCGTCATACCGATATGGGCATAGTATGTCGTGGTGACCTTTCCGTCCTCCTGCCTGCTTGGATAATAGACCTCTTCGGTGATGTCCACCTTGCGGATGATTTCCGTAAAATCCCTATGCTGCAGTTCAAGCTCGTCTTTGCCTTTTTCAATGGCAATTCCCGATGTGGGCGTAAGGAACGGACGGAGGACAAGCTTTGTCCAGTTTTCCTTCACATATCCGGGCGCGTCATGCTCGTAACGGGCAAGATTTGTCAAGAGTCCGGCCTCTTCGGCGGTCAGTCCTGAAAGGCGGCGGCTCAATGTTTTCTCACCTTGCTTGTCAAGTTCCCGACAGAGAGCGGCCAATGACAGGTCGGCGGCAAGGCGTTCCGTCAGTTCGTAAAGCATGGTTTGTGTGCGCTCCCCATAACCGCAGCCTTGCAGGATGCCGACAAGCAAATCAACGGCGCGCCCTTTCTCCGTGCCTATGGACAAGCGGTCTCCCTCGGCGTTGTGGAGGCGGGCGACATGGAGGTCTGACACGTTGGGATAGGTGACGGTCAGCCAACTGCCCGGAATCATACCCTGAACGTGGAAAACCAGCCCCCTTTTCTTGTGGAAGCGGCAGATGTAGCCTTCCTGACCGGCAAGCGGACCGTCGATGACACGCACGATTTCATTCGGCTCGTCCGTTTTCGTGTTGAAAGCATAATCAGAATAAGGACGCTCCAGCACAATCACCTTGTCGGCATAGTTCTCGTTGTAGTCGCGGAAGGCACGCATTTGGGCTTCGGGTATGGTGCAGGCGGTCGCTTTCTCGTCAGGAGTGCGCTTGCGGTTGTAGCGGAGGTAAGCGTCGGGGCAGTTGTCACGGAGGAATTCGACCAGTGCGCCCTGTGTGGCAAGCACGAACACGTAGCCGTCGAAAAGGGGCAGCCGCCGCTCGTTGTCGCCCCTGCGCACGTACACTTTGGTATGGGTGGGGCAATAGACTTCCAGTATGTTCCGTATCTTGCCCTTCCCACGCTCGATGCGTGTACACAAATCCTGTTCATGTCCGGGTTTTGTGCGGACAAGGAACCATTGGTAATCAACAGTGTTGAGCTTGTCTGGCATGTTCTGAAAAAAGCGTTCCTTACGTTACCCTCATGACAATCGCATGACGGCTGACTGATACCTCTCCGAACTTGAATCACCACGCTTTACAAACATTTTCAGGATGTTTCCAGGCGTTGTCTACATCATTCTTTAGGTCTAACGGCAGCATTCCGGAGTAAAAACTCAGCGACAATGGCCTGCCGTTGTTATGTGGCAAGA
>CASGED010000078.1 GCA_949300425.1 uncultured Bacteroides sp.
GGTTACACCATATTATATATATAACGAACGAGAGAAAGGAAAAACGAGAAATCAAATTATTAACATTAACAACTAAATTATTTAAGATTATGGAAATGGAAAAGTTTTATGTGGCTCCGGAAGTGGAAGTTCTGGAGGTGGCTGTGGAAAAAGGATTCGAAGGAAGCGTAGACGACGGTCGCCAAGACGGTGGTTCTGCTGACATCGAGTTCTAAAATGGCTTTCGGGAGAATCGAAGAACAATTTTATTATTAATAATAAACTAAAATCAAATGAAAACAAAACTTATTTTAAGTTCATTGGCTTTGGCTGCCTTGGCTGTTGGATGTAGCCAGGACGAGTTCGAGACCATTAACAATGGTGCGAACGGCAATCAAGCAGGCTTGATTGAGCTGAGCGAAAACTTTATGATTGGTGGTGCAGGAGTGGATGCCCCCGCTACTCGTACTCACTGGGCGTTGAATAACAACAAGTTGACTAATGTCTACATGCCTATTGCATCGTCTACAGGTGGCAATAACGAAATCGCTGTAAGCGGTGGGACTGCCCAGTTGGTATTGGCTCCGTCCATCGGTTTGTGCTGGTTGGGACAAACTCCTAATGATCAGGTTTATACCAACTATGAATTCTATCACAACGGTTGGTTGGGCAAGAACCAAGAGAATGCCATTTTCGATGAATGTGACGATGCTGTTCTGACAAACGGTTGGTTGTATTCTGATTTGTCAATTGCCGCCGCAGTAACAGACGGTGAGGAAATTGCAACGAAGGCAAGTGACTTCACGGAAGTAAATGGCGGAAAAGTGGACGCTCAGAATAAGACTCTTGCTGTAGCTGACATGAACCTGAACAGCGGTGTCTACAAGACTTGCAACAAAGCTATTTTCGGCGGTGACTACATCGCTTACTATCCGTACAACCCGAACTTCAAGGATGCAGGTACGATTCCCGCTACTTCTGTTGTGGCATTCGAGAACTTGGAGAAGAATGATGCCGCTAACTTGGCTATCGCTGAGAATACATTCCGTTATTCAAATGTAGCTACCATTGAGGGTGGTCAGATGGCTAAGGGCTTTGGCTTCAACAACCTGTCTGGTGTAATCCGTTTGGTGCTGAAGAGCGCAAACAATACAGCTTATTCAGAAAGTGTAAACAAAGTGTTGCTGTATAGCCCGTCCAGCAAGTTCTTGACAGAAGTTCACCTGAGTGCCGCTAAGATTGCCGCAGGTGCTAAGGGTACAGAACTGTACGCATCTACGGATGCTACCAGCAAAACTATCGTAGCTGATATGGCTGCTGGAGAAGAACTGACGATTGTTGCCGCTAATGCAAATGCGACTGCTCAGGAAGATGCTACTATTTATCTGACCGCTCTGCCTACAACTATTTCTGATTTGAAGGTATTGGTTCAGGATAAGGCTACTGAAAAGTGGGCAGAAAGCACAGTTGGTTCAGTAACTATTGCCGCTGGAGAAGGTACTGAAATCGTAGCAAAGTTTGCTGATAAATTCGAGACTGTATATTATGCAGTAGACCAAACTTCTTTAACAAGTGCTCTTGCTAAAGCTGCTACGACTGGTACGGCTCAAAAGCCCGCTAAAGTGAAGGTGTTGGGTGATATTGTATTGACTGCTAATACAACAGTTCAAGCAAATGTTGTTGTAGAAGGTGATAAGATCATCGTTCCGGAAGATGTAACATTGACATTGAACGACAACGCTACAGTTAACTCTGATATCGTAGTGAAAGGCCAAGAATGCTGCACATCAAGCACTGCCGCAGGTAAACTGGTAGCTAAGGGTGCTACTATCAATGGTGATTTGACAATCGAGGCTGCTGAGGACAGCAAGAAGGCTGCCGGTAGCGCAGAATTTGCAAACGGTGCAGTAGCTGCCGTAATCGGTGCTAACTCTGTGGTTACTACTGACGGTGACATCACTATCGATGAAGTGTTAGACATCCGTGGTGCCGTAACGGTTAACAAAGATGCAGAAGTAAGCATTGAAAGCAATGGTGATGTAAACGTGAAGGGTGGTACGCTGGTTAACGACGGTACTATCGAGGTAGACGGTAAGTTCGCTATGCTGGATGCACAGGGTACTACAGTGGCTTCTGCCGGCCAGAACATGACCAACAACGGTACGTTCATCGACAACGTAGGTTCTACCATCGGTGGTGCTACGCAGTACATGAACCAGAACGGTAAGTATATCTGCAAGGTAGACAGCCAGTACCGTTTGGACGAAGCTTACAAGAACAAGACGGCTTGCAGCATCATCCAGTTTGAATCTGACAACAATGGTAGCGCTTATGAGTTCGACTACGCTCCTGTTCCTCACCACGACAAGGATGTTGACATCATTGTAAACGCAACAGGTGTGGAATTCGATCCTCAAACTGCTATCACGATTGGTAACCTGACTGTAAACGCTTCTAAAGACTTGAAGATTTTGGAAGCTGCAGAGATTTTAGGTAGCAATGGTAGACCGACTGGCGAAAAAGCGACAATCAAAGTTAACGGAAATATCGTAGTAAATGGTTCGTTTGAAACAGCTGACGATGTTGTAGGTATGACTGCTAACAATATGACGGTCAACAAGAACGGTAAGGCAACCTTCGGTAACCGCACAAGCTCTATGGACAAGACCTTGGAGGTAAGCGGAACAATCGAAGTAAAGAAAGACGGTAGCTTCATCATTACGAATGCCGCTGCTGGTCAGTTACCTGCTTACATCACTTGTACGAAGTTAATTGAAGGTGGTAACTTCACCGGTAAACCTGAAGTAATCCTCTAATCCTCCGATTGAATAGGATTATCACTAACTCATCAAGACTCCCGACTTCGGCCGGGAGTCTTCTTTTTATTCTTTATCCTCATGGAAACAAAACGTTTTTTAAAAGCCGGAAAAGCTATTTGCGGCGTTCTTATCGGCATGGCACTGGCCGCTTGCCATCACAACCCGGCTAAGCAAGAAAAGAAGGACAATCTGTATGACGCGCAAATCTGTTTTCAAGACAGCCTGCACGATTTCGGGACTTTCCCTACAGACAGTGCCCTGCAAACTTATACTTTTCATTTCAAGAACACCGGAGACAGTCCCGCCGTGTTGGTAGACGTATCACCCTCCTGCCGTTGTGTGTCCGCAGACTACACACGGGAAGTCATACGGACAGGCGAAAGCGGTTGGGTGAAAGTCGTCTTTGACGGGACACAAAGCACAGAAGGCTACTTTGACAAGGCCGTGCGTATCCGCATCAATTCCCCTCGGATATATACCTTGCGTATCAAGGGAAAGATGTCGTCTCCTCAGAAGGAGAAATCTGAAGGATATACTCCTGTCAAGTAAGAAGTTAATGCGTCCGCAGTTTCGTCTTTACCGTTTTGAAACCTTCTCCTTGGGTTGTCAGCGTAATCTCGCCCGGTGTCTGTCCCGCACGCAAAATCACGAGAGCGGAACCACGGAAAAGTTTGCGGTGATTGGCGACATGCTGTTCGTCTGAAATGATATTCCCATTGTCCACCGCTACGATTTGCGCATCGCCTTCCACCGTAAAATTCAACTCTTGCCCGGCTTCGGGCACTTGCCGTCCTTTACGGTCAACGGCTGTCACGCGCAGGTGCTGCAAGTCCGTGCCATCGGCTTGCCAGTGGGTGTTATCCGGGATTACTTGTAAGCGGACGGCCTTGCCTGTGGTTTCTATCCGATGGCGTGCCACAATCTTGCCGTCCGTGCGGGCGATGGCTTCCAGGGAGCCGGGCTTGTAGACAATGTTGTCCCACTTTATCCGGTTACGGGCTTTCCCGCTCGTCCTATCGTTCTGCTTTACTCCCAAGCACCTCCCATTCAGAATGAGTTCTATCTCGTCCGCATTGGTATAGGTGTAGAGAGAGAGGGTGTCTCCTTCCGTGCGGTTCCAATGGTCGCTCATGCGGGCCGTTCCGGTCTGTATGCCGTTCCACATCACATCCTGATTCTCATCAATTACTCCGATGTGCACCAACGGCTCATCCGTGAACATGCTTTTCAGGAAGTATGCGACAGGTTTGGGCTGTAATGAAATGTCGAACGCGCCTTGCGCCCATCCCTTGGCAGGCCACCCTTGACTTTCGCCCAAATAATCAATCTGTCCCCAATAAGCCAGTCCGATGACTTTATCTAGGTCCATATCAAAGAAGTTAGGTCCCATGTTGCTGGTATTCGCCTCACTTTGGTAGAACATCAGATGGGGGAAGCGGCGTGCGTCGCCGGGGAAATACATGTAGCGGTAGTTATAAGAGGCAATGTCCGTTTCATGCACCAATGGAGCCGGCAGGGAGTCCGTTTCCAAACTACGGTAACGAGGATGCATGGCCACTGTGACAGGGCGTGTATCGTCATACCGTTTCAGCAATTCGCGCTGGAGACGGTAAGGCGTAACGCCCCAGTCGGCAAAGGGCAGATTCCAATATTGCTGCAATTCATTGCCCAAGCTCCAGAATACGACAGAAGGGTGGTTGCGGTCGCGCTTGATAAATTCCGGGATGTCTTTCTGCCACAAAGAAGTCCACTCGGCACGTCCTCCGCAATATTGGTCGAGCCACTTGTCGTACAGCTCATCAACCACTAAGATACCATACTTGTCACACAAATCCATAAAGCCCTCGCTATAGGGATTGTGTGAAGTACGGATGTGGTTTACGCCGAATTCTTTCAACAATCGGATGCGCTTCTCGATGGCACGGTCGTAAGCGGCTGCTCCCAAGGCGCCTAATGAATGATGATTGGCGACACCTTTCAGCAAGACCTTTTTACCGTTGAGTTTCAGGCCAAAAGCCGGAGAAAACTCTATGGAACGTATTCCAAAAAGCTCGTTCACGCGGTCGGCTACCGTACCATCTTCACGGTACAGCGTAACGGTTGCCTGATATAAATAAGGATGTCCGCAATCCCACAAGTGGGGATTTTGCAGCTTTATCGGTTTCAGATGATACTCGCGGGTACGCATCCGGCGGTCGAACGGCAAATCGTCCACTTGTCGCGCCACTGTCCGGCCTTCCGCGTCAGTTATCACCAACTCCGTCTTCAGGGCAGGCTGTTGGGTATGGCAGGCTATCTCGGCTTGGATTTGTACGGTTGCTTCCGTTTCAGAGATTCGGGGAGTGGTAATGAAAAGCGGATGGCGCATGAAGTAAGCCTTTGCGTCTGTCACCACTAAGCGCACGTTGCGGAACAAGCCTCCTCCCGTGTACCAGCGTGAATTTTGGGGCTCGCGTGTGTCGGCCTTTACGGCAATCACATTCGGTTTCCCGTATTGCAAAAGTTGGGTCAAGTCTATTTCGAAGCCCACATAGCCATAGTCCGTACCGCCTATCCGTCGGCCGTTCAGATACACATCACCTACGTACATGATGCCTTCAAAGTCTATGAGGACGCGTTTGCCTTTCCACGAAACGTCAGGGACGAAGTTCTTGCGATACCAGCCAATCCCCATTTCCTTAAAGCCGCGGCTGCTCAGACGGCTGCGCACATTGGCTCCCGGGTCGTTATTGTCGGGGCGCTCGCCGGCGTCCGGCGCCACCCAAGGCTGTTCTATTTGGAAATCGTGCGGGACATCTACCGTACGCCAGTTGTTGTCATCAAACTGCGGTTGCTCCGCTCCGGCGATGTCTCCCGCATGGAAACGCCAGCCAAAATTAAAATTCACGGTTTCCCTTCCGTCTTCGGCAGCCTGCGCTACCCAACTGGTGAAAAAGACTACAATCAGTATAAACAGTTTCTTCATGGCATTATAAAATTGGATTAGAATGTGTCATCATTAAAAAACGAACACAGAGCCACAAAGATACAGAGAAATATGCTCGCAGACCAATCAAATAAGATCTCTGTGTCTTTGTGACCCTGTGTTTTAAGTCAGTTCGGATTATTATTCTTCTTATTAAAATTCCGCATTCTTCGGTGTGCGCGGGAACGGGATGACGTCACGTATGTTTGCCATACCTGTCACAAACAACAACAGACGTTCGAAACCCAATCCGAAACCGGCGTGAGGGCACGTTCCGTACTTGCGGGTATCCAAATACCACCACATGTCTTTCATCGGGATGTCCAGTTCCGTGATGCGTGCCATCAGCTTGTCGTAATTTTCCTCACGCACACTGCCGCCGATAATCTCGCCAATCTGCGGGAACAGGACGTCGGTTCCCTGGACCGTCTTCCCATCCTCATTTTGCTTCATGTAGAAAGCCTTGATTTCCTTCGGATAGTCTATCATGATGACCGGCTTTTTGAAGTGTTCCTCTACCAAGTAGCGTTCGTGTTCGCTGGCCAAGTCGCACCCCCAATAAACGGGGAACTCGAACTTGTGACCCTTGGCAATGGCTTCCTCCAGTATCTTAATGCCTTCGGTGTAGGGCAGGCGGACAAACTCGGTGTTTACTACGTTTTGCAGACGCTCTATCAAACCTTTGTCCACCATCTTGTTCAAAAATTCCAAGTCGTCCCTGCAGTTCTCCAAAGCCCAGTTTACGCAATACTTAATGAATTCTTCCTCCAAATCCATCAAATCTTGCAGGTCGGCAAATGCTACTTCCGGCTCTATCATCCAAAACTCGGCCAAGTGGCGGGGCGTGTTGGAGTTCTCAGCACGGAAAGTAGGGCCAAACGTATAGATGGCGCCCAAAGCCGTAGCCGCCAACTCACCTTCGAGTTGGCCCGATACCGTCAGGCTGGTCTGCTTGCCGAAGAAGTCGTCATCATAAATGATGGAACCGTTCTCGTCTTTCTTCAAGTCATACAAGTTCTTCGTGGTCACTTGGAACATCTGGCCGGCACCCTCGCAATCCGATGCCGTGATGATAGGCGTGTGGAAATAGAAGAAACCTTTCTGATGGAAGAAGGTATGAATGGCCATCGCCATGTGATGACGCAGGCGGAACACGGCGCCAAAGGTGTTGGTACGCGGACGCAAATGAGCAATCTCACGCAAGAACTCCATGGAGTGTCCCTTCTTCTGCAGAGGATATGTATTATCGCACAGGCCTAAGACTTCTATTTCCCGGGCCTGAATCTCTACTTTCTGTCCGGAACCGACCGATTCGGTCAGTTCGCCGTTCACGCTGAGGCAGGCTCCTGTGGTGATGTCTTTCAACAACGCTTCGTCAAAGCGTTCCACATCGACTACTATTTGTACATTATTTATTGTAGAACCGTCATTCAGCGCAATAAAGCTGACTTGTTTGCTACCTCTGCGGGTACGAACCCAGCCTTTTACGTTGACCATAGCGCCGAAATCTTCGCGCTTCAGCAGGTCCACAATCTTTGTTCTACGTATTTTTTCCATTTTACAGACTGATATATGTAATATAAATATGGTGTAATCATTCAAAAGACCCCATACGCAGGTAGTTTACCTCCATTTCGGTCAGATAACGCCAATCTCCACGACGCAATCCTTTCTTTGTCAGCCCGGCAAAGTAGACCCGGTCCAGCTTTACTACTTTATAGCCCAACGACTCAAAGATACGGCGGACGATGCGGTTCTTTCCCGAATGAATTTCGATACCCACTTCGTCTTTTTTGTTCTCATCGGTATAACTGATAGCGTCTGCATGGATTTCGCCATCGTCCAATTGGATGCCAGCCGCAATCTGATCCATGTCAGCCTTGGTCAGATTCTTATCCAAACGCACATGGTAGATTTTCTTCTTCAAATACTTGGGATGTGTCAGTTTGGAAGCCAGGTCGCCATCATTGGTCAGCAACAATACTCCCGTCGTGTTACGGTCGAGACGGCCTACGGGATAAATGCGTTCCGTGCAGGCGCCCTTTACCAAATCCATGACGGTGCGGCGCGCTTGCGGGTCGTCCGATGTCGTTACCGTATCTTTCGGCTTGTTCAGCAGGACATAAATCTTGCGCTCTATTTTTACCGGCTGGTCGTGGAATTTCACTTCATCTCCCCGTTTAATCTTGGTACCCAATTCTGTTACTACCTGTCCGTTGACCGATACCACACCAGCCGTGATAAACTCATCGGCTTCACGACGCGAGCACACGCCTGCGTTCGCCAAGAATTTGTTCAAACGGATCGGTTCGTTCGGGTCGTAATTCTGCTCCTTGTATTCCAATTGTTTTTTCTTGCTGTACTTCGCGTTCGGATTGTAATCGGCTGTGCGCGGACGTGAAGGACGGCCGTAAGGAGCATTACCGTCTCTATTGGGACGTACGCTATTGGGATTGAACCGGGGGCGTTGCGGGCGGTCATTGCCATACGGGCGTTGCGGACGTTCGCCGCCTTCCGCATTCGGATGGAAGCGGGGGCGTGCCGGACGTGTCGGGCTATACGGGCTACTGCTACTATACGGACGCTGCGGACGTTCGCCGTTTTCGTTATTAAAGCGCGGACGATACGGACGGTCGTTGTCATACGTGCGTTGTTGCGGACGAGCGCCCTCTTCAGCATTGTAACGCGGACGATAGGGGCGGTCGTTACCATAAGCGGGACGCTGCGGACGTTCGCCATTGCCATAGTCCTTGCTGAAGCGCGGGCGATAAGAACGGTCGCTGCTATAGGCATGCTGAACACGCTCCCCGGTATTCGGGTTGAAGCGGGGACGCGGACGACTGCCGTTTTCCCGACTGTAAGAAGGACGCCCGAAGTTGTTGTTCCTGAACTGGTTACCGTCACGGTCTGTGTTTGATTCTTCTCCTAAGGTTGACGCATCGCGCCAATTCTCATTTTCTGTACTCATTTTGCTTTTATTCGAATAAAAATTAAACGATTGGCCTCACGGCCGGATTTTTCGATAATATGCTGATGTGGCAAGCACATTGTGTCACATTCCTGTATAATTGTGCGGAGTGATGGCGCGAAGCTCTTTCTTGACGTCTTCGCTCACATTCAATTCCTCTATAAAGTTGTGAATAGACTCTTCCGTTATGGCTTGGTTGGTGCGTGTCAAAGCTTTCAGCGCCTCGTAAGGGTGCGGATAGGCCTCGCGGCGCAGGATGGTCTGTATGGCTTCGGCCACTACGCTCCAGCAGTTGTCCAAGTCACGATAAATCACCTTCTCGTTCAGCAACAGTTTACGCAACCCCTTCAACGAACTTTGGACAGCGATGACAATGTGACCGAAAGGCACGCCGATGTTACGCAACACGGTAGAGTCGGTCAGGTCGCGCTGCAAACGCGAAACCGGGAGTTTCACTGCCAAATGCCCCAAAATGGCGTTGGCTAATCCCAAGTTGCCTTCCGCGTTTTCAAAATCTATCGGATTCACCTTATGCGGCATGGCGCTGGAACCTACCTCGCCCGCCTTAATCTTCTGCTTGAAATATTCCATGGAGATGTATTGCCAGAAGTCGCGGTTCATGTCTATCATAATGGTGTTGATACGCTTCATGGCATCGAATACGGCGGAAAGATTGTCGTAATTGGAAATCTGCGTCGTATATTCCTCACGTTCCAGTCCCAAGTTCTCGGCCACGAACCGATTGCCGAACGCTTTCCAGTCATAGGACGGATAAGCCACATGGTGGGCGTTGTAGTTGCCCGTGGCTCCTCCGAACTTGGCCGTAATGGGACAAGCCTTCAGGGTAGCGAGCTGACGCTCCAGGCGGTAGACAAAAACGTATATCTCTTTGCCAAGCCGGGTGGGCGATGCGGGCTGTCCGTGCGTCTTGGCCAACATGGGGATATTGGCCCACTCTTCAGCATACGCGCGCAACTGGGCAATCAGTTCTTCCAACAGCGGATAATAGACCTGCTGAAGCGCATCCTTGACCGACAAGGGCACGGACGTGTTATTAATGTCTTGTGAAGTCAGGCCGAAGTGGATAAACTCTTTATAAGCGTCCATTCCACCCAGCTTGTCGAATTGTTCTTTCAAGAAATACTCCACGGCTTTCACGTCGTGGTTTGTCACGCTTTCTATCTCTTTGATGCGTGCGGCATCCGTTTCTGAGAAGTTGCGGTAAATGTTTCGCAAAGTTTCAAACACGCCTTTGTCTATCCCCTTGAGTTGGGGCAAGGGCAGTTCGCACAAAGCTATAAAATACTCTATTTCCACCTGTACCCTGTACTTCATCAGTGCAAATTCTGAAAAATAGGCGGCCAGGGCGTCCGTCTTGCCCCTATAGCGGCCGTCAATCGGGGAGATGGCGGTTAATACATCCAGTTCCATACGTATTATATAATGTATACAGTTGATAATTATCGGGCGACAAAATTAGTGTTTTTTTCTGAACCGAGAGACATAAAACGGTCAATAAAAGCCTTTCTACAACATAAATTAAAAAAAGACAGCCCGCATCTTCACGATGCAGGCTGTATTCTGCCAAATAATAACATAGTAACTTACGGTGGGCGTTGACGGATTCGAACCGCCGACCCTCTGCTTGTAAGGCAGATGCTCTGAACCAGCTGAGCTAAACGCCCGACATGGATAACGGAAAATATAAATCTTTAATCGGGTGGGCGCTGAGGGATTCGAACCCCCGACCCTCTGCTTGTAAGGCAGATGCTCTGAACCAGCTGAGCTAAGCGCCCGATATTTTCAGAACGAAAGCGGATTCTTGGTGTGGGCGTTGACGGATTCGAACCGCCGACCCTCTGCTTGTAAGGCAGATGCTCTGAACCAGCTGAGCTAAACGCCCGTCACTTTCGTTTCAAAAGCGCTGCAAAGGTACTACTTATTTTGAAACTGACAAATCTTTCGGGATTTATTTTTGCGAAAAAATCTTTTTTCCCAATGATTGCATGGGGGAACGGCTCTTCTTGTAACACAAACGAAACATGTACGACATACATACATCACACCAAACAGCGACCTTTGCCGGCGAAATCATTGAATTATATTATCCCCGAAAGAGATGAGAAAGAGCCTGCTGATGGTGTTGGTCGCTTTGTTGACGGCCAATGTGTCATTCGCCCGAAGTGCCGGAAACGAAGAAGACGGCCCAAAGACAGATAAGAACCGATTAGAGAAAAAGGATTATATGCCGAAAATAAACGGGACGCTCCGCGCCAAGTATGAGTATCAGACGGGCATGGGGGCCGGCCGCTTCGAGATGCGCAATGCCCGTGTCAGCATAACGGGCAACGTACTGCCCATCGTAGCCTATAAGGCGGAAGTGGACCTCTCGGACGAAGGGCAAATCAAGATGCTGGACGCCTACGCCCGTATTTTCCCCGTAAAGGGACTGACGGTAACCGCCGGGCAAATGCGTGTGCCTTTTACTATCGACGCACATCGCTCGCCCCATCAGCAATATTTTGCCAACCGTTCGTTCATTGCCAAACAAGTGGGCAATGTACGTGACGTAGGTCTGACGTTAGGCTACAAGATGCCCACGCAAATACCTGTCACACTGGAAGCGGGTTTGTACAACGGTACGGGACTGACCAATCAGAAGGTGTGGCATAAGGAAGTGAACTATTCCGCCAAGGCGATACTTTACCCGGTGGAAGGATGGAACCTGACACTGAGCGTGCAGGGCATTCAGCCGGAGGAAGTATGGATGCGCTCGTATGACGTCGGTACTTACTACGAGTTCGGCCGTTTCCACATTGAGGGGGAATACCTGTTCAAGCAATACTCGCACAAGGCTTTCAAAGACGTGCATGCCGCCGACGCTTTCATCAATTACGACCTCCCCTTGCGCAAGACCTTCACTAAAATATCTTTCCTGGCCCGCTATGACATGATGACCGACCAAAGCGACGCTAAGACGCAAGACGAACAGACGGGCGGACTGGTTACCACGGACTACAAACGCCATCGTGTGACAGGCGGCATCACATTGAGCCTGAGCAAGGCTTTCCGCACAGACCTCCGACTGAACTTCGAGAAGTATTTCTATCCGGAAAACAGCATCGCCAAGGAGTCGGAACAGGACAAGGTCGTGCTGGAACTGATGGTAAGGTTTTGAGACTGATAAATGACCGTTTACTCTTCCATTTACGGAAAAAAGAGTTATCTTTGCGCGTACTAAACCAGAAAAAAAGAATCAGCGTATGTCGACTACAGAGAGGATGGACTTGGAAAGGGCGGAGATAATCCGCATGCTGTTTGCCGTAGACAACAGTGAAGTGCTTGATAGCGTGAAGCGTACTATCAGTCGGTATCTATCCGCGCCGGCTCCTGTAACGGAGGAAAAAGTGCTGACGCCTCCTTGCCAGTTTACGGTGGAAGAACTGAAAAGTATATTGCACCGGGCCCAAACGGACAGGAAGGGAATGCCGCACGAAGAGTTTTTTGCCGAATTAGAAAAAGAAGAAAGTTATCTATGAGAATAATTTGGCAGAGTGAGGCACGCACTCACGTGAGGGCGGCTTTTGCGTACGGGAAGAAAGTTTTTGGCTTAAGAGTCGCTATCCGTTTCAGAGAGGAACTTAAAAATTCTAGTTATAGGTTGTCAACTCATCCTTATATAGGAGTCAAAGAACTTGCGTTGTCTGATAAAGATATATCCTATCGCAGCCTTGTAGTTCATCCTCATTATAAACTGATATATTGGGTAGACGAAGAGCGGGACACGGTGTTCATCGCCGCTCTATGGGACACGCGCCGCAATCCAGATAACTTATCAGAGGCTTTATAAAGGCAGTAGTACTGGTTTTGCCAACGCAGCTTGCTGACTTTACCAAGACAGCTTACTTACTTTGCCATTTCAGCTTACTTACTTTGCAAAGACAGCTTGTTGGCTTTTACAACAGACTTTCCGGACTGGCCCTTTATAATCTCCATCCTTTTATTAGGAATTCTCGGGAGAAATCCGTATCTTTGGAAAAAGTGTACGAAAGATGACCCCTCCCCTCATTCCCGGCCTGACCGCCCAAGAACAAGCCCAGCTGTACGAGAAACTGCATGTGTACAACCGAGGCAGAGCTTCTTACAAAGAGGCGGGGGCTTATCTCGTGGTAATTCCCCGGGAAGGACATCCGGCCTATTCGTTGTGGATTTATTCTCCACTTCCTGAACGGCAACACATCTTCTACCTCTGTGAACTTTCGGCCGATGTCAACGAATCCCTGCGCACGGCCAGTACTTTGTGTTTTTATTCCCAACGCCGCTTGCTGATAGTGGAATACAACGCCAAGCGCATGCAGAGCAACGGTGATGACCTGATTCCCGTAGGCAAATATCGCGGACATTTCCTGCATGAAATCCTGAGCATCGACCCGGCCTATTTGGGCTGGATTGCCTATAAATTCCAACCGCGCATTCCCAAACAGGAACGTTTTGTACACATCGCCCGCATTTATTACTCCGCACATACCGACTCCCAACGGGCCAAAGCCCGGCGGAAACCTGCAGGACGTTTTTTAGGGAAAGAGGGGGAGAAACTGGAGAATCTGCGGCTGACGGTAACTCATGTCAGACTGGAGGACAACCCCTACAAGACGCAAGTACGGGGAGTAACGCCTTTCTTCTATGTGCGTCAGGTATTGAGCCTGACAGACGCGGCCGGGAATAGAGCCTGTCTATGCGTGAACGCCCGCACGGCCAGCCGACATTCGTGCGTATTGCCGGCCACCGAACATGCCTATCAGCCCGGAGAGACAATAGAGATAGCCTCGGCACGTGTGGCACGCACTTATTGGAGCGGGAAAACACCTTGCACGAGGCTTAATTATGTACGGTTGAAATAGACGTTACTTCTTTACATAGCTGTCCGGATAAACGGTAAAATCCACCTGTTTGCCTCCGGCCAGGTCAATCCACGTGTCAAACGTACGTTCCCCTTCTTTCAGCACAATGACACGCGCCCCGTTCGGCAAGTGGTTGTAAACCGTGTTGCCGCCGGTGTAGCGTCCGTATCCCAACAGGATTCCGTGCCACATGACCGTGTAATCATTGTCGTGGTCATGCCCTACGAACACCCCCATCACGTCTCCGGCTTCTTTCATGGCCGTAAACATGCCGGTGTTCAATGCGGGCGCGCACGATTTTTCCATACGGGTGCCTTTCAGAATGGCGCTTTCATTAGAGGCCGCTTGGTTGTATTCCGGCAAAGGTATATGGAAGAATGCCAAAGCGGGCAAGGGCTTTCCGCCGTTCGCGGCTTTCAATGCCGCACTTTGTTCCCGATAGCGCGCCACTTGTTCAAATGTCAGCCAGTCATACCCTTTCACATCCGGAAGGCGGGAATAAGAATGCGAGTCGAAGAAATAGAGCACGGCCTTGTCTTGGTCGGGCTTGTTGGAAGAACGGACCGTCAAGGTGTAATCCGGAGATTCAGCGTCGTCCCGGTCCGGCTGTATATTGCCCGGTATGCTGCGGATGATGTCATACAACTGCGGGCGGGTAAGTCCCTGTTCGTCATCATGGTTGCCAAATGTCACGACAAAGGGTACCTGATGAGCCGACACACGTTCCAAGACCGTCCGCATGCCTTGTTCGGCAGGCGCGGCATAAATGACATCTCCCGTCAACACAACCAAATCCGGCTTTTCCAAATTCAGGACTTCATCAATGCGTTCCAACGCAATGTCCGAAGCCGGATTGCCGTGCTTGAAATGAACATCCGTAAACTGTACTATCTTGAACTCGCCCTTGTCACTGAACCTCAGTACTGCAGACTGGGCGAAGAGGGCACTCCATCCCAACGTCAAACAAAAAAACAACAGAACTGTTTTTCTCATAATAAAGTGATATTTTAATGTGCTAATACGCTAATTCCCACTCCAACATTCATCCCATTGCGGTTATCAACACGGTGGCGTACGCGGCGATACCCTCCTCACGTCCGGTAAAACCTAATTTCTCGGTTGTAGTAGCTTTGATAGAGACATCATCAGGGTCAATGCCCATCACATCGGCCAAAGTCTGCCGCATTTCGGGGACGCGCGCTTTCAGCTTGGGACGTTCGGCGCATACGGTAACGTCAATGTTCCCCACCGTATAACCTTTCGTGGCTATCAGTTCCACGGTCTTGCGAAGCAAAATCTTGCTGTCAATGTTCTCGTACTCGCCTGCCGTATCGGGAAAATGATAACCGATGTCGCGCATGTTGGCCGCACCTAACAGGGCGTCGCAAACGGCATGTATCAGCACATCGGCATCACTATGTCCCAGCAAGCCTTTCTCGTGTTCCAGGCGTATTCCGCCCAACCACAACTCACGACCTTCCACCAGCCGATGGACATCGTAACCGAAACCTACACGTATCTTCATATTTATCTCACATAAAAATCCAACAATCTCCGTTCTCCTATATATCCTTGCAGGTGTTGCCCGATGCTGACCGGACCTACGCCAGCAGGTGTGCCTGTATATAACAAATCGCCCATTTTCAGTGTCATGAAGCGGCTGACATAGGCAATGATGTCATCTACACGAAACAACATGTCGGCCGTACATCCTTGCTGAACCGTTTTCCCGTCAATGTCGAGATGGAATTTCAGGTTTTGGACATCGCCACCCAAGTCGGCAAGCGGGATGAAATCGCCTATGGCCGCAGAATTGTCGAATCCCTTGCTCAGCTCCCAAGGATGGCCCGATTCCGCAAAGCGGCGTTGCAGGTCGCGGGCTGTAAAGTCAATGCCTACGGTCACCGCATCGTAATAACGGGATGCGAAACGAGGAGCGATGTGTTTGCCCAAGCGGCAAATGCGAACTACGATCTCTGTCTCATAATGCACTTCTTGTGAGAAGTCCGGCAGGAAAAAAGGT
This sequence comes from uncultured Bacteroides sp., assembly GCA_949300425.1. Lineage (GTDB taxonomy): Bacteria > Bacteroidota > Bacteroidia > Bacteroidales > Bacteroidaceae > Bacteroides. The sequence continues at coordinate 15,656 of CASGED010000078.1, forward strand.
TTCCCGTCTCTCAAGATAGCTGAGTCGGGCTTCAGAAAGATGACAGGTTCCCGGTTCTCATGCGTATGCCCCATCTCTTGGTTGTGTCGGGCATAGTTCATGCCTATTGCTATAATCTTCATTATTCGATTTCGTTAAAGTTAAGACGATTGAACATCACTGCCAGGTGAGCGTAAAGGGAGGTGTTCTGCACTACGATATTCTCCGGTACACGGATTCGGAAAGGCGTAAAGTTCCATACAGCCTTGATACCGCCCGCTACCATGTAGTCGGTTATCTGCTGGGCAATCTCGATAGGAACGGTCAGTACTCCGATGTTTACCCGGTAGTCGCGCATCTTCTTCCCAAAGTCGTCCGAATGGAAGATGGGGATGCCGTTCAACGTGGTGCCTACCAAACCGGGCTTTACGTCAAATGCCGCCACAATCTCCAGCCCGAAATGTTTCAAACCGGAGTCGCCCAACAAAGCGCCTCCCAAACTACCTACGCCGAAAAGGAAAGCTTTGTGCAAGTTGGTGAAGCCTAAGAAATCCTCCAGCACGGCTATCAGCGCATCTATCTCATAGCCTACGCGCGTACGTCCCGTTATGTTGACGTATGACAAGTCCTTGGCTATCTGCGAGGCATCTATATTGATTTCCTTGGAGATTTGGGTGGAAGACACGTAACGTTCGCCTTTCTGCTTCAGCAACTTGATGTTGGAGAGGTACCACGGGAGACGTCGTAACGTAGGTTCCGGCACCCGCAGAGCTTCTTTATGTGGGGACTGATTGTTCATGCTTTACTCTTCCTTATCCATTTGAGTTGGGCAAAAGTACGTCTTTTTTTCGTAACTTGTCCGCAAACATATAAAAAAGGTAGCATAAAATCTGTATCAGATTGCAAAATACATTCGAAAGCCGTACATTTGGCGTTGTTTAAAATGGATAGATATGGCGAAAAATACGAAAAACAATGATTGGAAAGGCCGACTGAACGTGGTTTACTCTACGAATCCGGACTTTCACTACGAAACAGAAGAAACGGAGGAAGTGTCTACCCTGCCTGCCGGACAGCAGAAGCTGCGTGTACAGTTGGATCGTAAGAACCGAGGGGGCAAGGTGGTGACCCTCGTAACCGGTTTTGTGGGCACGGACAATGATCTGAAAGAGTTGGGTAAACTGCTGAAAAGCAAATGCGGCGTAGGAGGAAGCGCCAAGGATGGCGAAATCATTGTGCAAGGCGATTTCAAGGAGAAAGTGCTCGATTTGTTGAAGCGGGAAGGATATACGCAAACGAGACCTGTGGGATGAGTAGGGAAAACGGCTGCACAGATACCCCGTACAGCCGTTTTATACAATCAATTATGAAAAAAAGAACTTATTCAGCACGCAACGTGAAACGCTTGAAGTCAGTAATCTGCAATTCCGGATCTGCTTCCTTCAGCACTTCGCGTACAGTCTTCTTGCCGTCCATGATGTCCTCTTGGTTCAGCAGGCAGACTTCCTTCAAGAACTTGCCCAGACGACCTTTGGCGATGTTCTGAATCATCTGTTCGGGCAAATGGGCAGCCTTTTCGGCAGACACCGTAGCGATGATTTCCTTAGCCTTCGCTACGTCCTCAGCTGTAATCCAGCCTTTAGCCATGTTGCTCTCCATGTGATCTTCGCTGTCCACGTGAGCTGGATTGATACCCGCTTTCTTCAAAGCTGCTTCTACAGCCTTCTGCACTTGTTCGGCTTTGGTCTTTTCGATAGCTACGTCAATTTCTTTCTGCTTTACATCTTCAGGCACACCGGCTTCGTCGATGGCGATGGGGTTCATGGCGGCAATCTGCATACATACCTGCTTAGCCAACTGCTCGTCTACAGCCTTGTTGAAAGCGGCGATTGTGCAGAGAGAATTGCGGTTCATGTGGTTGTATACCATTGTGTTTACGCCCTCTACCGTCATGTAGCCGTCCAATTCCATCTTCTCGCCCGTAATACCGCTGCGGTCTACGACAGCATCCTGCACGGTACCTTTGCCCATCGGCAATGCCTTCACTTCATCCAACGTCTTGCACTTGTTGGCAACAGCCAAATCCAGAATGTCTTGCGTCAGTTTTACAAAATCGGCATTCTGAGCCACAAAGTCAGTTTCACACTTCAGGGCGATGATTACGGCAAAGTCGCCTGTGCTCTTAGCCAAGACGCAACCTTCAGAAGCTTCGCGGTCGGAACGTTTGGCAGCTACAGCCTGTCCCTTCTTGCGGATAATCTCCATTGCCTTGTCAAAATCGCCTTCTGCTTCAGTCAAGGCGTTTTTGCAGTCCATCATACCAGCGCCGGTCATCTTGCGGAGCTTGGTAATATCAGCCATTGTTACAGCCATACAGTCTTTCTTAATTTTAAATGGTGAATAATGAAAAAGTAGTTAGTAGTCAGCAGTCAATAGTTCTCCACTACCAGCTACTTGCCACTAACTACTTGGTTTTTATTAACTATGTAAAGAGAGTTTAAGCCTCTTCTTCGTCTTTCATGAAGGCAGCGGCTTTAGAAGCGTTGATGGCTTCTTCGTCCTGCTTGTCCAAACGAGCCTTGGCTGCTTTACGCTTGCCAGCCTTGTTGGCAGGAGCTTCCCCGGCTGCTTCCATATCAACTTTCTCCGCCTTACGCTCTTCCAAGCCTTCCTGCATAGCGGCGCAACAAGCGTCTAAAATAACTTCAATGGACTTTGTTGCGTCATCGTTTGCCGGAATGACGAAATCGATGTTCGTCGGATCCGAGTTTGTATCTACGATGCCGAATACAGGAATACCCAAACGGTTGGCCTCGCGCACAGCGATGTTTTCCTTCATCACGTCTATCACGAACAAAGCGGACGGCAGACGAGTCAGGTCAGCAATAGAACCTAATGTCTTGTCCAACTTGGCACGTTGACGTGAAATTTGCAGGATTTCACGCTTCGACAGGTTAGCATATGTACCGTCATTTGTCAGTTTATCAATGGTAGCCATCTTCTTCACGGCCTTACGGATAGTCGGGAAGTTGGTCAACATACCGCCCGGCCAGCGTTCGATTACATAAGGCATATTCACAGACGCAGCCTTCTCGGCCACAATCTGCTTTGCTTGTTTCTTAGTAGCAACAAACAGGACTTTCTTTCCTGACTTGGCGATTTGCTTCAAAGCTTCTGCAGCTTCGTCTATTTTAGCAACCGTCTTGTTGAGGTCGATGATGTGGATGCCGTTGCGCTCCATGAAGATGTAGGGAGCCATGGCGGGATTCCATTTTCTTTTCAGGTGGCCAAAGTGGCAACCGGCCTCCAATAATGTATCAAAATTTGTTCTTGACATTGTCTTTTTAATCTTAAATCGTTTACTTTCTTTTTTGTTTTTCCTAAACCAACCGCCGGGTAGTCTGTTCCGCCTCGCGAAGATAAGAGTCCCGGTAGTTTAGATGCTAAACGCTTTATCAGTTGAGAGTTGAGAGGTAACAGTTGAGAATTATCATGCAACTTGTCCGCCCCAACCATGCTCCAACTCTTAACGTTTGCTGAACTGGAATCTGCGGCGTGCTTTCGGACGGCCCGGTTTCTTGCGCTCAACAGCACGGGGGTCACGTGTCATGAAGCCTTCTGCACGCAATGCTGCCTTGTCTTCGGGGTTGATTTTCACCAATGCGCGAGCAATGGCCAGGCGCAGAGCCTGAGATTGTCCGGTAAAACCTCCACCGTTCAGGTTTACTTTGATATCATACTTCTCAGCAACACCCAACTTGTTCAGCGGCTGCTTTACTACGTATTGCAGAATGCTTGAAGGGAAGTACACGGCCAGGTCTCTCTTGTTGATTGTAATCTTTCCAGTACCTTCGCTTACGAAAATACGTGCAACTGCACTTTTACGTCTGCCTAATGCATTTACTACTTCCATTATCTCTTATTTAAGTGCGTTAATATCAATCATTTTGGGTTGTTGGGCTTCATGCTTGTGCTCACTTCCGGCATATACATACATATTGCCCAGCAGTTTAGCGCCCAATTTGTTCTTGGGGAGCATACCCTTTACAACTTTTCTCAGTAACTTCTCCTCACCGTTGGGCTTAGCCATCAAACGGGCAGGGGTCATTTCGCGCTGGCCACCGGGATAACCTGTGTATGACAGATAAATCTTGTCTGTCCACTTATTGCCAGTCATTTTCACTTTGTCGGCATTGATAATGATTACATTATCGCCACAATCTACATGAGGGGTAAAGTTGGGTTTATACTTTCCTCTCAACAGTTTCGCAACTTTTGCGCCCAAACGGCCCAATACTTGGTCCGTGGCGTCAACGATGACCCATTCTTTGTTCACCGTCGCTTTGTTTGCAGAAATGGTCTTGTAACTTAAAGTATCCACTCTTTAAATGTTTTTAAAATTGTTACTACTAATCGTCTCCCTCACATCGAGCCGCGTTCCCCGGACAAAGGCCGCATTAACTCGCTATGAATGAAACATTTATCCTTATTAGATAATAATCGGCTTGCAAAGGTACGAATTTTCTATGAAACAGCAAACTTTTTGTTTCTTTTTTGATTTTCAGTGACAATACAAGCAGACTGAAGAATTCCGTTATTTGTTTTCCCGCAACGCTTTGTATCTCCGGTACGCCTCGATGACATGTCGGCGGCTTTGCAGTATCTGCCAGCGGTAGACGATACAAGTGGTGAGGCAATAGATACCCGTTTGAAGCCACAGGGCCTGGTACTCGAAGCTGACCTCGTTCAGTGTGGCGCCCATGCTGTTGATGCGCACGTAGCCGTTGATGCCGAACGTGGACGGGAACAGGTAGGAGAAGTAATGCCAAAAAGGCGGAATAGCCGCGGCGGGCCATGAGATGCCGCTGAGGAACAACAATGGCACGGACGTGAAGACGAATATCAGCATACACGTCTCGCGGTTGCGGATGGCGATGGAGGCGGTCATGGAGAAGAAGATGCATGCGCTGAGGTAAGGCAAAGTGAATAGAATCAGTTCGCCGGGAATGGCGATGCGGTTGAGGCGGAATATCCAGGGCACTACGCAAAGCACATAGACGGCCACCAGGCTATAGACCATGAAATAGCTCAGCCCCTTGCCGAAGACGATGCGCAGCGTGCCGTTGTAATGCCGGTTAATGGGCACGAGGTCGCGGAATTGGTTCTTCTCGCGGGCAGTTCCGGCGGAAAGGCCGATGCCAAGCAGCAACGTCTGCTGGATGACAAGCATCAGCACGGCGGGCAACAGGAAGGCGGCAAAGCCGTTGGTGGGGTTATAGAGGGCTATGTCTTTATATTCAATGGGGTACACGGTTATCTGGTCCTGCCGTTCGGTGGTATTTCCGGCACGGGCGGTCTTTATCTCGGCATTCATCTCCAAGGACACCTCCGTATTGGCGCTCAGCAGAGCTTTATAATACATCAGTCCGCTCATGTCACAGAAGAGGCTGACTTGCGTCTGGCGTCCGGCGGCTATATCGTCACTGAAGGTTTCGGGCAGGTAGACGATGCCGTAAGCATTGCGCTCGCGCATTGCCAATTTCGCCTCCTCCATGTCGGCGCAATGGGCCACAACGGCCACTTCGGGACTGGCGTCGAGCATACGCACATACTTGCGGCTTAGCGAGGAACGCGAGTCGTCCACCACTACGGCAGGTACGTCGCGCAGCGTCTCGTTGGTATAGATGAAGCCGTATATCAACGGATAGGCCAAGGGCACGAGAATGAAGAATATCAGCACGCCCTGGTCGCGGAAGGTGGTGCGGAATTCCTGTTTCCAAATGTAGAACAGGTCCTGCACGCCTTGTATCACTCGTTGTCGGAAAGTCAGTTTTTTCATTACGGTACATATTTATAATATATCAACGCCCCTTTCAGCCGGTGGGCGATGAGGAACGGAAGCATCATGAAAGCCAGCAACGCCACGTAGTTCATCCACGAGTAAATCATCGGGTAGCCGTTCAAGGCTTGGTCTACGTAGATGAGGAAGTAATGGCGCAGGGGAAAGAGGTTGGCCAACGCCTGCAATGTGGGGTGCATACCCATGGCGGGGAATGACAGGCCGCACATAGAGAAGGAAAGCACGCCCCAAAGCGAGGCGAAGCTCAGCCCTAAGCGAAGCGTCGGCAGGGTGCCTATCATCAGGATGCCCATGCCCTGCGAAGCCAGCACCAGACAGAGCGTAGCAAACAACATCGGCCCGATGCCGCTATTGCACGGAAAGTGCAGGAAACCATAGAGATAAACATTATAGAGAATGCCCATCAGGAAGAACACCACGGTGTGGGGCAGCAGTTTCCCGCCCAAGGATATCCAGATGGAGTTGTTGCCCATGCGGAGCCATTGGCGGGCGGTGCGGTCCTTTATCTCTACGCCGATGGAGTAGACCGTCACCATGAAGATGAGCAGCATCAGCACGCCGGGCACAAAGGTGTTGTTCAGGTAGATGGAGTAGTTGAGCCACGGGTTGTTGAGCGGATGGGTGTCGATGACGATGGGTTGCAGGAAGCCCATGGCCTGGTCCTCTGTCGCACCCTTGGCATAAAGCACCGAACGTGCCGCCGCGCCCGCAGCCAGCTCGCTCATCATCTTCATGTCCTTGTAGAGCAGGGAGCCGGCAATAAGCATCGTGTTGTTGGTGTAGAACGAAATCTTGGGCTGACGCTGCGACTGCGCTTCGGCGGTGGTGCCTTCGGGGATGAGGAAGAAGCCGTATATCTCCCTACGCTGCATGGCCTGGCGTGCCTGGGCTATGTCCGGATAGTGGGCCACGATGCGCGTTTGCTGAAAAGCGTCCAGATTGCGGGTCAGTTGGCGCGAAGTGGTGGTCTGGTCTTCGTCCACCACGCCCACCGGCATGTTCTGTGGCAAGCCGGAGTCCATCAGTGTCGTGAAAAAGACATAGCAGAACAAGGGCGCGCCTATCATGCAGAACAGGTAGAGCGGGCGGGCCACCAACCGGCGGCATTCACGCTTCATCACGTTCCAAAAGGCGATGTATTTTGTTTTATCCATTGTTAAGTGATAATTTATCAGAGGAACCACAGATAACACAGATGGTACGGATTTACACGGATTTTAAGGTATCTGTCATGTCGAGCTTGTCGAGACATCTCACGTAGCGCAGAGATGAATATTACATGAGACCCTTCGACTACGCTCAGGGTGACAGATACATCTGTGCTCATCCCGTTTAATCCGTGTTCATCAGTGGTTTAAATTCCCATCTACTTCTCCAAAATAACACTCATTCCCGGCCGCAGCCCTTCCACCTTCTCCAACGGAGAGGCTTTCACCTCAAACGTCTTCAAGTCGAACTGGCCGGTGGTCTTGGTAGCCTTCCAAGCGGCGTATGTGCCCAAGTCCTTCATGTAGTACACTTTCAGACGGATGTTTTGGTCGAGGGCGGGGACGTATGCTTCGAACTCCGTGCCTACGGTCAGCCCCCGGAGCAAATCCTCACGCACGTTGAAGCTTACCCACATCTCGTCCATCATGGCAACGTTCATAATCGGTGCGCCCGTGCCTACCAGTTCGCCCACCTTGGGGAAGATTTCAGAGACTTCGCCATCACTTTGGGCAATGAGATAGGTTTCGGCGATGTAAGACTGCACCTCGGCCACGGCACCCTTGGCACGCTCCACCAAGGCAGCGGCTGCAGCCTTGTCTTCCCGCTCGGCACCGTTCACGGCCATGTCATACTGCGACTTGGCTGCTTTCTCCGTAGCGATGGCGGCATCGCGTTGGGCGGTTACTTCGTCCAACTTCTGTGCGGACATCACGCCTTGGTCGTAGAGGTTCTTCACCCGCTTGTACGACTTCTCGGCAATGGTGACTCCCGCACGGGCTTTCTGCCACAACTCATAGGCTGCCTGTATCTGTTCCTGGCGGGCACCTTTGATGGCTTTCTCGTTCTGTGCCTGGGCGGCGGCTTCGGCGGCACGCGCCTGCTCCAGCTTGGCCTGTACGTCAGGGGCTTCCAGCAAAGCCAATGTGTCGCCCGCCTTCACGCTCTGTCCTTCTTTCACCCGATACTCTAAGATGCGGCCGGGCACCTTGCTCGACACGCGATACTCGTTGACATCGGCCTGTCCCTGCACGATTTCCGGTCCTTTGCGCAGCATGAAGAAGCCTACGAGGGCCACTACGGCTATGATTCCCAGCAGGGTGAGAAACGCCAGCAACATGTTGCTGTTTTGTGATTTCGTATTCATAATACAATATTAAATGATAATTTATCGGGGGGAACCACAGATAACACAGATGGTACGGATTTACACAGATTTTTATTTTCAGATGAATGGTATCTGTCATGTCGAACCTGTCGAGACATCTCACGTAGCGCAGAGATAAGTTTTACATGAGACCCTTCGACTACGCTCAGGGTGACAGATACATCTGCGCTCATCTTGTTTAATCCGTGTTTATCAGTGGTTTAAATTCCCATTTATACAATTTTATTCCTCCAAATTCAGTCTTCCCGTCGCCTTCTTCAGATACAAGTCCGTCAGCTTCACGTCTATCTGCGCGTCAATCTTTTCCGACTGGGCGGAAAGCCAGGCCGTATGGGCTTCCAATACGTTGCTGGCGGGAATGACACCTTCCTCAAAGCCTAAGGTGGCGTAGCGCAGGTTCTCGTCCGCCTTCTCCAAGTTCTTCTCCGCCATCACTAATTTCTTGGCGGCCTCGTTCACCTTGAAGGCACTTTGGTTCACCTGCAGTTCTATCTTCTCCTTCGCATCCGCCAACTGATAGCGGGCGATGCGGGCTTCCGCCTTGGCGGCTTTTACCTTGTGGATGCCTTCGCCCCAATGCCACAGAGGCACGGAGAGCATGACGCCCACATTCCACATGCCTTTGAACTTCTTTTCGAAGCTGTTCAGCACGGAGGGGCTGGTGGCCATGTAGCTGCCCATCAAAGCCAAGGAAGGCAGATACTCCGAACGGGTGACGTTCACTTTTTGGTCGTACATCTTGGAGGCCAGTTCCAAGCTGCGCACTTCGGGACGCACGGCGTAGACGGCTTCCATGTCAATCTGTTTGGCGGCAATGCCGGGTTCGCCCAAGTCTTCTTCCGTCTCATCGGCCAGTGTGATGGGCTGTGTCAGGTCGAGGCCGCATAGCTGGCAAAGCAACATGCGCGAGAGGCTGAGTCCGTCTTCCACCTTGGTCAGCGTCATTTCCGCCTCGTTCACCTTCACCTTGACGGACAGGCCGTCCGCTTTCGTGGCCACGCCTTCGGCTATCATCTTGTCCACATCGCTCTCCAGCTTGCGCAGCAACTCCAGGTAACCTTCGGCCAACCGCTTCTTATGCACCAGGGATACCACTTGCCAATAGGCCTGGTCGGTACTGAGGATGACGTCCTGCATTCCCGTGCTGTGCTGCTGGCGCGCCAGTTCCTCGGCATACTTCGTTATTTTGTTGTAAGCGCGTATCTTGCCGCCCATGTAGAGAGGTTGCGTCAGGGTGACGGCTCCGGCAAAGAGGTTTCGCGTGTCTGTACGCAGGGCATCCACCAGCGAGTTGCCCACTTGGTTGAGCGGCGTGGCAATGTCTATGGCGGAGAACGATTGTACAATCTGCATGAACTGCTGATTTTGCAACAGGCCCGGATTTTGGGCAATGAGTCCCTGCACGCTGTTCTGCACCGCCCCGCTCAGTTGCGTGCCTATGCTTCCCAGGGCTTCTTTCTGTTCGTCGCTCAGCAGGGATATTTCTTTCTGTGTGCGGATGTAAGCGCCCGTAGCGTCGATGGCGGGCAGATAGTTGGCAAAGGCTGCTTTCCGCTGATGGCGTGCGGCTTCCATCTTCTCGCGGCTTATCAGCAGTTCCTTGTTGTTGGCCATGGCCAGCGCGCGGCAACTGTCAAGCGTCAGCGCCTGTTGCGCTTTAGTCGTACAGATCGTCCCGACCAACAACGCACATGCTATAAATGTTTTTTTTGCAATCATCGTATATCTTTCTTGTTTTTACGGATAAACAACGTTGCAAAGATAAAAAAGTTCTGCTTATTTTGATATTACCTATGGATAATTTCGTGCATTTTCGATGGGAAACAGAACACTTTTATTCCAGCACAAAGTTTTGCTGCCCTATTAATGTACCTTCCGCAAAGATATCTACCCGATACTCACCGGCATAAAGGTATTCTTCCACATTCCAATAAACCGTCACGTCTTGTTCTTCACCGGTGTACTCCACATATTTTTTGATGGAATAAGGCAACTGACGGTTCTCGTAGGCAAAAGTATTAGACGCGTCTTTGGTCAGTACGCTGTTGTCTGGCTTGGTGATGCGTATATAGAGGATGCGCTCACCGGTTTCGGCCGTAATGTTCTTTACTAACGTGAAGTCTATCTGGAATTTCACTACTCGTTTCACCTTGTCAGTTTTACGGCCCCGCTTGTTTTGTGGTTCCACATGAATATTCGTCACGTCCAACTGGGCGGCCAAGGCGACCTTTTCGTTCAAGGTCTTTTTCTCAGCGGACAAATTGCTGATTTGGCGGGAAGCAGCGTTGTATTTGCGGGTCACGTCCTGAATCATTTCCTGTTGGCGAGCAGTCAGCCGGTTCAGAGAGTCTATTTGGTTAATGTAGCCTATCATCACTTTACGCAACGTAGCCAATTCTTTTTTCAGACGGCGTATTTCCGAAGCGTTGGTGCTTTTCACTGTGCGCAGTTCCTCCAGCAGGCGTTGGGTCTTCAACTGTTCTTGCTCCAGAAGCACAGACAACGAATCGTTGGTCACCGTCATTTTCAGCTCGTCGTATTGGCGGGCAAAGGTGGTGTACTCGTTCTCCAAGTCTTCTTTTTCCAATTCAAACTCCTGCACCAGTTCTTTATTGGCTTTCTTTTCCAACAACAATAGAGCTGTCACGCCCATCAGCATAATTAATAATATGCCTCCTATCAGAATTGTTTTCTTATTCATCTTATTAACAATTATCCATCATTTCTTAGTCCATCAGACAGGTTGATAGCCGCAAAGATACGACAAATTGCCTAACCTGTTGCAGAATCCTGTGTATATTTTCCTCTATTCCCAATGAAATGTCTATCTTTGTCGGCAGGTAAATGGGAATTTAGATGGCACACAGATGACACAGATTTCACAAGATGACCACAGATTTATTCTTTAAACCTGTAGGCGAAGCCCTTTAAAATCTGTGTAAATCTGTCTCATCAGTGTCATCTGTGTGCCATTAAACACA
>CASGED010000079.1 GCA_949300425.1 uncultured Bacteroides sp.
CCGATGGGAAAAATCATGCGGAAAACATCCTACACAGAAACCATTGTCTGTGTTGTCTCGCATTGTTTTGGCATCAACCCACAGCGGTGCGTGGATTCTTGACCCATTCACCGGAAGCAGTACCACTGGCATTGCAGCCAACTTATTGGGCAGACGTTTTTTAGGCTTTGACAAAGAAAAAGAATATCTCATCCTTAGCCAAAACCGCAAGAGGGAGATAGAACAAATATCAAACTTTACTCTTTTTCGCAAGAAGATTAAAGATATTGCTCTTTTGGATGAAAAAGGGCAGCTTGTGGCAAAGGAAGAAGATGCTTTCAACTATGATTTGCCATTCTGATATATCCTTTCGCCCGTAAATTGATTTCCAACTGATCAATGACAAAGTATAATGAAACGACTATACGTTTATTTAGTACTTGCTAAACCTTCACCTTAAACTTGTTTCTCCCTCGGTTTGCCTTGTGAAAGAAAAGGACTATATTTGCCGCATGAATAAGTCCAACTATATCCTCTTGACCCTCGTGGCCGCCGTCATCGCCCTCTTCTTCTTAGGACGATGGACGGGCATGAGCCTTGGGCTGCGAAGCGAACAGGTGGCACGCCACGTCCACGAAGCCTGGTGCCGGACGGATGACGCCCATGCCGCCGACACCACCCTGCGCATAGACAGCCTTTTCCGCGAGGAACTGAAAGCCGCCGGCCTGCGACGCCTGCGCTTCCGGCTGGACATCGTGGGGATAGACTCTGCCACGGTGCTCCGCCCCACCCTGCGCTACTATGCCGACTATGCCCCGCTGGTGGAGGCTGGCAGGACATACGCCATTCCTACGGGAGACGGGCAAGGCTTCGAGGCACGGCTTCTGAACCTGCGGGCGGAGACGTTGGGCACTCAACTCTATTACCTGCTGGGCACATTGGCAGGCTTCGGGCTGTTGGGATTAGGCATATTCACGCAAGTGGGCATCATCCGCCGGCAGGACAAGCTGGCGCAGATGCGCGAGGACTTCTCCTACGCCATGATACACGACATGAAGTCGCCCCTCACCACCCTGCTCATCGGCCTGCGCACGCTCCGCAGCGGACGCTTGGACGACAAGCCGGAGAAAAAGGAACGGCACTTTGAGGTACTGGAGCAGGAGGCGGGACACTTGCTGGAGCTTACCAACCGGGTGCTCACGCTCAGCAAATTAGAGTCGGGCCGCTTGATATTGGACTTGGACGAGGTGGAACTTCCTCCCTTGGTGGAGAGTCTGACACGCACGTTCGAGGCAAAGGCCACAAAACCTGTCCGCTTCCATACGGACTTGCAGGCGGAGATCGTCTATGCCGACAAGGAATACCTGAAGGAGGCCCTCTCCAACCTGATAGACAACGCGCTGAAATACTCCAAACCAGAAGGCGTGGAGGTAACCGTCGCCTCCATCCGGAAGAACGGTTACGTCCACATCCGGGTGCGGGACAACGGTATCGGCATCCCCCTGTCCGCCCAACGCACCATCTTCGACAAGTTCGAGCGTGTCCTGCCCAAAGGTGAAGGAAAGAAGGTCTCCGGCTTCGGCTTAGGACTGAACTACGTGATGAACGTGGTGCGCGAACATGGAGGCTACGTCGGGGTGGAAAGCATGCCGGGGCGGTACAGTGAATTTACCGTCTCGCTGCCGGAGAGAAAGGAAGAGGAGAATGAATGACGAAGTTAGGATATATCAATAAGAATGTTTACTTTTGCACAAATAATAAATAAACGTGGAGAAATTATTGCATTACGTTTGGAGCCACAAGCTGTTTCCCTTAGGCGAACTCCGCACGACGGACGGACAGCGGGTGGAAGTGATTGACCCCGGTTTGCCTAACCCGCATGCCGGACCGGACTTTATAAGTGCCAAACTAAAGCTGAACGGAGTGCTTTGGGCAGGTAACGTAGAAATACACGACCGGGCATCGGACTGGATGAAGCACGGGCACGACCGGGACGCAGCCTACAATAACGTCATCCTGCATGTAGTGGGAGAAGCCGACTGTACAGTGACACGGCAGGACGGGGAAAAGATTCCTCAACTGATAATGGCCGTTCCGGAGGAAGTGACCCGCCGATATGAGGAACTTCGCCAGACGGATGTGCGCCCGCGCTGCTACACCATCCTTTCGGATTTGCCTAAACTGACGGTGCACTCGTGGCTTTCGGCCTTGCAGGTGGAACGCTTCGAACGGAAGGCCAAGGACATCGGGAGTCGGCTCGACCAGTGCGGAGGACATTGGGAGGATGTGTTCTTCATCACCTTGGCACGCAATTATGGCTTTGGGCTGAACGCAGACGCTTTCGAGGCATGGGCCAGACTCATTCCACTTCGCGCCGTGGACAAACACCGTGACAACCTCTTCCAGGTGGAGGCGTTCTTCCTCGGCACGGCGGGCTTCCTGGAAGAAGAACGGACCGGACAAGATGACTATTACATCTGCCTGAGAAAAGAATACCGCTACTTGAGACAGAAGTTCAGCCTGCCCGAGCCCATGACCGCCTCACGCTGGAAACTCCTGCGGACACGCCCGGGCAGTTTCCCACACATCCGACTGGCGCAACTGGCTTACCTCTATCACCGCGGAGAAGGCCTTTTCTCTAAAGCAATGGAGACACAAACGGTTGACGAACTCCGGAAATTGCTGGCCACGGACGTGTCGGCCTATTGGGAGGAGCATTTCACCTTTGCCAAGGTCTCGTCTCGAAGCAAGAAGCAAATGAGCAAATCGGGACTCGACCTGATTATCATCAACACCGTAGTGCCTTTCCTGTATGCCTATGGACGACATCGCGGAGAAGAATACCTATGCGAACGGGCCACAGCCCTGCTGGAGGAACTGCCTGCCGAGAACAACTACATCATCCGCATGTGGGAGGGAGCGGGCATAGCTGTCACGTCCGCCGCCGACTCGCAAGCGCTCATCCAGCTACAGAAGGAGTATTGCGACCGACGGGACTGTCTGCGCTGCCGCTTCGGGTACCAGTATCTGAAACATCGAAAATAACAAACTTTTTATCTATAACCTTTTTAAAACAAATTGCATTATGAATGACCTTTTATCTATCACCGCTCACTTCCGCTTGCCGGGTGAAGTCCGGGAAATCGTACCTCTGGGATCAGGACTTATCAACGACACGTACAAGGTAGTCACAAAGTCCGGACAGCCCGATTTCGTGCTGCAACGCATCAACCACCATGTGTTCCAAAACGTGGACCTGTTGCAACGGAACATTGAAGCCGTTACGGCCCACATCCGGCAACGGTTGGAAGAACGGGGTGAAAACGACTTGGACCGCAAGACGTTGCATTTCTGGCCAGCCGAAGACGGAAAGACCTATTGGACAGACGGGACGACCTATTGGCGCGTGATGACTTTCATCCCGAACGCCGTGACGCGCGAAGCCGTCAATCCGGAGAATGCCCGGCTGGTGGGCCTGGCCTTTGGCGATTTTGAAGCCATGTTGGCGGACATTACCGACAGGCTGGGCGAGACCATCCCCGACTTCCACAACATGGAGTTCCGCCTGAAACAACTGCGTGAGGCGGTGGCTGACAACAAAGCGGGCCGCGTGAAGGAAGTAAGCTACTATTTAGACGAAATCGAACGCCGGGCCGAGGAAATGTGCAAGGCCGAACGGCTGTACCGGGAAGGTAAACTGCCCAAACGCGTGTGCCACTGCGACACGAAAGTGAACAACATGATGTTCGACGAGGCGACGGATCAAGTGCTCTGCGTCATCGACTTGGACACGGTAATGCCTTCGTTCATCTTCTCCGACTATGGCGACTTCCTCCGCTCGGCAGCCAACACTGGGGCTGAAGACGATCGTAACCCGGACAACGTGAACTTCAACATGGACATCTTCCGCGCCTTCACTGCAGGATACATCGAGGCCGCGCGCGGTTTCCTGCTCCCCATCGAGATAGAGAACCTGCCCTATGCCGCCGCCCTGTTCCCCTACATGCAATGCGTGCGCTTTCTGGCCGACTATCTGAACGGAGACACTTACTATAAGATACAGTACCCCGAACACAACCTGGTGCGCACCAAAGCCCAGTTCAAGCTGCTGCAAAGCGTAGAAGAACATACGCCGGAGATGCACGCTTACATTAAGTCGCTGCTGTAAATGTAGTGCTGTAAATGAAGAATTAAGAATGAAGAATTAAGAATTTCCTTGCGACATCCTTAAGAATTCTTCATTCTTTATTCATCATTTAATTTTGTACACCTATGAGATATTTAATTATCTGCATCCTCTGCGCCCTTTGCGGAGCATGCAATCAATCAACTACTGATATGAAAGAACTATATGTAAAGAAAATCAGCTTGAAAGGCGTATCGGTGGAAGCCGTACCCGCCTTGTTGGACGCGGAAGGAATAGCTTTCGTACCCATTGAGACCGTAAATTGGAAAGAATATTCTTACCGGCCTGAAACATTCTTCCGCATAGCGCATACAGGCGACGCCATCGTGCTCCACTACAAGGTGCGCGAAGCGTCCGTACGTGCCGTCGCCGCCGCGGACAACGGCCCTGTGTGGGAAGACGCCTGCGTGGAGTTCTTCTCCAGCCCGACAGACGACGGTACCTATTATAATATGGAATGTAATTGTACGGGTACACTGTTGGTAGGCACAGGCAGCAGCCGTAACGGCAGGGAACCTGCTCCCCAAACCGTACTGGACAATGTACAACGCTGGGCAAGCTTAGGACGTGTATCTTTCGAAGAACGCATAGGCGAGTGTACGTGGGAAGTGGTATTAATCATTCCTACCGCTACTTACTTCAAGCATCAAGTGAAATCGCTATCGGGCAAGACCATGCGCGCCAACTTCTACAAGTGCGGGGATAAGCTGCAGACGCCCCATTTCCTTTCCTGGAATCCTATCGCCGTAGAATCTCCGGACTTTCACCGTCCTGAGTTTTTCGGCACGCTGCGGTTCGAATAAATACCGGAAATGAACCGAAAAAACACAGAGACACGAAGACACAAAGAAATTTTTCAATGGAAATCATGAAATAATAACTCTGTGCCTTTGTGTCTCCGTGTTCAAAAAGCCCCGGATAATCCCATCCGGCAAGTATCCTTATCTGACTATCTCCTTCGCCTCGCGGATGAAATTCAGGATATTGTGAATCTCATCGCTCATCGGAATTTGGTCTTCAATCTTCAGAACGGCATCCTGCAGGCTAAAGTTACCTTGATAAATCAGACGGTAGGCGTTCATAATATGGCGTAAAATTCGGTCAGTGATGTGGTTCACATCACTCTTGTGCTGTAGGATAACGGCGTTGATGCCATGATACTGCACAGGATTCCCCGCCATAATGACGTAAGGAGGTACATGCTTGGATATGCGGCAACCGGACTGTATCAGCACCCAACTCCCAATGTGGCAGTTCTGCTGCACGATGACGTTGCTGCTGAGGATGGTGCAATCATCCACTCGGCTCTCACCGGCCACCATGCTGCGGATACCCAACACGCAATGATTGCCGATGTGTACATCGTGACACAGATGCACACCGTCCATCAGGAAATTCTCGTTACCGATGTGCGTACCGCCTTCCTTATGCGTGGCACGGGCAATCACTACATTCTCACGGATTTCATTCTTGTCACCAATGACAAGCAAACTATCTTCACCTTCATAATGGAAATCTTGCGGCGTACTGGCCAACACCGAACCATGATGCACGGTATTGCTCTTACCCATACGGGTACCATTCAAAATACGCGCACCGGACATGATGACGCAATCATCACCGATTTCCACATCGCCTTCAATATAAGCGAACGGTTGTACCGTTACATTCTTACCGAGCTTGGCGGCAGGGTCTACATAAGCTAAAGGACTAATCATGATAGTAGATTTTAAGTATTAATTTTCTCTTCCTCCACCTAATGCCTGGTACAAATTGATGACAGCCTGCATTTGATCGAACGTATCAGATACCTCGGACAACTGCGCGCTGAGATACGATTGTTCGGCTGTCAGCACTTCCAGATAGGTTGACGTGCCTAAGTTAAACAATTCTTTTGTATCTTCAGCCGCTTTGCGGGAAGAATTTACCTGCATGGTGCGGGAATTAACTTTTGCCAACGTATTCTGGTACAAAGAAAGGGCATTGCTCACCTCGTTTCCGGCGTTGAGCAGAGCGGTCTGAAAACCAATCTTCGCCTGCTCTTCCTGTGCCTTAGCTTGTTTGAGGCGGGCAATGTTCGTACCCCGATAGAACAAGGGCTGAGTCAAAGAGCCCACCAAAGAAGCTAATAGCTTACCCGGATTGACGATACCTGCCCCGCTACTGTTTGTCCATCCGGCCGAACCACTTAACGTGATGTTCGGATAGAAGGCGGCACGGGCACTGTTCGTGTTGTAATAACAAGCGGCTAACGTCATTTCAGCAGCCTTCACATCCGGACGATTGGAAAGTAACTGAATGGGAATACCAGCCGAGAACTCTGTAGGCAATACCTGGTCTTCCAACACGCCACGCTCAATGGCATGTGCCGGCTCATTCAGTATCAGGCAAAAAGCGTTCTCCGTCTCTGTCAGGCTTTGGCGCAAGTCGGACAAGGAAGCCACCACTTGCGCATAGGCACTGCGGCTTTGCTCGATGGCCGCACTGTTCACGCTGCCATATTCGTACATCGCTTCCATCGTTTCCACATACTTCTTCAGTACATTAGCCGTATTTTCCGTAATCTGCAACTGGCGGTCCAGCATCAACAACGTATAATAGATATTGGCCGTGCTGGCTATCAGTTGTGTCTGGACAGCCTGCTGATTGTATTCAGCTTGTTTCAATGAAACCTGTGCGGCACGTTTTGGATTTAAAATCTGACCGAACAAGTCAATCTGCCAACTGGCGGTAACGGGAATAGAATAAGTCTTTGAAGTAGCCTCGCCTTTGTTCCAATTGGTCAACGTACCTTGCGGGCTTAAACCTATCTGCGGCAAATAAGCCAAACGAGCCGACATCAACGCAGCCTGTGCGGACTCCACATTCAGCATGGCAGAGCGCAAATCTGCATTACTTGCCAACGCCTGTTCAATGTAACCTTGCAACTGCGGGTCGGTAAACACTTCCCTCCAAGGCACGTTGCCAAAGTTAGTAGTGTCGGAAGCCGCAGCACTGTTCACCAAGGCCGTGTCACGGTACAGACCTTCCGCGGAGATGTCTTCCGGTCTGTCGTATGCTTTATAGATGTGGCAACTGCTCAGAAGAGCGGTTGCACACATCAGAGTGATGATTTTTCCTTTCATATATATTTTAAATTAAGAATGAAGAATGAGGAATGAAGAATTACCTGTTCTTACCTTACTACAAGAAAATTCTTCATTCTTCATTTTTAGTTCTTCATTTAAATTGTTATTTACTGTATTGTTCTATCTCAGCCGTAGCATCGGAGTTGTCCACATCGTCCCACTCCATCGGTTTCACCTTCTCTTGCAAATACTGGAAGGCTACGAACAGAGCCGGTACGATGAAGATTTGCAGAATCATACCAATCAACATACCACCGATGGCCGATGTACCCAACGTACGGTAACCATTGGCACCCGCACCGCTGGCAAACATCAACGGCAACAGACCGATAACCATAGCCAACGACGTCATTAAGATAGGACGCAAACGGGCGGCAGCACCAAGAACGGCTGCCCACGTGATGCTCATACCCATCTTACGACGGTCGAGCGCGAACTCTACAATCAAGATGGCGTTCTTCGCCAACAGACCCATCAACATAATCAAGGCAATCTGCATGTAGATGTTGTTGGACATGGTGCCGATAATCATCTGCAAAGCAGGAATACCGCCAATCAGGCTGGCACCGTTCACAAAGAGGAAGCTACCCAGCAATCCGAAAGGAACGGAGAGCAATACGGCCAATGGCAGAATGTAACTTTCGTACTGAGCGCTCAGCAACAGGTAAACGAACACGAAGCAGAGGATAAAGATAATACCTGTAGAACTTCCGCTCGTCTCGGCTTCCTCACGCGCCATACCTCCCAATTCGTAACCGAAACCTGCGGGCAAGTTCTGCTCGGCCACTTCGGCAATCGCCTGCAACGCCTGACCGGACGTGTAACCGGTAGCCGGCGTCACCATCACCTTCATGGATGTATACAGGTTGAAACGGTTGATAACATCCGGACCATACACCTTCGTCAGCTTCACAAACTGACTGACAGGAGCCATCTCGCCCTTATCGTTGCGCACCTTGATGCTCTCCAATGACTCCAAATCCTTCGTAGCGTCGCGTTCGGCCTGCACCATGACACGGAACATCTTACCGAAGCTGTTGAAGTTCGACGCATACAGACCACCATAGTATCCCTGCATCACGCTCAAGATGTCGTTTGGCTTGATACCGGCACGCTTACATGCGGCGGCATCGATATCCAGTTGGTATTGCGGGAAGCTGGGATTGAAGTTCGTAGCGGCCGACGTCACTTCCGGACGTTCCTTCAAAGCAGCCATATAATTTTGTACTACGCTGTAAAAACGGTCCAAGCTACCACCGGTCTTATCCTGCATGTTCAACTCGATGTCGGTAGAGATAGAGTAACCCGGGATCATAGGCGGAGCGAAGAACAATACCTGCGCTTCCTTGATAACCTTTTGCGCACGCATAAAAAGGGTCGCATACACAATGGTCGAATTCTGCATCGTCGAACGTTCCTCCCAAGGTTTCAGCTTGACAATGACCGAACCGTAACCGGGACCCTGACCACCGATAAAGCTAAATCCGGAAATCACGGTACGCGACTGTACGGCAGGCTCGGCGGCAATCAGGCTGTCCACACGCGCCAATATCTTCTGCGCGCGTTCCTGCGAAGTGCCGGGAGGCAATGTCACAGCACCCATGATGGTACCCGTATCCTCGTTCGGCACCATACCGGTCGGCGTAATCTGCATGAACACTATCAGCAGGACGATGGAAGCGACAACCAGTCCGCCGCTCAGCCAACGTTTCTGGATGTATTTCAATACCTGCTTCTTATATTTACCCAAAAGGGAATCATACGAACTATTGAACGAATGCTTGAATTCATCGGTCGTCATACCGGCTACGGCCATGATACTGATAACAATGAATATCGGGCACAGCACCGGATGCTCTCCGAAACTGAACATACCGAATATCATACCCAAAATGGCCACGATAGTAAAGAGGATGGTCAGCTTCGGCTTCATAAACTTACCCAATCCCTGCGCATAACGTTGAATCCATATCTTACGCGCTTCTTTCGTTGCCGCACCAATACGTTCTTTCAGCGAAGCTTCATGTCCGCCTTCGGTATTGTGCGGTTTCAAGAAGATGGCACACAAAGCCGGACTCAATGTCAAAGCGTTTACAGCGGAGAAGAAGATGGCGATAGCCATGGTCAGACCGAACTGCTGGTAGAACGTACCCGCCGTACCGCCCATGAAGCTCACGGGGATAAACACGGACATCATGACCAGCGTAATGGATACCAATGCGCCACCCAACTCGTGCATGGCGTCGATGGCTGCCAGACGGGCCGACTTATAGCCCTGGTCCAGCTTGGCATGGACACCCTCGACGACGACTATCGCGTCGTCCACCACAATGGCAATGGCAAGCACCATGGCCGACAACGTCAGCAGGTTGACACTGAAACCGATAATCTTCAGCATAAAGAACGTTGCAATCAATGCTACCGGGATGGCAATGGCAGGAATCAACGTAGAGCGCATGTCCTGCAAGAAAATGTACACCACGATGAACACCAGGATGAACGCCTCTATCAACGTCTTGACCACCTCATGGATAGAAGCGAAGAGGAAGTCATTGGCGCTTTGGGCGATGTTGATACCCAAGCCGGCAGGCATGGATTTCTGCATCTCTGCAAGTACCTTCTCCAGGTTCTGGATGGTAGCCGTCGCGTTGGTACCGGCCATCTGATAAACGATACAGCTGACACCCTTGTGTCCGTCCACCGTATTGTCGAATCCGTACGTGTTACGTCCCAGTTCAATGGTCGCCACATCTTTCATGCGCAGCACCTCGCCGTCGGCCAATGCCTTGATGACAATGTTCTCAAACTCCTCAGGCGTCTGCAAACGTCCGCGATAGCGGATAGTATATTGGAAGCTTTGGTTACTGCGTTCACCAAACTGTCCCGGAGCCGCTTCGATGTTCTGTTCAGCCAAAGCGGAGCTGATGTCCGCAGGAATCAGTCCGTACTGTGCCATCACATCCGGCTTCAGCCAAATACGCATGGAGTAGTCCGCACCCATTACGAAGGCGTCACCTACACCGGCCACACGTTTGATTTCAGGAATGACATTGATGTTACCGTAGTTCTCAATAAACTCGATGTTATACTTGTCTTCCATGTCATAGATGGTAAAAATCATCAGCATGGATGTCTGACGTTTACGGGTCGTTACACCGATTTGCGTTACTTCCTGCGGCAACAAACCTTGGGCGGCGGTCACACGGTTCTGCACGTTCACCTGCGCCATGTCCGGGTCAGTACCCTGATTGAAGTAAATCGTAATGGATCCCGAACCGTTGTTCGAAGCATCGGACGTCATATACATCATACCTTCCACACCGTTGATCTGGTCTTCCAACGGCGAAATGACCGCGTTCAGTACGGTCTGGGCGTTTGCGCCCGGATAGCTCGCGCTCACGTTGACCGTAGGAGGCGCGATGTCCGGATATTGGGTGACAGGCAGCGTGGCCAGTCCGATAAAACCCAAAATGACCAACAGGACAGAAATCACCGTTGACAATACCGGACGATTTATAAATCTGGCTAAGTTCATATATTCATTTACTATTTAGCAATTTACTATTTACTGTTTAGCAATCTTATTCACCTATTCATTTACAATTTACGATACTTTGCTGTCTTTTCATCTAAGTAAATCGTACTTGGTAAATGATACTTGGTACTTGTTTTTATTGGAATGCCGACTGGATGTTACCGCTTCGTTGGTCTTCCAGTGCCTTTTGGTAGGCAGCTTCCTTTTCGGCAGGCGTAATAGGTGTAATGGCCTGTCCGTCATGCAAAGCCTGCACACCTTCCACCACAATCTTGTCGCCGGCCTTCAAACCGCTTGTCACATAGTAATTCTGACCATCGTTCAAACGATACACCTGAATCTCCGTATTCTTCACCGTGTTGTCCGCCTGTACGACAAATACGAACTTCTTGTCTTGAATTTCCGTTGTGGCCGACTGAGGCACCAATATCACATTTGTCAACACATTCGGGAATACCACTTTTCCAGTCGAATTGCTGCGCAACACATTGTGCTCATTGGGGAACATGGCACGCATGCTTACCGAACCCGTCGTGGGATCTATCACACCACTGATAGTCTCCACCCGTCCGCTGTCCGGATACATTGTTTCGTCTATCAGTTGCAAGCGGACCTTGGGCATCTTTTCCAAAATTTCCTTTTGCGAGCCGCCTTCCTTAATCAAAGCCAGTAACTGACGTTCTGTCATGGAAAAATAAGCGAACATGGACGAGTTATCGGCCACCGTAGTCAGCGGTGTAGCCATCGAAGCGCTTACCAGGCTACCAATACGGTAAGGTACCTTTCCTACGATGCCATCGCTCGGACTGGTCACTTCCGTGTATTCCAAGTTACGTTCCGCATTTGTCAACGAAGCCTCCGCCTGTGCCAATGAAGCTTTGGCCTGTGCCAATTGGTTTTCCGAAGTGCTCAGTTGATAATCGCTCACGATCCCCTTTTTATTCAGCTCCCGGTTGTTTTGGGTAGTCAGCTCTTGCGTTTGCAAGGCCGCTTTAGCCGTCTCTACGGCTGCCTTGGCCGTCTCTACGGCTGCCTTGTATTGCACTTGGTCAATGGTAAACAACACTTGTCCCTTCTTTACCACCGAACCCTCGTCTACGTGCAACTTCGTGATAAATCCACTCACCATAGGACGTATCTCCACATCCTGCTTACCTCGGATAGTAGCCGGATAACTGTTGGTCAAATGGGCTGTTGTCGCCTGAGCTTCCAATACTGCATACTCCGGCGCATTGCCGGCGCCCTTGTCACCTCCTCCGCAACTGCTAAACAGAGCAAGGCAACATAATGATAATACTAATCTACTCTTCATACTAATTTATTAGTTATCTGTATTCAAATTTAAATTTTGCAACAATTAAGCCATTTCAACGAGGCACGAGTTGAAAACTCAAAAACCCTTTTCAGTTTTCAGCCTTGCAAAAGTACCTAATTTAAAATACACACATTTGTTTTAACGCTTATTTTTAACTATGTTTCAGAGATTTCTATGTGTATTCAGCAATAATTACGGAAATATCACACAAAAGACAAAAACAGAAATAAACATAGAATAGACAGTAGAATTATGGTGAAATAAGTGTAAAAGATACTGATTGAATATCTTTTATGCTTTGCGCGGTATAAAAAGAATAAATAGCAAGCATCAAAATAAACCGGAAAATTTATTTACGCTAAATTTTCATTTAACGTGCCGCCCCTTATCATTTAATGTGCCGCCCCGTCCCTTTAAATGGGAACGACCTTCTGATTAAACGTAATTTGACCGCTTGAAAACAGGCCGTTTCTGTACCGGAAAGACCACATGTTTCACCCCTCTACACAAATCTTTCCGTTGTAAATTTCACGCCTTCACGGCAGCATAACATATTGATTTTAAATCGAATGCTGTGAAAGATATATCCTTCACGAATGTTTCACATCTCCGTCTTGTGAAGGATGCGGAATCTCTCATTAAAAACTGATTCTGTACGATTTGTGCATATAGATGTCGATTTTACCATACATCTTTAAAACTTTATTCTTATCTGCACTTGCAAGTCTGTCTTCTTATTCCCCTTAATCAAATCTTTTCCCGAACTGATTTCATCTCTATCCTGATAAATAGTTTGCCCGAATTTGGTTATCAACATCAGCCAATCACGGAAATCATAACGGAGATGGGCCGAATAACGGAAGCCGCGCCCGTTGAATGAAGGCGTGTAAAAAGTGTAAAGCAAGCCTTTCTCGTAAGCATAAACGCGCGAATCATAATCATCAGTATGAAAATAAGTGCCTTGCACGGAAGCTGTCAGATGAGTAAAAGGAAGTTGAAAACCACAGGATTGGGTCACTAACCAACCCTGGCTATATTGAAGGTCGGGCTGACTGAAGTGATTATAATCAAAAGTAGTGCGAAATCCCCAAAAACCACTTGTATAATTCAAGCGAAAGCGTGTCTTATGATGATGGGTAGGCAAAATTATTTCTCCGCTTGTACCTGTCACGTCACGTTCTTTCCGCTTATAGCGATAATTGGCATACATGCTCCAATGTTCATCCGGCGTAAACGTAGCTTGAAACATGACATCCGTGCCTTGCGAAGGCTTGCTGATGCGGTATTTCCACCAAGGAAAAGAAAAGAAATCCGCCGCTACGAAAAATTTCCAACGCGCAAAGGGCGATACTTCAGCCGCCACATACCATCCGTTTTCATTTTGCGGAGTGCTTCCTTCGCCAAATCCGTGTCCGAAGAATGACCAATAATCGTGTGTATAAAGTCTGTGAATCAACATGAACTTATAATCGCTATTCAGCTGATATCTCCATCGGTTAAGCAAGGCATATCCGTGTTTGCCTTTAGCCGCCTCCCCTACCCACGCAAACTTTCCCCATCGATAGTTGTAATCAATGCTTACATTATAAAAATGATTTCCACGAAGATTATACTTGGCATACTCGCGCAAATTCGGCTCGTAAGGACGATTAAAGAAATAGTAAATTCCCGTGACACCTACTTTCAGATGAAGATTTTCGTAAGATACGTTTCCACCCGCCACTTGCATCACCAACGTATGTATTTTCTCTACTTCGCTTTCCGAACGATGAAGCCCTGTTTTATAAATGGAGGTGATTTCTCCATCCTTCACCACCCCGTCCAGATTACGATGTGAATAAAAAGCCGATGCCCGCCAAGAGGAATCCAATCGGAGAGTGCCCCCTACCCCACGAAAATAATTATACTCATCGGAAGAGCCATGCTTGCGGAAACCTTCCGTGCGATATTCGGCCGTAGCCAACGAAAATGATTTTCCCAATCCAAAGGCATTTCCCAACACCAAGCCTTGCCCGAAACTGGCTTTATAGGTTCCAACGGCCAAAGTCTGAAGCCTCCCCCACTCTTTCAATAGCAGATAATAAGCATAATGGTCATATCCTTTTTTATTATGTAAAGCGAAAAACGGCTCACCGGCATCTTTCTCACCGGTCACACCCGCCTGAATGCGCTCGCCATAACGGAAGCTATATCGCAAGGAATGATAGAGCGAAGGACCCAAATAATCTTTCTCATACCCCTTACGTGCATAAAAGGGCACATCGAAACGTGCCATAGCTTCTTGCTTCGCAAACTTTAGCACGCGTTTCCACGAAGGAAAGGCATCGTCTTTGCGGGACTTTGACACACGGACAAAAGGCAGAAGCCGTTCGATGGTTTCCTTGTCCATCTCCTCCACCAACTGCAATTCATAAATGGTTTCCATCTCTCCATGAAGATAGATGTATGCCAACAAGTTTTCTATCTGAATATCAGACAAGAAAGGAAACATTTCCAATTGCTCTTTAGTAGCCGTATTCAGATTTATTTTTTCCCTTAAACGATATGAAAGTTCCTCCAGTTCATCTTCCCAATCGGTGGCGTCCGATTCAATGGCCAATTGCTCCAGATTTTCTTCCAAAAGCCACAAATCCGTATGCTGAGCCTGCAACGCTACACTTATCAACAGAGTTATCAACAAAAGTTTTATCCTCATCCTTGTATTTATATTTGTTTATCGGGCGGCGAAGTTACCTTAAATAAGTTAATGCCACAAGGAAAAAAGCTGAACCTACAAAAATATTTCATAGAATAATGTACTTTTGCGGCATGAAAACAAGGTTTCACCTCATCGTCCTCCTTGTGTTGTCGGCCTTTGGATGCTCCACGCTACATGCCCAACAAAAAAATACATCATCCAACAATGGAAAGAAGGTGTATCTTACTCCCATGTGTGTATACGAGGGCGATACTATTCCTTGTGTACAATTAAGAACTGTCTATATCTTTAAACCGCTGAAATTCAAAAACCGAAGAGCCCGTATGCGCTATAACAAATTAGTGCGCGACGTGAAAAAAGTATTGCCCATAGCCAACGAAGTGAACGGCATTATCATCGAAACTTATGAATACTTGCAAACGCTTCCACCCGGTGAACGCCAGAAACACATCAAGCGGGTAGAAAAAGGATTGAAAGAACAATACATGCCACGCATGAAAAAACTGACTTTCTCACAAGGAAAATTATTAATAAAATTAGTTGACCGTCAAACTAACTCTACGGGCTATGAATTGGTAAAAGCTTTCCTCGGCCCCTTCCGTGCAGGCTTTTACCAGACATTTGCCGCCCTTTTCGGCGCCAGCTTGAAGAAAGAATATGACCCTACGGGTGATGATGCCTTGACTGAACGGGTGATATTGATGGTACAAAACGGACAGATATAAATTATATAATTCAGAATTTAATTTTGAAATTTATAATTTAATATTTATCTTTGCAAAGATATAACCAATACAATGAGGATATTCACCGAACAAACATTAAAAGAATATGCGGAATCACATCCTGATGCAAAAACAGCTTTACAGGAATGGGCAATGATTGCAAAACGAAGCAAATGAACTTGTTTTGCAGACATAAAGAAAACTTTTAATAGCGTAGATAATGTGGGAAATCAACATTATGTTTTCAACATTAAAGGCAATAATTATCGACTCATAGTAGTCATTAAATTTACAATAAAATTTATATATATCCGCTTCATTGGCACTCATGAAGAATATAATAAAATAGCAGACTGCTCTAATATTTAAAATTATGACTAAGATAGAAACAAAAGAACAATATGAATGGGCTGTAAAAAGAGTGGAAGAGCTTCTTCCTTTAGTTACAGATGAAACACCATCAAATGACCCTAACAGTATTGAATTAGAATTGCTTTCTAATCTTGTAGCAGATTATTCAGAAGAACATTTTGCATTAGGCGAGCCTTCACTTACAGATGTGTTGAAGCTAAGAATGTATGAAATGGGACTTAATCAGAAATCTCTTGCAAAATTAATAGGCATTAGTCCTTCACGACTTAGTGATTACATTTCTGGCAAATGTGAACCTACCTTAAAGATTGCACGTGAATTAAGCAAAAAACTTAATATTGACGCAAACATAGTGTTAGGTGTATAATATAAACCAATCACTTCAATTGTTTGAACAAGTCCCAAATCACAATCCCCGCGGTAACGGACACGTTGAGTGAATGCTTGGTGCCGTATTGAGGAATTTCAATGCACCCGTCGCTATGGTCAATCACCTCTTGCTGAACACCTTTCACCTCGTTGCCCAACACCACCGCATAACGTTTGCCGTGCTCTAACTTCAAGTCTTCCAACATGATACTATTCTCAGCTTGTTCCACGGAATAAACCACATACCCTTCCCGATGCAAGTTATCAACCGCTTCAACCGCGTTATTCACATATTTCCAATCTACGGTGAATTCAGCACCCAAAGCCGTTTTATGCATTTCGGGATGCGGAGGAGTGGCCGTAATACCACACAAATAGATACATTCGATGCGAAAAGCGTCGGACGTGCGAAATACCGAACCGATGTTATGCAAGCTCCGGATATTATCCAATACCACCACTAAAGGAAGTTTCTCGGCTTTCTTAAACTCCTCAGCACTAATACGATGCAATTCGGTTATCTTTAGTTTGCGATGCTCCATTTTAAATGATAATTTAATGTGCTAAATTCCCATTTCTCTAACTATCCGCAAAGATACATTTTTCCGTTCAAATACCGGTGAATAACCGTTGGAAACCTGTCGATAGTGAAAGAAAAGAAAATGAAAAATAAAACTTGCGATTCTCAAAATAATCTATATGCAAATCCTCTTATAAGTCTTGCAAAATAACAAGCCTTTATTTTCAAAACCAACTTAAACACATTTTTCAACCCAATGAACAAGGTTTATCGGACGAAAGTTATTAACTTTGCACTTTATCAACAGAATGTGAATGCTGAAATAGAAAGAGCTTATTATCAATAGTTAGACCGAAAAAACATCCGTTGATAAACTATTGATAAACCCAAGCAAAACATTAATAACTTAACCGCCAAACAATGTGGCTGTTTTTTCTTCACGTTATTAACCGACTATTATCAGCACCATAGGGGATTTTTTAAAAGAAGAGAAATAAATAACATATTTATGAGTTTATGGAAAATCTGGTTGAAGCTATCAAGCAACTGAAGAAAGAAAAGAATGCGCTTATCATGGGCCACTATTACCAACGGGCCGAAATACAGGACGTGGCCGACTACATAGGCGATAGCCTGGCACTGGCTCAACAGGCTGCCCGGACAGAAGCCGATGTCATCGTGATGTGCGGTGTGCACTTTATGGGGGAAACCGCCAAAGTGCTTTGTCCTGAGAAAAAGGTATTGGTGCCCGATATGCAGGCGGGTTGTTCATTGGCCGATAGTTGTCCGGCCGATGCGTTCGGGCAATTCATAAAAGAGCATCCGGGATATACAGTCTTGTCGTACGTTAATACCACGGCGGCCGTAAAGGCATTGACCGATGTGGTGGTGACTTCTTCAAACGCCCGCCAGATAGTGGAAAGTTTTCCTCGTGAGGAAAAGATTATTTTCGGACCGGATAGAAACTTAGGGAGCTATATTAATGCCGTAACCGGACGTAATATGTTGTTGTGGAACGGAGCGTGTCATGTACATGAGCAATTCTCCGTGGAAAAGATTGCAGCGTTGAAGGAACAGCATCCCGAAGCCTTGGTATTGGCCCATCCCGAATGTAAGCAAGCCGTATTGGCGCAAGCCGATGTGGTAGGCTCTACGGCAGCCCTCTTGAAATATGCCGTTGCCCATCCGGAAAAGACCTATATTGTAGCTACTGAATCGGGTATTCTGCACGAAATGCGTAAGCGTTGTCCGCAAACCAACTTCATCCCTGCCCCACCCTCTACCGGTGCCCATGCGTGCAACGAATGCAACTACATGCGCTTGAATACATTGGAGAAACTTTACCAATGCCTGAAGGACGAGTCTCCCGAAATAACCGTTGACCCCGCGATAGCCGCCAAGGCCGTGAAGCCCATCCAGCGCATGCTGGAGATTTCGGCTCAGTTGGGGCTTTAATCTTCTTCCCAAATCTTCTATAGAGATAACCTCAGTACTTCTATAGAAGTATTGAAGTCCTCTCTATAGAAGTACTGGAGTCCTTTCTATAGAAGTACTGATATATCGGATATTTATAGGTTTCTTTTTAAGAATAAGGTATTTTTCCGGTTGTATATCGAATTGTATATTACCGGCATGCTTTTTTTACCCTATTTTTTTCTATCTTTGGAAAGTTAAAAAATAGGAACGCACTATCGGATGATGATTCTATTAAAAAATAAAAATATTTTTATGATTTTGATTTATGAAAACAATAAAAATTTTATTTTTGTAGAATCAGAATTATTTATCTGTGTGTCGTAATGACAAGTATGGATGGCGGGAGAGAATAAAAATAAATATTGGCAACCTTAAATTACAAAATAAACAATGAAAAAGAGTTTCTTAATGGTATTTGTGGCAGGAGGGTTGTTCATGACTTCGTGTACGGAAGATGCTTATAATCCGGATCGTATAAAGGAAGACTATGAGCAAAACTTCGTAGACCTGTTTGGAGAGATTAATCCCAATCAGGATTGGAATGTGGCCGAACTGAAGTCTGTAACCGTGGAGCCGGGTAATAGTACGGAAGTGGAAATCTATGCTAAAGGTACCTACGCTTATCAGTTGGTGGGTAATTATAAGAGTGTATCCGGCAAACAGACATTGAAGTTTGATGCTCCTGAAAATCTGAATGATTTCATAGTATTGGCAGATGGAAAAGCTAAGTTTGTGAAAAACGGAGACGAAGTTAGTTTTACGGACGATGCTGTTACAAGAACGTATTATGAGGATGTAGAAGGCGTTTGGAGTGAAACTTCCAGTTACAAAGAATTTGAGTGGAATGAAGTAAAATCCTTTATTAAAACGCTTGAAGAGGGAGAAGATAATACCGGAAGTGGTGTTCCTGTTAATTTTGATTATGTGGCAGGAGAAGAACCTATTACCATTTATCCTATTTATTGGAATGCTCATTATTATCATAGAATAGGAATTTATATTAAGGGTGAAGATGGAAAGATAAAAGCTGAACATCTTATTTATCGAGATAAAATGGGAGATGAACTGCAGCAATATAATAGAAATACTAATTGGTGGGGGAATAATAAATGGTATTGGCAAGATGCTTCAGGAAATGAAAGTGTTTCCTTTAATGGGTATAAAGGAGGTAGAATCCGTTCCAAAGGCTTTACTATTGATTTGCCGGAAGGAACGGTGTATGGTTTCTATATAGAAGTTTCAAAAAATATACCTATATGGGATAGTTATAATGATGGGAAATACTATACAAATGCTTCATTAAATAATCCCGCTCAAAATATGGCTTCTTCTTTTAAGCAAAATGGAGATGAATATACCTATTTAGGTTTTGATGATGATAGTAAAGGAGATCATGATTTGAATGACTTGATGTTTATAGCAGATCCTGAGCCTGAAATTATAGATTATGAACCTGTACCGGATCCGGATGATCCCGAACCAGATCCTGAACCAAATCCTGAACCTGAACCGGAATCTCCTTCCACTTGGACTATCGCCGTTGAAGACTTAGGAAATACGGATGACTATGACTTCAATGATATAGTATTTACCATAAAACATGTGGCTGGAACAGAAGTAGCTACGATTACTCCACTTGCCGCAGGTGGTTCATTGGAAACTTATTTATGCTATACGGATGGAGAGGGAGAGTATCATGAAAAGGAATTCCACTCATTTTTTGGCGTTGATGGACCTGGTTCAGATGGTACTTATCCGTTGATTAATACACAGTCTGTTAATTATTCGGCTTCATCTTTCGAAATAAAAGTTGATAAAGATTTTTCTGTAGCTGAGAAAATGGGTGGTTTTACTATAAAAGTAGTGAACAATCAGACGCAATCTACTGTGGTTATTGCGGCTCCGGATGCAGGCGCTGCTCCTCAGATGATTTGCGTACCGTCCGGTTGGCAATGGCCTGTAGAACGAGTGAATATAAATGATGCTTATCCTGGTTTTAGCACGTGGATAAATGATCCTACTCAAGTAGACTGGTATAAAAATCCTGTAAACGGACAGGTAATGGGAGTAAATTAATTGCATCTATATGAAAAGCCCAAGTATTATTGGATACTTAGTCATTTATCCAATGATACTTGGGCTTTTATCTAATAATACTTTTTCAAATAGACTTCAAGAACTTGCAAAGCTTTTCAGTAGCCTTGGCCCGGTGGCTGATTTTGTTCTTTTCTTCATTTCCCATTTCGGCAAAAGTCTGGTGATAGCCTTCGGGCTGGAAGATGGGGTCATAACCAAAGCCGGAAGTTCCTTTGTGCACTTTAGTGATTTCTCCTTTTACATTGCCTTCAAACAAATGTTCCTTGCCATCGATGATTAAGGCAAAGACCGTATGGAATTGCGCTTTGCGGTTCTCCATGTTTTCAAGCTCGTGAAGCAACTTTTTCATGTTAGCCTCGGAATTGTGCGCATCACCGGCATAACGTGCCGAATAGACGCCCGGAGCACCGTTTAAGGCTTCTACTTCGAGTCCTGTATCATCGGCGAAGCAATTCAAATGATACTTGTCGTAGACATACCTGGCTTTTAGGAGCGCATTTCCAGCTAAGGTATCAGCCGTTTCAGGAATTTCTTCATGACAATTGATATCTTTCAGGCTGAGAAGTTCTATTTTGTCTCCTAAAATGTCTCTGACTTCTTCGAGCTTGTGGGCATTGTTGGTGGCAAAAACAAATTTCTTCATTATGATATGTTTTTTATTATTTTACTTTGAGTTTGTCAAATCCTTCTCCATATACACCGATGACGGAGCTTTGTGAAATAAAGGCGTTCGGATCAATATCTTTCACCAAACGGAATATTTCCACGGATTGTCGTTTATAGGCTAATACAACCAGTACTTTTACATCGTTTTTACTATACCAGCCGGTGCCATTGAGCACTGTGACGCCTCGATGGGTATCTTTAGCGATGTGATCGGCAATCTTTTCGTATTCTTTGGAGAAAATCAGGAATTGCACCGATTGGCGGGCACTGTTCACCACATAGTCGAGCACGAAACCGATGACGAACAGGGTTACAAAGCCAAATATCACCCGGCGCCAGTCGTGGAAGATGAAATAGCAAGAACTGATAATCACCACGTCACACGCCATGATCATACGTCCCAACGTTACATCGCGGTATTTGTTGATGATGGCGGCTATGATGTCTGTTCCGCCTGTGCTACCGTTGCAATTGAATACGACTCCCAAACCAAAGCCGCACATGGTTGCGCCTATCAAGCACGCCATAAAGTCTTGTCCGGGACCTAATATCTGCGGAGGGATGCCGTCTTCTCCATTGACCAACTTTTGGAAAAACCACAGAAAGAAAGTCAGCATAATGATGGCATACGTGGTCTTGATGCTGAATTTAGGTCCTAATATCTTGATGGCAAACGTCATTAATACCGCATTGATGAGGAAGTATGACCATTGGATAGGAAATCCCGTGGCATAGTAGATAATGGCACCTATACCCGTAGTTCCTCCCGTTGTAATCTGGTAGGGAATGAGGAAAGCCGCCCATGCCAGGGAATAACTAATAAGGCCAATGGTGATGAAGATATAGTCTTTCAACTCTCTCATCAATGCTGCTTTGGTTGGTTTCGTTATCTGCATATTGATTTATTTTACAACAATATTGATAATCTTTTTCGGTACGACAATGATTTTAACCACTGATTTTCCCTCCATCCACTTGGTGGAGCGTTCATCAGCCAATACGGCGTCCTGAATGTCTTGCGAAGAAGTTTCTACAGGGAATTCTTTGTTGAAGCGTGCCTTCCCGTTGAAGGAGACGGTGTAGTTCACCGAGTTTTCCACTAAGTATTCTTCGTTATAAGCAGGCCATTGCGCATCGCACACTGAGCCGGCGTTGCCTAATGTCTCCCACAATTCCTCGCAAATATGGGGAGCAAACGGTGCCAAAGTCACGATGAGCGGATTCAGGATTTCTTTTTTGCCGCATTTCAAAGCGGCCAGCTCGTTTACGCAAATCATGAAAGCACTGATGCTGGTGTTGTACGAGAAAGTCTCGATGTCGCCTGTTACTTTCTTGATGAGCTTGTGCAAGGATTTCAGTTCTTCCTTCGTAGCCGGTTCGTCATTGACCAAATACTTGTCCGTGCGGTCATAGAAAAGGCTCCAGAATTTCTTCAGGAAACGGTGTACGCCATCAATGCCGTTCGTGTCCCAAGGTTTGGATTGCTCTACCGGGCCAAGGAACATCTCGTACATGCGCAACGTGTCGGCGCCGTATTTTTCTACAATCATGTCTGGATTGACTACGTTGTACATGGATTTCGACATCTTTTCAACCGCCCATCCGCAGATGTATTTACCGTCTTCGAGGATAAATTCGGCCGTGGCATATTCGGGACGCCAAGCCTTGAAAGCTTCAATGTCCAAGATGTCATTCGACACGATATTGACATCCACGTGGAGTGGGGTAGTGTCGTATTGGTCTTTCAGGTTGAGCGATACGAAGGTATTGGTGTCTTTGATGCGATAGACAAAGTTACTTCGGCCTTGTATCATGCCTTGGTTCACCAGTTTTTGGAAAGGTTCTTCCACTACGGAAATACCCAGGTCATGCAAGAATTTATTCCAAAAGCGGGAGTAAATCAAGTGTCCCGTAGCATGTTCCGTACCGCCTACGTAAAGGTCGACATTGCGCCAGTATTCATCCGCTTCCTTGCCCACCAAAGCCGTATGATTGTGCGGGTCCATGTAGCGTAAATAATAAGCGCTGGAGCCTGCAAAGCCCGGCATGGTGTTCAGTTCGAGCGGGAAGATAGTTACATTGTCTATCTTTGTATTGTCTGTCACACAATTGTTTGCCATGTCCCATGCCCAACGGGTAGCGTGTCCTAAAGGAGGTTCGCCCGTTTCGGTAGGCAGGAACTTGTCTACTTCAGGCAATTCGAGAGGCAGGCAACCTTCGGGTATCATGTAAGGCATGTTTTCTTTATAGTAAACAGGGAAGGGTTCGCCCCAATAACGTTGGCGGCTGAAGATGGCGTCGCGCAAGCGGTAGTTCACTTTCACCCGACCCAAACCATGCTCTTTCACGTATTTTTTTGTGGCGGCGATAGCTTCTTTAATGGTCAATCCATTCAGATTTAAATCGCAATAAGGAGTGACACCCGCTTTAGGAGAATTGCATACAATGCCTTCTTTGGCATCGAAACTCTCTTCGCTCACGTCGCAACCTTCTACAAGGGGCACAATGGGTAGGTTGAAGTGTTTGGCAAAAGCATAGTCACGGCTATCATGGGCAGGAACGGCCATGATGGCACCTGTGCCATATCCGGCCAATACATAGTCACTTACCCAAATAGGCACGGCTTCACCTGTGAAAGGATTAATGGCGTAAGAACCTGTAAATACGCCTGTTACGCTACGGTCGCTGATGCGTTCGCGTTCGGTGCGTTTCTTGGTGCGGTCTAAGTAAGCGTCTACTTCTGCTTTTTGTCCAGGCGTAGTTACTTGAGTAACCAATTCGCTTTCAGGCGCCAACACCATGAATGTCACGCCAAACATCGTATCGGCGCGGGTGGTGAAGATGGTGAACTCCAAATCGCTGTCTTTCACCTTGAATTGCACTTCGGCACCTTCTGAGCGGCCTATCCAGTTGCGTTGCGTTTCCTTCAGGGAGTCTGTCCATTGAATGGTGTCGAGTCCGTCCAAGAGACGTTGTGCGTAAGCCGATACGCGCAAGCACCATTGACGCATCTTCTTTTGCACTACGGGATAACCTCCGCGTTCTGACACTCCGTCCACTACCTCATCATTGGCCAGCACCGTGCCCAGTTGCGGACACCAATTCACCATCGTTTCGCCTAAGTAAGCGATGCGGTAGTTCATCAGGATTTCTTGTTGCTCTTTCTCACTCTTGGCATTCCATTCTTCGGCCGTGAAACAAAGTTCTTCGGAGCAGGCGGCATTGAGACCCTGAGTGCCTGTCTTTGCGAAACTTTGTACCAGCTCTTCTATGGGGCGGGCCTGTTGGCAGCCATTGTCATAATAGCTGTTGAACATTTTTTGGAAAGCCCATTGTGTCCAATGATAATATTCCGGGTCGCAGGTGCGTATCTCACGGTTCCAATCGAAGGAGAAACCTATTTTGTCCAGTTGTTCGCGATAGCGGTTGATGTTGTTTACGGTCGTAATGGCAGGGTGTTGTCCGGTTTGAATGGCATATTGTTCGGCAGGCA
Organism: uncultured Bacteroides sp.; assembly: GCA_949300425.1. Taxonomy (GTDB): domain Bacteria; phylum Bacteroidota; class Bacteroidia; order Bacteroidales; family Bacteroidaceae; genus Bacteroides. The sequence continues at coordinate 24,560 of CASGED010000079.1, forward strand.
ATCCGTAAGCGTCATATCCCATGGGATTCAACACGTTGAAGCCTTGCAGGCGTTTGTAGCGTGCGTAGATGTCACTGGCGATGTAGCCGAGCGGGTGTCCCACGTGCAGACCGGCGCCGCTGGGGTAGGGGAACATGTTCAGTACGTAGTATTTCTGTTTGCTTGGATCTTCCTTCACCTGATAGGTTTTATTCTCTACCCATCGTTTTTGCCATTTCTTTTCAATCTCCCTGAAATTGTACTCCATAATTGTGATATACTAACTAAGTTTGTTGATAACGTGTTTATATTCTACCTTCTTCGGTTGATAAGCTTGTTCATAAGCGGTTGCAAATTTACGGGATTATTTTCAGATTTTCTTCTCCAAGACCTAAAAACATTGTTCGGGAAGCCCATCTAATTCGCTTTTTTGTAATTTTGCGCCCGAAAAAATAAAAAGTACTGTGTATGGATACAGCTAAAATGAAAGGACACCTTGCCATGTTGGCTGCCAATAGCATGTGGGGATGCATGGCTCCGTTGGCTAAATACGTGATGATGGGCGGTGCGATAAGTTCGTTGGTGATGACTGACTTGCGCGTGTTTGGCGCGATGATTCTTTTTTGGATATTCTCTTTCTTTCGAAAGCCCGAACACGTGGGGCATAAGGATTTGATGAAACTTTTCGGTGCATCTTTGTTGGCTATCGTGTTCAACCAAGGAAGTTATATCTTCGGGGTAGGACTGACTTCGCCGGTGGACGCTTCCATCATCACCACCAGTATGCCTCTGATAGCCATGATATTGGCCGCCATCTTCCTGAAAGAACCCATCACGGGAAAGAAAATCTTAGGGATAGCCGTAGGTGCTTCGGGTGCTTTGTTGCTGATATTGGGAAGTTCGCAAACGGCGGGTACTTCCGTCAAGGGCGATAATCCTTTGATAGGAGATTTGTTCGTGTTGTTGGCTCAATGTAGCTATGCGTTTTATTTTGTTTTATTCAAGAATTTTGTGGCCAAATATTCAGCTTTTACCACAATGAAGTGGATGTTTACTTACGCTTTTATCTGTCTGCTTCCTTTCTCTTATAACGATTTGATTACGACTGATTGGTTGGCGTTGGATGTCGCTTGCATTGCTTCCATTCTTTTTATTGTGGTGGGAGCTACTTTCTTGTGTTACCTGCTCATTGTGACCGGACAAAAGAATCTGCGCCCTACCGTAGCCGGTATGTACAATTACGTCCAGCCTTTGGTAGCTACCATCGTAGCCATTTGTTGGGGGATGGATTCGTTCAATGTTGTAAAGATGCTTTCGGTTGTGCTGATATTCGGAGGTGTTTATCTGGTGACTTCCAGCAAGAGCCGGGCGGAGATGGAGGCCTGTAATTAGAATCCGCCCGAATTGCTGAAATGTATATAGTTATTCGTGTCTGCCCATAAGAAGAGATAGCCGAATGTTATTTCAGCCAACAAGAATTCTTCTCTGGAAGCAAATGAATTTTCGTTTTTGCTTTGATAATAAGCGCCGTTGGTGTTCCGTTGCTGCATTCGTATCATTTCTTTTCCGCGTACCCGCATCCAGTCAGCGGCGGTTGGCTTCATTCCCTTGTCCAAACCAAAGCAATGGGCTATTACGTCCATCAGCCAATAATTGGATTGTCTGCCGGTTCCCCAATCGTTTCCTTCAGGGAAAAACATCCGGCAGGTGGCCTCGCCTTTTTCGTTGCGCACATACATGGTTTGTCCGTCAAACGATAAGTTATTCAGTGCATTGTAGATTCGATTCCCGTTAAATAATGAAACTCTTTTGGCTTTTTCTCCGGTCAAGGCATAGGGCAGTACATTGATGGCGTTTTGCATAAATGCCACCATGTAATCTACATGGACAATGCCATGGTTGATAATTGTCCCGTTTTCTTCCATGTTGCTCCCTTGTAAAAAATCTTTTAGGCGTATACCATTGATTTTCTTTCGGCTGTTTATATCCGAAGGCGAGGCATATGCCGAAAGTTGCAATTCCAATGCCCGCTGATGCCATGTGGCGGCGTTAGGATGTTGAGGAAACATAACCGTCGCTAATACCAGCAAGTCGGAATTCCATGCGTTTTCTTCTGATTTGCTGTCTCCTTTATAAATTACTTTTCCTGATATGTCTTTGTAGTAAGGAATATTGTAATTTAAGAAACGGTTAGCCTCGTATACGGTCATGTCATAAATGCGGGAACGTGTGACATCGTCCAATTCATCCCATAACAACCATGCCGCAAAAGCGGTTTGAGAGGCCCACCATGCGCTTTGCCACAAGTTGCCCCAACCTTCTTTCTCACCGAGGCAAGCTTTATGCCGATAAGCTAATGAACTGATTAGCTTAACAGTTATATCTCGTGCTTCGGATATTTTTACTCCGGTTATTCTTTCGTCATAAATATGGAAGCGCAATGCTGTAGCCAATGAGAAAGCCATGTGGCTGACGGGACGGATGTAATGTTCCGTGTTTCCTTTGAAGTCTAAATACGTGTCGGTTTGATTCCCATATCCTTTCACTTTGTTATACCAGTCGTTAACGGCATATTTCATTCCGTTTTGTAAAAGATATACGGCTTGTTGCGCTAAAGAGTCAGTCAAAATCTCAGTGTGAAGTTGTCCCCAATGAATGGGAGTCGCTTTTGGTTGTCCGTAGGATATAGCGGGTCTTAAAAATACCGATAAGCTGAATAATAGGAAACAAATATTTTTTAACTGCATAAAGATAACTGTTTTAGTAACATGGTATCGTTTTAAACGTTTTGGCAAAGATAATTGTAAAATACGAAACTACGCTTCTTTCCGGCAACATATTTCTTCTAATTATCGTCAAAAGGTATAATGCATGCGGGGTGACGAAACCTATGGGCATAAAAAAAAGGAGTACCGCTGTACTCCAACCTTTGTTAACCTTAAAATCTAATACTATGAAAAACACGTTGCAAAGGTACGGACTTTTTCGATACTTGCAAATAATCCAAATAAAAAAGTGTGTTTTATAACATGCTTTATGGCTTCGATAATTCCTTTAACACTTTATCCATTCTTTTCCAAGAGACGGAGTAAGAACTCACGTTGCAGGGAATAGTTATCACTATGTTGGTGGACATATTTCAGTAGCGTAATGCCTTCCTGTCTGAGTTTAGCTTTCAGTAAGGGGTTATCTTTTTCCACTTCTTCCTCCGAAAGGCGCAACATGTTTACGGCCGCCAGTTCCAGTTTGTCCAATCCGTCCGTTTGGGTGGCATGGCGTTCGATGAGTTCTTCGGCTTTCGTATTCAGCAATTCACGGGTGTCTATGCCCAATATTTGGCGGGTCAGGTGGTCATATTCCTCCCATTCCTTTTGCCTGATTTTCTTTTTGTGGAGAATGGCTTCCACAATCATGGAAACGATTTCCTGAATCATCCGTATCAAGTAGTCTTGTTTAATCATCTTTTCAGTTCCGAATTATATAATATGTAAATAGGAAACGTATGGGCATAAAAAAAGGAGTACCGCTGTACTCCAACCTTTGTTAACCTTAAAATCTAATACTATGAAAAACACATTGCAAAGGTACGGACTTTTTGGAAACCTGCAAATAATCCAAATAGAAAAGTATGTTTTATAACATGCTTTATAGCTTCGACAGGTCCTTTAACGTTTCTCTCTTCCTAATTCTCTTTTAAGTTTATTCTTTTTCATGTCTTATGAGAGCTGTTTTCGATAAATATCGATAAAATGGTGTGGTTTATCGTTTATAGGTTGGCGGTAAACTACTTCTTTTCGTAAATTCAATTTCTCCATTTACATTTGCAGAATTGCAGGCTGAATTTGTTTCCTTATAAAGTATTTTGCTGTTATAAAAAATATTAATACTGACTATTCGTCTTTGCAGTTTTTTGCGGGAGGCAACGTCTTAAATAAAAAACATAAAATGGATATGAACCTAAACTGTGCAATTTTACACAATGATGAATCTGTATTGAGTCGGATGGAGGACTATGTGGAAAAGATTCCATTCCTTACTTTATGTGGATGTTATACAAATCCTATTGAAGCGTTGCAAGCTTATTATGCGCAGCATGTGGATGTGTATTTCATCGGATTGCATTCTGTAGAGGATGGTAACATCGGCGGTATGGATTTTGCGCGTTTGTTGGCTTCGTCCACGCGGGTTATATTTTGGGCGGATACTGATGAATATGCGGCCGCTTGTTTCCGGTTGGATGCGTTGGATTATTTGTCGGGTGATGTTCCGTTTTCCGTATTTTCACAAGCCGTCTTTAAGGCTGTACGTTGGTTTACGGGGCAGGACGAGAAGCCAAATGCGCTCGTTGGGACTAAGGAGCAGGATTTGCCGGTGATTTGCGTACGTGCCGATAGCAAGATTCTTCTCTTAAAGCTTGATAAGATTTCTTGTGTCGAGGGATGCGGTGACTATGTGAAGGTATTTTGTACGGACTTGGAAAGGCCGGTGTTGACTTTGTGTACCATGAAATATATGGAAAGCAAACTGCCCGACACCGATTTTGTACGCGTACACCGTTCATTCATTGTGCAGAAGCGTTATATCCGCTCTATTGGCAATGTAATACAGTTGGTGAACGGGCGTGAAGTGCCTATTGGTGACGCGTATCGTAAACGCCTGGCCGATTATTTGTCGGGGCAGATGTGCTGAGTCCTGTCTGTATTGTTATCGTAGTATTATTTCAGCTTGGCTCTCCATAGCTTCTCTCCGAATGTCAGGTTCAGGTGAATGTTCAGACGGCTTTCCTGCATCAGGTTGGAACGCGAATTAAGTTGCCTGCGCCATCCGATGCCGAGGGACAGGAATGACTCGTTGATGGGAAAGCTGGCCCCCGCATTGATTTCGGCATAGTACATCTTGCCGCCTCTTAATGAAATGTACGAGTTGCTGAAGCTGGCGCCACCCATCAGTTCGATGGAGCGCGGCTTGCGGGGCTGGGTGACGTAAAGTGTGCCGACGGATACCTTGTGTTGGTTTTCGTATCGGTATTGCGCGTCTTTTGATACGTTCCTGCTCCAGTCGATATAGTGATAGTCGGCAGTCAGTGTCCAACGTCCGGTTTGCATGGCGATGCCTGCGCCGATGTGCATGGGTTGGTACTGCGGACGGCTGTGTTCCGATTCGTCTATCGTCTCGTTGGTGGACGAGTTGCTGTATCCCAGGCTGTTCTCCTGCCGTATGCCGATGGAGGGCGCGAAGGTCAGCCCCGTTTCCCAGGTCCGCCCTTGCGGGTTTCCCCAATTATAGTGCAGGCCAAAGTCTACATAGAGCGCGCGTTTCCGCGATTCATGTTCTACGGTGGCTCCTTCCTGCGTCTCGCTTTGCTTGGTTTTTCCCAGGATGATTCCGATGCTGTTTCCTATAGATAAATGGGGAGTGAGCTGGAAGGCGTTGGTGAGGAACGCCTTATACAGTCCGCCTTCGCCTTCGAAGTAGGAATAGAGGTAATTGTCCGGCTCGCCCACAATCACTTCCCGGGTGGAGATGAGATAGCCCACGCTGCTGTAGGGCGTCATGCCGACCAGTGTGTACCAGCGCGGCATCATCCGGAAGCCCATGACGAAACGGTTGGGATTTCCCGTGAAGTTAGCACTGCGTTCGCTCAGGAAGTGATAGCGGGCGTAGCTGCCCGTGGCGCCTACGTCGAACGTGAAGCAAGCCGTGTCCATGCGGGTAATGGCGGCAGGGTTCTGCGTGTTGAGGAAGCCTACGCGGTTCAGGGCGACGCCCGTTTGTCCCATGGCGGCATAGCGTCCTCCGTCGCCGGCGCTCAGCTCGCCGATGCCATACATGGAGGTAGGCAGGTTGGTCTGGTTTTGCGCCATGCACCGCAGGCTGAAGAAGAGGGCGCACAACGTGATGTATAAGGCAGGATGTTTCATCATATTCATTCTTGTTTAGTTCTCATTATATACTTTGAATCTTACTTCCAGCTTGCAATGTCGGTCCAGCTCCAGCTCGTTGGTGAAGATGGCCTGGTCGAAGGTGGTGGCGGTCACGTCGTCCGTCAGGCTGAGCAACAGACGCTGGCGGTGCATGCCGATGGCCCCGAAGTTGTTGCGGGCAAAGGTCGTGAGGTCGAAGGAGTAGTACGTGTTCTCGCCATACATCTCGTCAGTCACCAGGTTGCCCGTCTGCACCGTCACGCCGTCATCGCCATAGACGTAGTCCTCCAGCACGTTGTTCTCGTCCGTGATGTAGAGGCGCATCTCCGAGGGCAACTGGTTGATGCGCCCGTAGCTGTATTTCACCGGATAAAGATACAGTATGGCGCTTTCGATGGAGACAATCTCGCCCGCACTCTGCAGTCCGTTCAGGGTGGGGAACTCTATTTGGTTGTAGAAGCCTGTCAAGCCCTGCATGTACGCCCGTCCGCCCAGGTCGTAGGAGTGGACCGCGTTTTCCACGCCGCTCCGTATGGAGGCGAGCGGCGTACCCGAGCGGTCGTGCCGGATGCCCGTGTAGGCATTGTCAGTGTTCACTTGAAAGGTCAGGCTCTTGCTGGCGATGGTATTGCTGATGTCTTTGTAGTAGAGGGTGAGAGCCATGCTCGATTCGGTGACCAGATAGCCGGTAATGCAACTGCCGTCCGCCTCCGGCACAAAGGCCAGTCCGGGGAATTCATTCTTGAAGTCGTCCTGGCTGTCGAACACCTCGTCTTGCGCCACCAGCCGTTCCAGCAGTTCTTCGCCCCACGCGTCGGGCAGGCGGACGTACGTCGTCTTCGACCTGCCCGGGCGGGGCACGAGCGTGAAGGTATGGAGAGGCGTCTCCTCCAGCGGAAGCCGGGTCGTGTTATACAGGTCTTCGTCGTCGGACAGGTCGATGGGATACTTCAGCGGATAAATGGCAATGCGCTGCCCGGCCAGCGTGTCGCCCCAATAATGGCCGGAATGGCGCAGGCGCAGCACCAGCGAGTCCAACCGGTAGTTGTGGTTGTTGTCCGGCGTAAAGTCTGTGGTGGAGAATTCCGCATAGTACGTGGCGCGCACCTCGCCCCAGGTCCCGTCGCGGTAGCAGCCTATCTGGCAGACGCTGTCGCCCCGTGTCACCATCGAGTCCATCCGCACGGTGCTGATGTCCACCACGCAGGTATCGGTAAAGTAGTTGCTGAAGGAGCTTTCCATCAGGCTGGCCCCAAGTTGCGAGTTGTCCTCCCGGCAGCCCGCAAGCAGACAGCCGCTTATAAGAATAGAATACAACGTCAGATGTTTCATATTGATACGTTTATGCTGATTCGACGTGGCAAAGGAAGTCTTACTTCGAAACACTTCCTAATAAAATCGGCTAACGGCCCCTTGCTTTCGATAAAGCCGTTTACCGACTGCAGGGCCCGATTGGTCGATACGGTTTGCACAGAACGCGCCGTGCGCTTACATTCGCAGCATTAATTTTTAATGGATTGACACAGTATGAAAAGATTATTTCTTGGAATCGCGCTTCTGTCCGCCACCCTCCTGTGCGGGGGATGTATGGAGGACGATGAGTACACACAGGGCGTGTGGCGGCGGATGTCCGATTTTGACGGTGTGGCGCGTTCGGGCGCCAGTAGTTTCACCATTGGCAACAAAGGCTATATCTGTTGCGGGTACCGAGGCTCTAACAAGGATTACCTCAAGGACTTATGGATGTACGACATCGACGGCAACTATTGGACCCAGTGTGCCGACATGCCCGCCGAGGCCGTGGGCCGGCATAAGGCCGCCGCGTTCGCGCTCGACGGAAAGGGCTATGTCACCACGGGCGCCCAACGGGACGAGCCGGACTTCCTGGCCGACACCTGGGAGTATGACCCCGAAGCCGACGCATGGACGCGCAAAGACGACTTTGCCGGAGGCATACGCCGCGGCGCCTTGGGCTTTGCCATCGGGGGCTACGGCTATGTCGGCACGGGCTATGACGACAACTGGCTGAAGGACTTCTACCGCTTCGACCCCAACGCGCCCCGGGGCAGCCAATGGACCATTGTCAACGGCTTCCCCGGCTACAAGCGCGAGGGAGGCACGGCCTTTGTCATCGACGACGTGGCCTACGTCTGCCTGGGCGAGAACAACAGCAGCGTGACCAACGACTTCTGGAAGTTCGACGGCACGACGTGGACCCAGTTGCGCGACATCGCCAACACCAACGACGACGAGGACTACGATGACGATTACGCCATCGCGCGCTCCTACGCCGTGTCCTTCGTCATCGACGGGAAGGGTTACATCGCCACCGGGGGCAGCAGCGGAAGCGTAAGCGCCGACTACTGGGTGTACTACCCCGAAACCGACTTGTGGTATGGCGACAGTGACGACGACTTCACCCCACTGACCCAGGCCAACAGCGGCGGCTCGTCGCGCAGCGTGGCGGCATCGTTCTCCACGGGCACCAAGGGATTCGTCTTGACAGGCGAATCGGGCGGAACCTATTTCGACGACATCTACCAGTTGCTGCCCTATGAGATGGAGGAGGCCGATTAACGCCGCCCTTGGCCTGCTCCTGCTCACCGCCCTTACGGCCTGCCGCGACGGCGGGCTGCGCTGCCATGTCGTAAGGGAAGGGGAGGGCTACGGCTACGTCATTCTGCACGCCGACGACACCCTCATCGTGCAGCCCTACATGCCCGCCGTGGGCGGACGACGGCCCTTCACCACCCGCCGACACGCCCACGCCGTAGGCGAACTGGTCTGCCGCAAGCTCATGTCAGGCCGCTCGCCGATGGTCAGCCGCGGCGAAGTCGAGGCGTTGCGATAGAATTAGTTAGAGATGTGCCGTCTAATGAGCCACGATACTTGTTTTGAAGGAGAAATCTTGTGCGTTGGGTGAAATCCTAAAAAAAGTGTATCTTTGTATTTGGTTTTTTAAATCAGCAAAAGAATTCTATACAGCATGGACAACGATATCACACTCACCCCGATGATGAAGCAGTTTCTCGACCTCAAGGCCAAGCACCCCGACGCCGTGATGCTCTTCCGCTGCGGTGACTTCTATGAAACCTATTCTACGGACGCGGTGGTGGCTTCCGAGATACTGGGCATCACGCTGACCAAGCGCAACAACGGTAAGGGAGGACAGACCATCGAGATGGCAGGCTTCCCCCATCATGCGCTCGACACCTACCTGCCCAAGCTCATCCGGGCCGGACGGCGGGTGGCCATCTGCGACCAGCTGGAAGACCCCAAGCTGGCCAAGAAGCTGGTGAAGCGAGGCATTACGGAACTGGTGACCCCCGGCGTCGCCATCAACGACAATGTGCTGAACTATAAGGAGAACAACTTCCTGGCGGCCGTGCATTTCGGCAAGGGGGCGTGCGGGGTGGCTTTCCTGGATATCTCCACGGGCGAGTTCCTTACGGCGGAAGGCAGCGCCGACTACGTGGAGAAACTGCTCATCAACTTCGCTCCCAAGGAAGTGCTCTACCAGAAGGGGAAGAAAGCACAGTTCGAGGGCTGCTTCGGCAACAAGTTCTTCACCTACGAGCTGGACGACTGGGTGTTCACCGAGGCCGCCGCCCGCGAGAAGCTGTTGCAGCACTTCGAGGTGAAGAACCTGAAAGGCTTCGGCGTAGAGCATCTGAAGAACGGCGTCATCGCTTCGGGCGCCATCCTGCAATACCTCATTCTGACTCAGCACACGCAGACGGCGCACATCACCTCCCTGGCCCGCATCGAGGAGGATAAGTACGTCCGGCTCGACAAGTTCACCATACGCAACCTGGAGTTGATTGGTTCGATGAACGAAGGGGGCAGCTCGCTGCTGAACGTCATCGACAAAACCATCTGCCCCATGGGCGCCCGCCTCCTACGCCGCTGGATGGTGTTCCCGCTGAAAGACGTAAGGCCCGTCAACGACCGCCTCGACGTGGTGGAGTATTTCTTCCGCCAGCCCGGTTTCAAGGACTTGATAGAAGAACAGTTGCATCGGGTAGGGGACTTGGAGCGCATTCTCTCCAAAGTGGCCGTAGGACGTGCCAATCCGCGTGAGATGGTGGCACTGAAGGTAGCTCTGCAAGCCGTGGAGCCTGTCAAGCAGGCTTGCACAGAGGCCGATAACGCCAGCCTGAACCGCATTGGCGAGCAACTGAACATCTGCCGGTCCATCCGTGACCGCATTGAGAAAGAAATCAATAACGACCCGCCTTTGCTGGTGAACAAGGGAGGAGTCATGAAGCAGGGAGTCAGCGCCGAGTTGGACGAGCTTCGCGGCATCGCTTATTCGGGCAAGGATTACCTGCTCCAGATACAGCAGCGCGAGAGCGAACAGACCGGCATCCCCAGCCTGAAGATAGGCTACAACAACGTCTTCGGCTATTACATCGAGGTGCGCAACACACACAAGGACAAAGTGCCGCCCGAGTGGGTACGCAAGCAGACCTTGGCGAACGCCGAACGCTACATCACCCAGGAACTGAAGGAATACGAAGAGAAAATTCTCGGGGCGGAGGACAAGATACTGGTGCTGGAGGCACAGCTCTATGCTGAGTTAGTGCAGGCCGTGGGCGAGTTCATTCCGGCCATCCAACTGAATGCCAACCAACTGGCCCGGCTCGATTGCCTGCTCTCCTTCGCCACCGTGGCGCGTGAAAACAACTACATCCGTCCCGTGTTGGCCGATGACGATGTGATAGACATCCGCCAAGGACGTCATCCTGTCATTGAAAAGCAATTGCCCGTGGGCGAGAAGTACATTGCCAACGACGTCATGCTGGACAGCCGGACGCAGCAGGTCATCATCATTACGGGTCCCAACATGGCCGGTAAGTCGGCTTTGCTCCGCCAGACCGCCCTCATCACGCTGATGGCGCAGATAGGTTGCTTCGTGCCGGCCGAGAGCGCTCACATCGGTTTGGTGGATAAGATATTCACCCGTGTGGGAGCCAGTGACAATATCTCAGTAGGTGAGTCTACGTTTATGGTGGAGATGAATGAGGCGGCGGATATCTTGAACAACCTTTCTCCGCGTAGCCTGGTGTTGTTCGACGAGTTGGGGCGCGGCACTTCCACTTACGACGGCATCTCCATCGCCTGGGCCATTGTGGAGTATATCCACGAGCATCCCAAAGCCAAGGCACGCACATTGTTTGCCACCCACTATCACGAGCTGAACGAAATGGAGAAGACCTTCAAGCGCATCAAGAACTACAACGTGGCGGTGAAGGAAGTGAACAACAAAGTCATCTTCCTGCGCAAGTTGGAGCGCGGAGGAAGCGAACACTCTTTTGGTATCCACGTAGCGAAGATGGCGGGCATGCCCAAAAGCATCGTGAAGCGTGCGGACGAGATACTGAAGCAGTTGGAGCAGGAGAACCGGCAGACGGGGGCAGTCACAGGCAAAACCATTACCGAAGGCCCGTCCTCAGCCGGAGGCATGCAGCTCAGTTTCTTCCAGTTGGACGACCCTGTCCTTTGTCAGATACGCGACGAGATACTCAATCTTGATGTCAACAACTTGACCCCCATAGAGGCGTTGAACAAGCTGAATGACATCAAGAAGATATTGAAAGGGAAGTAAGAATCACTTCTTCTTCCCGTAAAAGCACATGAAATAGATGCCCACCAGCACGAACGGAATGCTGAGCCATTGGCCCATGTTCAGGCTCATGCCGTCCTCAAAGGCTACTTGGTTCTCCTTCAGGAACTCGATGAAGAAGCGGAAAGCGAAAATCTCCGTCAGGCAGAGGCCGAAGTAAAAGCCGCGGTGATAGGGCAGGGCAATGGCTTCAACCTTGCGTGATGCGCTCTTGCTGAAATCGGTGCGGGGCTTCTCTGCCGTGGTCTTCTTTAGTCCTCGTTTGTAGAGCCACATCATGCCTAAGAAGAAGATGAAGTAAGCGATGGCCTCGTAAAGTTGGGCGGGGTGGCGGGGGATGTTGTCCACTTGCTCAAAGACGAAAGCCCAAGGCACGTCCGTCGGCTTGCCGATGATTTCGGAGTTCATCAGATTGCCTAAGCGGATGAAGCAGGCCGTGATAGGGGTAGCTACGGCAATCATGTCGAGCACGTCGACAAAGTGCATTTTTGCCCGGTGGCAATAAAGCGCCAGACCGATGATGAGGCCGATGGTTCCTCCGTGGCTGGCCAGTCCCCGGTAGCCTGTCCAGTGCCATCCTCCGTCGGGCAGTATTTTGATGGGGAGTATCATTTCCAACAAATGGTCCTGATAGTAAGCCCAATCGTAGAAGATGCAATGTCCCAAACGGCTGCCGATAAGCATGCTGATGAGGCAATAGAAGAACAGGGGGTCGAACTTGGCATCGTCTATCCGCCGGTCTTTGTACTCACGGCGCACGATGAGGTAAGCGAAGAGCAGTCCGATGAGCCAACACAGGCTGTAGTAATGAATGGGCAACTTCCCGAAGAGGTTGAACAGATCGGCGCTTGGGTTCCAGTTGATGCTGAGTAATGTAAACATGATGATTCTTTGATTATATTGTACTGTTATTGGAATTTCCGGGCTACCATCCGGTAAGTGGGAATGTCTATTCCTTGCGCTTCGGCGGCTTTTATCAGGTCGAACAACAAGCCTTGCACTTCGCTCTCATGGCCGCGGGCCAAATCCTTCTGCATGGAGGCAGTGCTGTGCGGATCCAGTTTGTCAATGACTTTCAGGTTGTATTCCACTAAGTCGGAGGGAATGTCTATGCCTAATCTGCGGCCCAGTTCGGCGCTTTCGCGGGAGAGGCCGATAAAGGTATCGCGTACCTCACCGGGTTTCTGCACTTCGCCCATCGGCACGTCATAATAGGCTCCCGTCACGGCCATGGCCGAGATGAAGGACCATTTGACGAAAGTGTCGCGGTTGATGTCGTCGGAGATTTCGGCCTTGATGCCGCTTTCCTGCAAATCACGCTGTACGGCCTCCAATGTTTCACGGGAAACAATCGTGCCTTTGTGCGCCCCGTAAACCAGACGGAATATCTTGCCCATCTGCGTGATTTCTCCTTTTCCTGATACGAATCCTACGATGTAGATGCAACCGTCCAACACTGTTACACCGGGCACCAGACGCTGGATGCGGGGACCTGTCCCATATACATTCAATATAGGAATGACAACGGTTTCGGGTGTGGAGGCACGGCGTATCAGGTCGGTGATGGAGTCTACCGAATAGCCTTTTACACAGACAAAGATGACGTCCGCTTTCCCTTGATATTCTTCGGCTGTGCAGGCGGGGATGTGCAAGGTATGTTCGCCTTTCAAGTCACTATGCAGTCGCAATCCATGTTCACGTATGGCGGCTAAGTGTTCACCGCGTGCAATGCAGGTCACGTCTTTGCCTGCCAGGGCGAGGAATCCGGCTATGCAGCCTCCTACGCCTCCTGTTCCTGCTATGAGATATTTCATGATGGTATTTGTTATTAGGGGTTATTTATTGATTCGTTCTAAAAGTTCTTTTGGTTCAATGTGTGATATCTTTCAGTACCCTGGTAGCACATTGGCGGAATTCTACACCTCGTTGAGACTTGACACGATATCCTACAGGTATGATAACATCTAAATTATAGTAAGCAACATTGCGTTTTACTATTCTTTTTCCTTCTTGTTGAACAGTCAAGGAATACTTGACAGTTGCCGACTCGCTTAATTCATTTTCTTTAAATACATTACGTGTGTGTAGACTTATATTCTGCTTACTTGTTTGAAATAACTCTGCCATTTGAGCTTGTGTTAGCCACACTGTTTCGTCCTCTAACCGGACTTCCAATTTAATGGATTCTTCCGGTTGGTAGATGATGATTTCATTTTGATTCTCCATACGCTATTCCTTTTATTGCTTCGGCTTCACAAAGCCAATGGGATTGCGAGGTTTTTCCTCCCGCTTCTTGAAACTTTGCAGTTCGGCCAAGGCTTGGTTGATAAGCTCCAATTGCATACGGGTATCTTCGTTGATGTCGTTTTGGTCGGTGAAAGCAAAAGGCATATAACGTGTACCTCCTCTTTTGTTTGAGGTCACAATTTGTGACCTCAAGTTATACCTTATACATTGAACCGGAAGTGCATGATGTCCCCGTCCTGCACCACGTAGTCCTTACCCTCCACGGCCAGTTTACCCGCTTCGCGTACGGCGGCTTCGCTACCATATTTTATATAGTCGTCGTACTTGATGACTTCCGCACGGATGAAACCTTTCTCGAAGTCCGTATGGATGACGCCGGCGCATTGCGGAGCCTTCCAGCCCTTGCGGTAGGTCCATGCCTTGACTTCCATCTCTCCGGCGGTGATGAATGTCTCCAGGTTCAGGAGCTTGTAGATGGCTTTGATGAGGCGGTTGCATCCGCTTTCCTTCAGGCCAAGGTCTTCCAGGAACATTTGTTTTTCCTCGTAAGTTTCCAGTTCGGCAATGTCGGCTTCCGTCTGGGCGGAGATGACGATGAGTTCGGCGTCTTCCCCTTTAATGGCCTCGCGCACTTGTTCCACGTAGGCGTTGCCCGTGGCGGCACTGGCGTCATCCACGTTGCATACGTAAAGTACCGGTTTGGTGGTCAGCAGGAACATCTGCTTGGCGCATGCCTCTTCGTCTTCGTTTTCGCAAGTTACGGTACGTGCGCTCAATCCTTGCTCTAAGGCTTCTTTGTAACGGAGCAACAGCCCGTATTCCACCTTTGCCTGCTTGTCGCCTCCCACCTTGGCTTGTTTCTCCACACGTTTGATACGGTTCTCTACCGTTTCGAGGTCTTTCAGCTGAAGTTCGGTGTCGATAATTTCCTTGTCACGCACGGGGTCTACCGAACCGTCCACATGCACGATGTTGCCGTTGTCGAAGCAACGCAGCACGTGGATGATGGCGTCACACTCGCGTATGTTGCCCAAGAACTGGTTGCCCAGTCCTTCGCCGTGACTGGCTCCCTTCACCAATCCGGCAATGTCCACAATGTCGCACACGGCGGGTACGATGCGTCCCGGATGTACCAGTTCGGCCAATTTCGTAAGCCGTTCATCGGGCACTGACACTTGTCCCATTTGGGCGTCGATGGTACAGAAAGGAAAGTTCGCCGCCTGCGCCTTTGCGCTGGACAAGCAATTGAAAAGAGTAGATTTTCCCACGTTGGGAAGTCCTACGATACCTGCTTTTAATGCCATAGTTATATATTGTTTTTTAGTAATTACACATTGATGAATCGATTTGATAAAAAACATCTCTCTTTTATCACGGCAAAGGTACGCAATTATCAGATAACTACAAATTTCAAGATGTGTTGAGAAGCCGTCATCGTGGAAAAAGACATAAAAACCGAACGATTTTGCACGGGACTGTCCGCCAAAAGCGGACACTTGTCCGATAATGGACACTTTATAAATAAATATAATCGTTGATAATCAGTTGTTTAATGCTTTGGCACGGATATTGATTTATAGAGAGCGGAAGGCAAGCCGAAAAAGATTGGCAAGTTCCGCAACTTTCCGCTTCCGGCTTCCGTCTAACGAATAGAAAGCAACAATTAGACAATAAATTAAAAAACACACTATTATGAAGACAACGAATTTATTCAAAGCATTGGCATTGGCCGCATTGACAGTAGTAAGCAGTTTCAACGTTGAAGCCCTTGCGCAGGACACGAACTTCATCACCAACGAAGAAGTGGAAAACAACCTTGTAGTGGCGAAAACCATCTACAAGCAGGACGGAAACTACCTGTACAACCACATGCGTTACGAATTTACCTACGATGATGCCAATCGTTTGGTCAGTAAGACAGCCTCCAAGTGGGACGGGACCACGGACAAGTGGGCGCCTTATTTTCAGATGACTTACCGTTACGAGTCCGATGAAATCATCATGAGCTACGCCCGTTGGGACGAAAACCGCCAAACCTTTAGCAAAGACCCAAAGCAGACGGTTTATGAACTGAATGAGGAGAATGTTCCCGTGGCTTGCCGGGAAGTAGAGGACGGCTTGGTATTATTGGCGGGCTACCGTCAGCAACTGCTCTATACGCAACCGATGTTTTTCCTCCATCCCTTTCAAGTTCTCAATATACTGTAAATATCGATCCTTATCCTGTTTCAGGATGTCCAGTTCAGCGATACTGTTTGTCAGATAATCTATCTGATTCTTGTTATCCTGTATTTGGACGGTTTTATTCTTGATTTCTTCCTCCACTTGACGTATATAGAGTTTCTTCTGCCGTAGTTTCCACTGAAGATAAGAAGTAAGAACAACTATGATAACCAATAACGAAATAAGCAAGAGCAAGGCCTTCACTTTCATTGCATTCTTCTCATTGAGAACTTTTTGGTGGTCGTACTTTGCTTGTATTTTGGCCAAATCCTTTCCCTTGTTCGCTTGGAAAATGGAATATAAACATTTGGAGAATTGAAAGCAATGTTTGGCAGCTTTCTGATAAATTCCTTGTTTCTGATACAAAAAATAAAGATTTTGGTGGGCGGCGGCAATTTGGGATAAAGTTGCGGTCGTATCTGCCAATATCTTTTCTGTGTAATATGTGGCAGAATCCAGTTTATTGGCTGAAAGATAAATAGTGCCGATAGTCACATTGTGAGCGACCGTCCCTTTTCGATTCAATTCATAGTCTATTGCCATAGCTTGCCGCATATAACAAAGTGCTGAATCCAACATATTGAGCCGCCTGTAAATGCCCGCAAGTTCATTGCTCACATCACTCATATCTATAGGATTGTTGGCAAAGCGCAAAGACTCTTTGTAGCAACAGGCTGCCATGCGTAAACTATCCAAAACCGTATAAGCCCTCGCTCTGAGCATCGCAGCCGAACAGATATAGGCGGAATCCTTGCACAGCCCGGCATACTCAGCGGCCTTGTCCGCCATCCGCAAGCTATGCTCGCCCATATCCTGGTAGGCATACAGTTCCGACAGGCCAATATAAATAAGGTAGCCCAACCGGGCGTCATCCGTCTGCTCCACCTCCTCCACCGCCAATTGGTAGAACCGCTGCGCCTCGTCCTCCCTTTGGAGTTCTCGGCTGATGCCTGCCTTGTACAGATAGGCATAGGCTTTCTGCCGGGCGTCCCCGTGCCGGCGGAAATAATCGCAGGCGATGTGGATGAGGCTGTCCGTCTGGGGCAGGAAGAGTTTGTAACGGGCTTGTGCGGTGAGCAAGGCCCACGTGGCGCGCGCCAGGCGTTGCGACTCGGAAGGAACGGGCATGGATTGTAGCACATATAGGGCACTGTCCGGCGTGTCCCACACCAAGCGTTCGGCACGGACCAGTTCTTCGGGCAAAGGACGGGTGTCTTTCCGGTTGCAGGATGCGCTGAGCAGGAAAGCGGCGGTGGCCAGTATATAGAGCAATAAGGTATATCGTTTCATGGTTTATTTAAATTCGGGCGTAAAGATAGCGGATTGGACGCAAAAGCCTTTACTGTTTTCATCATTTCTTTTACTCATTTTCATATCAGGCCGGTTCCGCCATTAAATGTTATGCCCCGTCCCATTTAATGTGAACGCCCGTCCCATTAAATGTTACGGTGCTTCCCATTAAATGGGGCGGTGTTTCCCATTAAACGTCCCTGTGTTTTGTCAAACATGAAGCACTGTTTTGGGGAACACGAACCTGTGGTTTGACTAAAGAGGGACTTTATGTTTGTAAAGACGGTCTTTGCAATCCTAAAGTCCCTCTTGGGGCGTGAAAGGAACCATGTTTTCACCGTCAGCATGTGTCTTCCCGGATTTGCCTTCACGCCTTCACAGCGCTTCAACTTGCTGATTAGAAGCGTAATCCTGTGAAAGATACATCCTTCACGGATGTTTCACATAGCTAATTGCATCGTAAATGATAATTTATCTGTCTTAGGGAACGCAGACGACGCAGAATACACAGATGAACGCAGACTTATATTTTTTTCAGTGCAGATAGGCGAAGCCCTTTATTTTCTGCGAACCTCTGCGCCCGTCTGCGTCATCTGCGTTCTCCTAATCAGCCCGCTAAATTCCCATTTATCTCTCCCATGACCATCCTTCACAATAACCCGTTGATTCTTAGTGGAATGCTGTGAAACTTCACAAAGCACAAAGTGCAAACCTACGTCCGAATCCGAAAGTATGTGAAACCGTGAAATGATTTCTACCTGATTATTTGCAAGAATCCTAAATTTTGGCGAATATTGCATCTCGTAGAATAAATTTGATGTCATGATAAAGAAACATCTTTTAGTAGGAATAGCCTGTTGTTTATGGGGAATGAACGTGGCCGGACAGAGTACCCGATGGGACACAAAGGCTTGGGAAGCCCGCATCGCTCCCGATGGATGCCTGGAACGGTTGGTATTTAAAGGGAAAACGGGCAATGACACGGTGCCTTTCTTCCGCAGTGACGGACATGCCGGACCGTCTTTTTATGCCGTAACGGAAGGAAAGACCCGGATAGCGGAATGGGTGCCGGACGGGCGGCGTTCTTACCGTGCCGTGATAGATGACGTGGAGTGTAGACTGACGTATAAGTCTTGGCAAGGACAACCGGCCCTGGAAGTGACTTTGGTCAACCAAGGGCATGTACCTTTTCAACCTCAAAAGGCCGGCTTGCGCCTGGGCATAGATACGTATATGGAAAAATACCCCGACTGGTTTGGCAAGTATTTTCCTACGCTGATGCGGAACGAGAAAACACATTTCTTTGGTTATATGCAAACTCCTTCCGGGCATACGTTGGGCATTGTTTCCCTGCAACCGGTGGCTTCGTGGAGTGTAGATTACAACCGGGGGTATCAAGACCCGCCTCCTCATTGGTTCATGGGGCACCGCATCGAGTCGCTCAACCTGGATTTGCTGAACGCGCTTCCGTTGCCGGAGCATCATCCGCAGGATTTGTGGACACTGGGGCAGGGGGAGGCCAAGAAATGGCTCATCGCTTTTGTGCGGGTGGAACAACCGGAGCTTTTAGAAGAAACCTTGCACCGGGTGTCCGGCTTGCCGATGCTCCGCATGGAGCAGACAACGTGCCGTCCGGGCGAGGAAATCTCTTTCGAAGTATTGGCGGACGAGGCAGATGCGGATGTCCGCGTATGGAATGACCGGCAGGAAGTCTTGCCGCTACGTTCAACGGCCTTACGGGGCGGGGGGTGGCGAGTAACCTGTACTTTGCCGGAAACAGGACTGTATACTGTCCGCGTGACGGCGGGAGGCAGGGAGGCAACGGGTGTCCTTTCCGCCCATGCTTCCTGGCGATGGACGTTGGAGCAGGCGCGCAAGGCGGCTTGGAAATATCATCAGAAAGCTACGTCGCACATCGAGAGCTGGTATGGTTTCCATTCAGCCTTCCTGGCGGCCAAGTATTTCCCGGATAAAGAGCTGGACGCCAAGTTGCGCCGACGTTTCGATTACCTTTTCCGCTTGTTGCACGACACGGTGAGGATGGAGCCGAAGTATTATGCTTCGCGTATCCAAAATACATCGGGCACCATCGGCCTGTTGGTAGATAAATATGAGGCATACGGTGATGAGGCCGATCTGGAGAAGGCTTCCCGCTTGGCTGACTGGCTGATGGACACGTGGCAGCGCGAGGACGGCGCTTACGTGAACCGGCAGACTGTTTATACCAGCGTGATTTATGTGGCCAAAAGCATGTTGGAGTTGGTCATGGCGGAACGGGAATTGGGTCGGAAAGAAACGCGGTGGGCGGAAGCGGCGGAACGTCATTACCAATCGGCCAAGCGGGCCATTGACCAGCTGGTGGCTTCACAAGGCGATTTTGAGACGGAGGGTGAGCTGACTTTTGAGGATGGCATGATATCTTGTTCGGCGTTGCAGATAGGGTTGTTGGGATTGATGCAGCCGGACAAGGGGGCTCGCGGGCACTATGCGGACGCCATGCTCCGTATTCTGGAAAGCCATAATTGCCTGGCGCAGCTTCGTGTGCCCGACGCGCGGCGGCGCGGCGGTACGATGCGTTACTGGGAAGCGCAATACGATGTACAGATGTTGCCCAATATGTTCAACTCCCCGCACGGCTGGAGTGGCTGGCGTGCCTACGCCACTTACTATGCTTATCTGTTGACGGGCGATGAACAATGGCTGCGCCAGACGATGAATGCCATGGGAGCTTTTTCGCACCTGGTGGATTACCGTACGGGCGAGTTGCGTTGGGCTTTCGTGGTAGACCCTTATCTGCAAGTGAAGCAGGCGTGCAGTGCCGATACGCACGTGACGGAAGATTCCCTGAGTTTCGGTAATCCGCATCCGGAGCTATACGACACCCGCCGCTTTGTCATCGGCGAACAATATGTCAACATGATTAGCGACTGGCAGACGGTGAATACGCAGGACAATGATGTACACGAATTGTTTAAGTTCATGGGCGAAGCCATGCTGGCCAACGCCTTTGTTTTGGAGCGTGCGGACGGTACGCTGGTAGGCTATAATTGCCAAGTGTTCCGGCAAGGCGATGTCTATCGGGTACGGGCGGATGAAAAGCAGATTGTCAATCTGCATTGTAACTTGAGGCGTGCCGCCCGGATATCGTTTGGCGGACAGGAAAAGAGTTTGCCGGAACACTATTCAGGTTGGGCTTTCGGCAGGGATATTTATCAAGGCGAGTAATCTTTTTATGAATGTCCGCAATCTGATTGTAGGAAAACGCAGTTATTGGCGGTGTTTTTTATAGGAAAACGCACCTGTTGTCCCTAAAAACATTATCTTTGCAGTTACGAAACGGCTGTTTCCGAAATGGCTGTTTCGGAACTTGCAAGAGGAAAGGGTAAAAGATATGAGATTTTTTGACAGGACAGAAGATATCGCTTCCCTGCGCGAGATACGCGGAAAGGCCAAAGACAATGCCCAATTCACTGTAGTGACGGGGCGGCGTCGCATTGGCAAGACCTCCCTTGTGTGGAAAGCATACGAAGACGAATCTATCCTTTATTTTTTTGTCGCCCGCAAAGCCGAAGGGGACTTGTGTGAGGATTATCTCGATCTATTCCATGATGACAAAGATATTTGGGGACAAGAAAGAACCGCTGTATAACAGGCAGACACACTTCATGACCGTGCGCCCGTTCACCCCGGTCGTGCTGAAAGAAATCCTCGCGGAATACCATCCCAGCTACACGGCGGAATACCTGTTGGCTTTGTACGCTTTTACGGGAGGTGTAGCGAAGTATGTGCAACTACTCGTGGACGCAGGAGTAACGACCAAGGTAGCCATGCTCAATCACATCATAAAGGCCGCCATCTTCCTGCGCGCCACAGGTGGGTTCAAGGGATATGCCCTCTCTTACAGAGGCTTGTCAATGGATGATATGTAGGCGTTTTCCGTAAAACGCAGTTTTTTGATGCCTGTTTTTATAGGAAAACGCAGTTTTTTGGGGTGTTTTTTTATAGGAAAACGCACCTGTTGTCCCTAAAAATATTATATTTGCACCCAACCAATAGGCTATAATGCTATGTTATACAGGAAAATTTCGAAGCGGATTGAAACGTATCTTTCATCGGATTCTGACCGGATGTTGTTGATTGACGGTGCCAGACAGATTGGCAAGTCATACATTGTCCGTTGGGTGGGTCAGAAAATGTTCCCGAACTATATTGAAATAAATATGGAGGAGGACAAATTGGGTGATAGAATCTTTGCCGATGCCAAGACAACCAAGGATTTTTATATGGCGCTAAGTGTGGTAGCGGGCGACAAAATGAAAGACAAAGAGAACACCCTTGTTTTTATAGATGAGATTCAGGCTTATGACCATCTTCTCACTCTTGTGAAATTCTTGATGAGAGATAAAAAGTTCACGTATATAGCCAGTGGCTCGCTGCTGGGGGTGACATTAAAGAATACGCAGTCCGTCCCCATTGGAAGTTTAGATATAGAACACATGTACCCGATGGACTTTGAGGAGTTCCTTTATGCTAACGGTGTGGGCGAAATGGTCGTTGAGTCGATGCGGGATAGTTTCATGAACAACCAAGCATTGTCCGATGCGCTGCACAACAAAATGATGGATTTCTTTAAGAAATATCTGTTGGTAGGTGGTCTGCCAAAGGCTGTCGAAACATTTGTGGAGAGTCGTAATGTAGTTGAGTTCCGGTCTGTTCAGAAAGAAGCGTATGATTTATATGGAGTGGATGCGACTAAGTATGAAGAGGAGCACCCTAAAAAATTAAAGATACGTCGTATCTTCGACATGATACCGTCAAATCTTGAGAATAAAAAGAAGCGAGTAGTTATTAAAGACATTGAGGACAAGAGTTGGAAACGGGCGAATGACTATTTGGATGAATTTGACTATCTCATTTCAGCCGGTGTTGCATTGGAAGTGAAGGCTATCAGTACGCCTACCTATCCATTGGTTGAGAATAGTGGAAAGAATTTGATAAAGCTCTATCTGAATGATGTCGGTATATTGTCCGGCATCTTCTATCGCAATAATATCAGGGCTGTGATGTCCGATATAAGAAGCATAAATCTTGGCTCGGTATATGAGACGGTTGTAGCCCAAGAGTTGAAGGCTCATGGTTATAACCTCTA
The DNA here is from genome assembly GCA_949300425.1 of uncultured Bacteroides sp. Classification (GTDB taxonomy): domain Bacteria; phylum Bacteroidota; class Bacteroidia; order Bacteroidales; family Bacteroidaceae; genus Bacteroides. The sequence continues at coordinate 46,998 of CASGED010000079.1, forward strand.
TTACTATGACAATAAGAAGAACGGCGAAGTGGATTATTTGATTGATGATGCCGACAACCTGTCCAATATCCCTATCGAAGTTAAGTCAGGAAAGGATTACACCGTTCATAGCGCTTTGGATAAATTTATGTCGAACGATGAGTATCATATCCAAAGAGCCTATGTGTTATCGAATGAGCAGAGGGTCTATACAGAAAAGGGCATCACGTATATCCCAATTTACTATATTATGTTTTTCCAAAATGTTTCCCATGTGGTAGAGCAGTTTTTGGACTGACTGTTTGGGGGGCTGCGTTATTGTCCTCCTGCTGTATGGACGCGTAAAGAACTACAGCCCGATTTATGCGGATTCGAATCCCCATAAAGTAGTGCTGTAGTCTTCATTCAAGAGGACTCAAGTATCACTCCCAGCCTGAGGTAACAAGACAAAATGTCGCGTCACGTATAACCAAACTGTCCATCGGATTGTCTCGATTGTACAAGATGCCTTCCATTGCACCGGCAATATAAGGGGCATGACCATAAGGCGAAGTTGTAATTAACTTGCCTAAAGAGACTTTAAACGGACGATTAGATTTCGGAATATATTCTTTCTCAACCGTGTTAAAGGCTATAGCTGACTCCGTATTATAAAAACGTCCCCCCTCAATGTCATATCTCCCCAATACTAAAGGAGACAGTTGCATACTTAATGAAGGAGCATTCTTAAAGGATTTGTGATAATCATCAATAAAAATCACACGCCAACTATAGGCAAGAAAGGTATCGCCCTTCCACGTTAAAGTCGAAGTATAATCTATCCGCTTATCGTGCGCTACATTTTGTTCTATGCAAACGTATTCATCATTGAGATACCCACGAAAATAACTGTACACAGGTAACGGCTCTTCCATAGTAGGTGCATTGTCCTCACTGCATGAGCTTATAAAAAGACATGCAAGCAGCATCGCTCCTAAGCACTCAATGCAATTTAATAGTTTTGCAATCATAATCTTTTTATTGTTTTAAGTGTTAAGATGAGGCAAAGTTAAAATAAATAAGTAAGTGTACAAAATTAAGTGATAATTTAGCGCACGGAGTACGTAGTTACGAGCTACGAGTCACTGCGTACGGACGTAACTGGTAAGCGGGGCAATGCCCCGCTGAATTATTTAATAATTTTGTACATTTACTTATTTAAGGTGATTAGTAGCTGGTCTCTGTAGGGAGAAGAGTGACCATAACGTCCCCCGAGCTGGCACTAAATAGAGAATAAGTATTACTACCAGCTGAAGTAACTATCACCGGGTCGTAGAAATAGAAACTCAAAGTTCCCAAATCATCTGAACCAACTTTCCTTGTATATGTCATGACACTGGTTTCAGAATGTGTAGAAGAAAAACCATAACCCAATTTAGATGATAAATTAATCTCCCCAGCGTCGCCTCCACCGTCTAAAGAGAAGTCCGCTTTATTGGCATATTCGTTTACGATTGTTTTCTGAATTGTGTTCTCGCCTTCAGCATCTACTTCGTAAACCGCCATGTGAATAGAAAGCGATTGTTGGGACAAATCCCATGGATTGGTAAAAACTAAATTATGAGATTTGTTTGTATCAATAAATTCTGGATAAACCCACTTAGAGACCAAGTTATCAGGATCCGTAGTATAAGTATTTGTAGCGCGATGGAACCAAGTTTTATTGTTGTGATGAATATGAATCTGAGTCAAAGCAAATAAATCACTCGGTTTGCAAGAAAGATGTATCTTCTTTTCCATTCCATCTTTATTCCCTTCCACAGAAACGCAAGAGACGAATTCTATCTCAAAAGCACCATCCGTCCAAATTCGCTCCAAGATTTCTTCTTTTGTATAATAGTTTTCCTTCTTGCTAAAAGATTCTACTAATTCGGGATCCTTCTCATCATCGCTTATTACCATAAAGGCAGTGCCATTGATTTTAAAACGGTAAAGTTTCTCTCTGATTTTCTTATTCAGCGTTCCCGGTTTGTTTTCTTTCGTAATGCCATAGTAAATGTAGTCTCTTTGGCAAGCAGAAGGAACATCTTTAAATTCATAATAAGCCTTTACAAGAGGATCATCTGAGTTTAATTGTATCCAACTCGCAGATTCTCCCGGTACAGGTTCCACTACTTGGTCGAATTCCGAATCACGTGTTTGAGGATGCTTGCTACCGTCATAGGCATCACTGATAAACTCATATCCCACACCATCTACTGTACGGGTAGCCGCATTGTTCACACGTAAACGTTCGTTATTCTTAATAACCAAGCAAGGAAAACCTGGAACTTCACCCACCGGCAATTGCCCGATGTTCTCGCCATTCGCATACAATGAGTTGGTTTCATCGTTGCGGCAAAATACGGCTACTTCATTACTGCTGGTATCCCAGTTTTGGGCATTGAATTCCCAGAAAAGAGTTAAATCCGGAACAAGGATGTTCAACAAAGGTTGCGATTTTTCGATGGCCTTCAATTCCTCCTCACTGCAATAGGACAACAGAATGTTGCGGAAAGTTTGCGCACCGGTTCCCGGAACAATTTTGTCCTTTACGAAAGGATAGAACACATCGTTGTCGTTGTCAAAGCGTGACAAGGCTTCTTTTCTGATGAATTGGCGCACTTCCTCACTCTCAGCAACAGCTTTTGACAGAATCTCTGCAAACTTGGTTTGCGCTTCAGCCGTAGTTAACTCAACCTGTACAGGTACATCGACAGGATTTTCTTCGACAAACAGATTGTCGTCTTGCGTACACGAAAACATCAATAACGCGCACGCAACAGTGCATAATACTTTTTTCATGCGATTAGTTTTTTAAGTTGTTAGTTTTTTATTTTAGATTTCGAAATCTCCACTTAAGCAAATACTGCCATACGTTATTTCTAATGTATAGCTTCCTTCACCTATATTTAAAGGCAAAGCCATATCTTCACCTGAAAAGAGGGTTACGTTCACTTTATACATTACATTGTTCCACTCATCTTTTATTGTAATCGTTGCATCCTCTATCGACATACGGGAATTTAGATAAAGGTTTTCTAAGTCATGAGAGGCGGTGATGGGGATAAAGAAAGGAGAACGTTTTTCTCTACCTACCCCATCTCGAACATAAGGGCTAACTTTTAAATGAATTATACTCTCTAATCTATGCTCTGTTTCTACCACCATCTCAAAAGGCTTATTCATAGAAACAGAAGGCATACATACACACAATAATAATACTGCTAAAATTTGTTTCATATCGCTTATAATTTAAGAATGAATTTATACCGCAAAAATAGTGAGGTACTATGAAACAGAGTATAAAAAGAAGTACGCAAAAAATACGCATTTTCCCGTGCGTACTTTCTGCGTACCTAAATAAATTCCAAACAATCTATCTATTAAGAAGTTAAGATGCGTACTTTTATAAGTCTTGAACAAGTAAATCGCATTGCTTGGAAGACCCTTTTCTACCCGACAATTTTGTATAAAGTCGGGAACGAATGGAAGAAATGTCTTGCTTGGAACTAAAAAGAATGGTCGCCATCTGGGTAGGCGTAATGCCTATTTTGATTAATAAGCAAACTTGCAGTTCCTTATCTGAAATCTGAGAGTACAATTCTCTAAGTCTCGATGTAAAATTAGCGTATGCTTCGTCTATCAGACTTAGTAGCATATTCCAATCTCTTGAAGTAATGCACTTAGGATTTTTCTCGTTATTGGCTACTGCATAAAATTTGTTATATACATCCGTCTGGCATAAACTTTCTTTGGCCTTTCGTTGTATTTCCTGCACAGCTTTAATACGTTGATTCTCTTTTTCGACCTGCTCTCGTTTAGCTAACAATAAATCTTGACGTAGTAAGTCCTTATCTGTTTCAGCTTGTTGTAATTGTCGAGACAACATTTCAATCCGTTTCTTGTTTTCTTCTATTTGCTCTTGGCTGTATTGCTTCAACTTTTCTTGTTGGAGCTTTAACTTTTCCTGTTGGAATAACATCGCCTGTTCCTTCCGCTTGTATTTTTGCCAAAAAACAGCAAACAATAGCAAGAAAAATAACGCAAGCAATATCAAAAAGTATATTTGACGCTTATGCTTAGAATTCTCATATTTCAATAGTTTGTTTTCTTTCTCATATTTTTGATAGTTATATAAGGCATCAATCTTATTGATTGTCTCTGTCCGAATGCCCTGTTTTAGAGAATCATCATAAAGCATGTACAATTCATAATACTCCATCGCTTGAGAGATGTTATCTCGTTTGCGGGCTATTTTTGCCAATCCTTCATAAGCACTTGCTTTCTGAGAATACGAACCAAGAGATAATTTTTTCTTATAATAATAGACCGCAGAGTCAAATTGGTTGGTATAATAACAATATTCTGCTGTGTTATTGTAATACATAGGCATACTAAGCGTATCAACTGTTTGCCAAGCTATCTGAAGTTTTTCATGAGCCGCCGGATAATTGCCCCAATTCACATAAAATCCAGCCAACTCCCCATAGACCATACTTAATAATATACTATCCTTTATATGCACTGCCATTTCACTGGCTTGATTGTAATACCAGACGGCACTGTCTTGTTGTTCTTTCACAGCAAAAGCCCGACCAATATCCCGCAAGTCGAAGACAAGATTGGCACTGTCTTTCAGTATTAGGTCACATTGGTAAGCCTTGCGGAGTACACTGGGTATTTCATCATAAAGCTCTTGGTAGAAAAACAACGTTCCCATCTGACTATAGATGCGGCTCAATAGATTATAGTCCGTCAGTTTTTCCCGCTGCATAACGTCAATAGCCCGTTGGTAATACTCCAATGCGCGCGGCGCATCTTTCAGGTCACTGTACGTACGCCCGGCATAATACAAGGCTTCGGGCAAGAGACGCTTGTCACGACTTTTCTTGTAGTAATGCACGACCTTCAGGATAAGGCTGTCCGAGGTATGTGTAACGTAGGTCTTGTCATCGGCCTTTATCCGAAGCAGGTTATAATACATCCGGATGTCCTCCGGTTGGCGGTCAATGCTGTCCGCCCAGACATGCAGTAAGGTTTGCGCACTGTCAGGACATACTGATAACAGGGAATCGGCTTGTAACAACAAGCGTTCAGCACGGCGGTCGGCACGGCAGGATGCCAACAGACCGATAAAGATAGCTCCAAGGAGCAAGTATAGAATAGATGGTCTCATGTACGTTAATGAGTTTAGGGCACAAAGATAAGAAATATTCCTTAATAAGGGCTGTCTCTTCCTTTGTGACTACAGCCCCATTTTGGGAGGGTTAGTAAACAAGAAAAGCCGGAATGCTCACGCACTCCGGCTTTTCAAGAATTTATTTAAAGTTTTCAGTTATGATGCTGTTATTTTATCGTTAAAGGTTAGGACACAAAGTGTTTATTGATTGACTTGCATCGTAACGGTCATTTCGGGCACCAAGACGTAAGCGGCTTTCTTGCGGTTCCACTGATAGTAAGTGGTGGTTACGTTGTTGCCTTCGTAAGTATAGCATACGCGGGTGCTCTTCTCCCATGCATTGGACTTGGCGTTCCACTTCATGGTCTCGCTCTCCGTCATGCGCTGCTGGTCGTCATACTTGTAGGTATGGTTCATATAGTTGGTTAGGGTGTTTCCATCGTTGCGGTAAACCGTTTCTTCTACCTTCAGTCCGTTTACCTCTACCGGATTGTAAACGAAATCGTTGACGGTGTAGGCAGAAGCAGCCAATCCGCATACTAAGAAGAGTGATGAAAGAATCAGTTTTTTGAAGGATACATTTGTTTTCATAACATATTGCTTTTAGTTGTTAAACTTACTATTTTCTATTATTTGGCTCTTAAAACCGCTGCAAAGGTATATATTTAATTTACATAAAGAAAATAATTTGCCTATATATTTGCAATGTGTCAGCATTGAGAACTTCTTACCCCTGTCTTTTTGTTTATTCTGATAGCAAAAAAATATCCGACAGAGTGCCTGCCGGATATGATTGCATACAAAGTGTATATTATTTCAATTCTGTTAGCTGCTTTCTGATTGTAAGTTAAATCTTGCAAATAGCCGGTTAATGAGCCTCCAACCAGTTCTTTCCCCAGCCACAATCGGCTTTCAGAGGCACTCTCATTGGGTATGCGTTCTCCATTTCCTCGATTACAATTTTCTGCACAAGCTCTTTTTCAGCCATAGGAACACTGAAATTCAGTTCGTCATGTACCTGAAGAATCATCTTTGCTTTCAAATTGTAAGCTTGGAAGCGTTGATGGATGCGTGCCATGGCCACTTTGATGATGTCTGCGGCACTTCCCTGAATAGGGGCGTTGATGGCATTGCGCTCGGCATAGCCTCGGGTGGTGGCGTTTCGCGAGTTGATGTCGGGCAGGTAACGTTTGCGGTGGGAGATGGTTTCCACGTAACCATGCTCGCGTGCCACTTCGATGCTTTTGTCCATGTAAGCCTTCACTTGTGGGTAGGTGGCAAAATAGCCGTCTATCAGTTCGCGGGCTTCCTGGCGGGAAACGCCCATGCGCTCGGCCAGCCCGAAGGCGGATATGCCATAGATAATGCCGAAGTTGGCGGTCTTGGCCTTGCGCCGCATGTCCGGGGTCACTTCGTCTATACCTATCTTATATATCTTGGCGGCGGTGGCGGCATGGATATCGTGGCCTTCCACGAAGGCTTCTATCATGTTGGGGTCTTGGCTGAGGTGTGCCATGATGCGGAGCTCTATCTGTGAGTAGTCGGCGGAGAAAAACTCGCATCCTTCGTCGGGGATAAAAGCTTTGCGTATCTCCTTGCTGTCATCGTCGCGCACGGGAATGTTTTGCAGGTTGGGGTTGCTGGAGCTAAGGCGTCCCGTGGCCGTCACGGCTTGATTGAAGGACGTGTGGATGCGTCCCGTCCGGGGATTGATGAGTTGGGGCAGGGCGTCTACATAGGTGCTTAGCAATTTTTTTAATCCGCGATAGTCCAATATTTTCCCGATGACTTCGTGTTTGCTCCGCAGGCTTTCCAACACTTCTTCGGAGGTGACGTATTGGCCGGTCTTTGTCTTCTTGGGTTTGTCCGCCAACTTCAATCGGTCGAAGAGCAGTTCGCCCACTTGCTTGGGAGAACTTATGTTGAACTTCTCGCCGGCCAACCGATAGATGCCTTCTTCTATTTCTTTCAGGCGGGTGGTGAAGTGGGCGGAGGTTTGCTTCAATGCTTCCGTGTCCAATAAAACGCCGTTGCTCTCGATGTTGACCAATACGGGCACGAGGGGCATTTCAATTTCATAGAAAAGATGCTCTACGCCTTGCTCCTTCAGTTCTTTCTCCAATACGTTCTTCAACTTCAGGGTGACATCGGCATCCTCGCACGCATAGCGGTAGACTTCGGAAGGGGAGAGGTCGCGCATGCTCTTTTGCCCTTTGCCTTTGGGGCCGATGAGTTCGTCAATATGGATGGTTTTATAATGAAGGTAGATTTCGGCCAGGTAATCCATGTTGTGCCGGAGTTCGGGTTGCAGGACGTAGTGGGCGAGCATGGTGTCGAACAAGGAGCCTTTTACCTGCACGCCGTAGTTTTGGAGGACAATCATGTCGTACTTGATGTTTTGTCCTACTTTGTCGATTTCTTCGTTTTCGAAGAGCGGACGGAACTCATTGACTATTTTTAAGGCTTCTTCACGTTCGGCAGGAATAGGGACATAGTAAGCCCGATTTTCGGCTTCGCAGAGGCTGATGCCCACCAATTCGGCCTCCATCGGTTCGGTAGATGTGGTTTCCGTATCTATTGAGAGAATTTTCGTTGTCAACAACTTTTGAATAATTTCACGCCTTTTTTCTTCTGTATCAACGAGTTGATAATCTACATCGAGCATTTCTAAGCTGCTGAGAATCGTTTTTTTCGCATCGTCCGTCCCCTTGTCCGTAGAAATCGCAAACAAATCGCCTTGCAAAGTTCCGCTTTGAGGCTCTCTTTCTTTCGCGGAGGCTTGGGCAAAGAGGGGCAAAGTGTCGAGGGAGGAAGAAGAGGGTGGGGGAGTGCCGGCTTTCTTCAGCACGCGGTTGATGAGGGTGCGAAACTCCAGCTCCTCGAAAATCCTGCGAAGCTCGTCGGCATCCGGTTCTTCACGCATCAGACTTGGCAGGTCGAGCGCGATGGGGACATCGGTCTTGATGGTGGCTAAGAATTTGGAGAAGGTGATTTGCTCCTTGTTGTTTTCTATCTTGGTTTTGAGCGCACCTTTCAGCTCGTTGGTGTGTTGCAGAAGGTTCTCGACACTTCCGAACTGGGCAATCAGTTTTTGGGCGGTTTTCTCGCCCACACCGGGACATCCGGGGATGTTGTCCGCGCTATCGCCCATCAAGCTCAGCATGTCGATAACCTGGGCGGTGGATTGTATGTCGAATTTGGCTTTCACTTCCTCCACGCCCATCACCTCGTAACCTCCTGTGTGCTTGGGGCGATACATGAAGACATTGGTCGATACTAACTGGCCATAGTCCTTGTCGGGTGTCAGCATGTAGGTCGTGATGCCTTGGCGTCCCGCTTCCGTGGCCAGTGTGCCGATGACGTCGTCGGCTTCGTAGCCGGGCACTTCCAGAATGGGGATGCGATAGGCCTGTATGATGTCCTTGATGATGGGGACGGAGAGGCGAATGGTTTCGGGCGTTTCCTCGCGTTGCGCCTTGTAGTCCGCGTACGCTTCGTGGCGGAAAGTGGGGCTTGGGGGGTCGAAGGCTACGCCGATGTGCGTAGGGCTCTCTTTATTCAATACTTCCTCTAAGGTGTTGACAAAGCCCATAATGGCGGACGTGTTGAAGCCCTTGGAGTTGATTCGCGGGTTCTTGATAAACGCATAATAGGCTCTGTAGATGAGCGCATAGGCGTCGAGCAGGAAAAGTTTGTCGGCTGTATTCATAGATTTATCCTTTTTTTAGGGGTAAAAGTACAAAAAAATACGGTATTAGCCGTTTTATTCGTATTTTTGTGCCCAAATATTAATTCATGGATACTTTGTCGATTATAGAGAAACCTATTTTAGCGGACTTGGACGAGTTCAAGCGCATGTTTGCCGGTTCGTTGTCTACTTCCAATCCTTTGCTGAATCGTGTGATAGAACACATCCGGCAACGGAGTGGAAAGATGATGCGTCCCATGTTGGTGTTGTTGTCAGCCCGTATGTATGGGACGGTTTGCCCAGCTACGCTTCGTACGGCGGTGGCGCTGGAGTTGCTCCATAATGCAAGCCTTGTACATGATGATGTAGTGGACGAGAGTTTGGAACGTCGCGGTCAGCCCTCCGTCAATGCTATCTATAATAATAAGGTGGCTGTGCTTACGGGCGATTTTCTGTTGGCTTCCGCTTTGGCGCAGGTTTCTTTGACCCGTCATCATGATATTGTGGATGTGGTAGCTTCTTTGGGACAGGAGCTTGCCGAGGGCGAGTTGTTACAACTCTCCAACGTCAGCAATCCTGATTTTTCTGAGCAGGTTTACTTTGATGTCATCAGCAAGAAGACGGCAGCCCTGTTTGCTGCCTGCACTAAAGCCGGTGCCTTGTCGGTAGATACTTCCGATGAAAACGTGAAAAATGCCCGTCTGTTGGGTGAATACATCGGGCTTTGCTTCCAGATAAAGGATGATATTTTTGATTATTACGATAACCTGTCTATCGGCAAGCCTACAGGCAACGACATGCATGAAGGCAAACTGACGCTACCTGTCCTTTATGCGCTGAACACTACGGGTGATGAGCGGGCGGCGGAATGGGCGAGAAAGGTGAAAAACGGCATTGCTGCGGCCGATGAAATCGCTTCCTTGATAGAATTTACCAAGCAGTATGGAGGCATTGACTATGCCACGAAAGTAATGTATGATTTGAAGGCGAAAGCGGTGGCATTGATTCCTACGGATGCGGAGGAGGAAATACGAGAAGCCTTAGCGGCTTACTTGGATTACGTGGTAGGCCGTTCTCTTTGAGTATAGATTAATCGCAGAGACACGAAGACACAGAGTTTTATGAGTTACTCTCTGTGTCTTCGTGTCTCTGTCTTTTTAATAAAAGTCTGTTTAGAAGAACTTTGTTTCCTTTCCGAAGATGTCCGATAGAAGCAGATTGGCCAGGCGGCTCGTGCCTAAGCGGAATAAGCGGTTGTTGAGCCATTCTTCACCCAATACTTCCTTGACAATGGAATAATAGACGATTGCATCCTGAACGGTATTGATGCCTCCGGCGGGCTTAAAGCCTATCTTCGTGTCTGTCTCCAAAAAATATTCTTTGATGGCTTGACACATGACGTATGCGGCTTCCGGTGTAGCGGAAGGTTGTTGCTTTCCGGTAGAAGTCTTGATGAAGTCTGCGCCCGCATACATCGATAGAATGGCAGCTTTTTTAATGTTAGAGGCACTTCCTAAGGCTCCAGTTTCCAATATTACTTTAAGGTGATGCTCTTTGCAGGTCTCTTTTAGTTCCTGTATTTCGTCGCACATGGCTTCATAATCGCCTGCCAGGAACTTGCCTACGGAGATAACAATGTCTATCTCGTCCGCTCCGTCTTGGAGTGCCAAAGCTGTTTCGGCCACTTTGACCTCCGGGAAGGTTTGTGAAGAGGGGAATCCACCTGATACGCAGGCAATCTTTACGTCTTCCACTTCCAACGTGTCTCGTACAATCTCGGCAAAGTTGGGGTAGACGCAGATGGCGGCTACGTTCTTTATGTCGGGGTGTTCCTCGTCGAACTGGTTCACTTTCTTAGTGAAATTCATCACCTTTTCATCGTTATCGGTTGTATTCAGAGTCGTAAGGTCGATACAATGAAAGAGGGATTTCTTTACTTCCATTGTGTTATTTTCTGGTACTTTCTTTTCGATGATCGCGGCCACTTGGGCTGCAATGTCCGCATCGTTCAGGTTGGTCTCAAATTTGGCCAACGCTTCGTCATACTTGCTCCGTGTAGGTTCATTATTCTCCATATGCTTTCAATTTAGGATTGTTGATGTGTCTGTTCTTGTCCCGTTGGGTTTTCTTTTCAAGGCTTCGTTGGAAAGCCTCAGTCAGATTTACTCCGGTTTGGTTGGCGATACAGGCCAATACCCAAAAGATGTCGGCTATTTCTTCATCTAAATTGTCCTTTTCACCGGCTTTGAAGGATTGGTCGCCGTACTTGCGTGCTATTACGCGTGCCAGTTCGCCTACTTCTTCGGTGAGTATGGCCATATTGGTCAGTTCGCTGAAGTAGCGTACGCCGTATTGTTTAATCCAAACGTCTACTTGTTTTTGGGCTTCGTCTAAAGTCATTTTATTCTTTGTTTTTAGTGTCTATGCAGATGGTGACGGGGCCATCGTTCAATAACTCTACTTTCATATCTGCGCCGAACTCTCCGGTTCCTATTGGCTTGCCCAATGTGAGGGATAGTGCTTCACAAAAGTGCTCGTAGAGCGGGATGGATATTTCCGGCTTGGCGGCGCGTATGTAAGAGGGACGATTCCCTTTCTTGGTGGATGCGTGCAGGGTGAACTGGCTGACCACTAAGATGTCGCCTCCTACTTCTAGGATGGATTTGTTCATTATTCCGTTTTCATCGTCAAAAACGCGTAAATTTACAATCTTCTTGCAGAGCCATTCGATGTCTTCCTTCCCATCTGTTTCTTCGATGCCTACCAGTATCATCAATCCTTTTCCGATGGATGATTTGCAGACGCCGTTGATGGTTACGGAAGCGTGTCCGGCTCTTTGTATAACTACTCTCATGGTGTATTCTCTTTATTCGTTTGTACAAAAGTACAAATAAATAATGAAATACACTCGCTTTATCGGGCATTCTCGTCGAAATGTTTGCGGAGAATTTCTGTTTTGGCTTTTCCAATGACCTCTTCCAAGGTCTCAGGAGAGGCCTCGCGAATGCGTTTGACGCTTTTGAAGGTTTTCAATAACATATTTTTGGTCTTTTCACCGATGCCTTTTATTTCATCCAATTCCGATGCCGTCTGTCGTTTGCTGCGTTTGTTCCGGTGGAAAGTGATGGCATAGCGGTGCACTTCGTCTTGTATTTGAGTAAGCAGGTTGAAGAGCGGCGAGTTTTGTTTCATGCCGATGGCTTGGGGCGGGAAACCGTAGAGTAGCTCCGAAGTGCGGTGTCGGTTATCCTTTGCCAATCCGGCGATGGGAATGTTAAGTTTCAATTCGTCTATCACTTCTTTTACGGCACTCATTTGCCCCTTTCCACCGTCAGTGATAAGTAGGTCGGGCAAGGGCGTATTCTCTTCAATAGCGCGGCTATATCGTCTCCTGACGACTTCCTGCATGGAGGCGTAATCGTCCGGTCCTTCTACGGTCTTGATGTTATATTTCCGATATTCTTGTTTCGATGGTTTTCCTTTGACAAAGACCACGCATCCGGCTACGGGGTCGGAACCTTGTATATTGGAATTGTCGAAACATTCGATGCGCATGGGCAAACGGTCTAAGTGCAGTTGTTCTTGTATTTCTTTTAAAAGCCGGGTTGTACGTTGTTCGGGGTTTAGTTTCTCTTGTTGCTTCAGGCGGTCTACTTTGTATTGCTTCACATTCTGGATGGAAAGGTCCAAAAGTTTCTTTTTATCTCCTCTTAACGGGATGGTGAAAATGACGTCCTGGAGTTCCATCTCCAGCGCGAAAGGAACGATGATTTCGTGTGAATGGCTTTTGTAACGTTCCCTCATTTCTACGATGCCCAGGCG